>DQXH01000069.1 GCA_011043415.1 Thermoprotei archaeon | reverse complement strand
ATCCCTATCTGATTAAAAGGATAATCTATCGTAACAAGGAATATATTGACGACTTCTATCGGGATACGTGGTATATCCCCCCATGGTATAGAGTACACCGAGATATATGGGTTTTAACGCCTGTGGATCTAGAGACATATTACAAAATGATTAAGATTTTCAGCGGATATCATAGTATTAGACTCTGGAACCTTTTTCCTAGTATAAAGATCCATCTTTTATTAGACTATAATTTATCGCCATTTACACTTGTTGATATAAATAACCTCGAGATGCTTGAAGATCCTCTAAGCATATATTACGAGTATCCTAGTATCCGAAGAATGTATATTCAGTTATTGGATTGGTATGGAGACGTATATTATCCCTTTAAGTATCCGCCAAAATCTTTTAAAGTAAAGTTCTATAAGGGGCCTGAAAATTTTATAGAATATTATAATAGTTTAGGTGAACTAATAGAATCTGTAAATAATTTTAGGCCGCATGTCATTGAAGCTGGATATACTGAAGTATTTAAATATCTATCTAAGTCGATTGATTTAAGGAATTATATTAAAATAGATTACTCAAGAAGTGTGTTGAAGCCGTCTGAATTCCCGGGTTTTATAGAGTTATCAAGACTATCTAGAGTAGGTTTAGATGAAGTCTCTAGATATAGCATAGGTAAGATTTTAACAACGATAGAATCTATTGAAGCACTTAAACTAAAGTATTTAATACCTGATGTAAGGGTTGACATCGAGAATTTTAAGGATGTGGATAGACTTACTAAGATTGATAGAGGCGGCTATGTATATACTCCATCCCCAGGTCTATACTGGAATGTAGCTCAATGCGACTTCACAAGTTTATATCCGTCTATAATAGCGAAGTATAATATCGGTAATGAATCCGTAAACTATATTGGATGTAAAAGATATATTATAGCTCCGGAATCCGAGCATCGGATCTGCCTAGATAGGAGGTCTATAGTATCAAGGGCTATGGAGTTGCTCGTCAATAGAAGGATACTCTTAAAGGATTTATCTAGGGATAGGGGCGACCCGATTCTAGATGCTAGGCAAAGAGCCTTAAAATGGATTTTAGTCGCGAGTTTCGGGTATCTAGGATATAGAAACGCTAGATTCGGGAAGATAGAGGCGTATGAAGCTGTTACCTCATATGCTAGAGATATTCTTCTTAAGGCTATTAACATAGCTGAAGCACGGGGATTCAGGGTAGTGCATGCGCTTGTCGATAGCATATTTGTCACTAGGGAAGATGCGTCGCTATCTGACTACCTGCTATTATGCAAGGAGATTTCAGAGAAGACTGGCTTTAGAATGGAGATAGATTTCCACTACAAATGGTTGTATATCCCAGTTAATAGATCCTTAAAGTATGTCGGATCTATCAACAGATATTTCGGAGTTAGTTACGACAATAGACTTAAGGTTAAGGGCATTGAATTGATTAGGAAAGATGCCCCGGATATAGTTAAAGATTTTCAGATGGAGGTTATCGATAAGCTTGCAGATGCTAAGGATTACAGTGAATTTAAGTTCCTAACAGGTGAATCTATTAAAATACTAGATAAATATAAGTCTCTGATAAGGAATTTCAGGGTCGATCCAACTAAGCTTATTGTCACCAAATCGATACGTAAAATAAGATATGGCGGGGTCATAAGTAAAGTTATCAAGGCCCTCGGCACTTCCAAAGTAAATTTAGTTAGATATATTATGTCAGTCTACGGACCTATTCCAGTTGAGAGATGGTCTGAAAGAAATGTATATGATCCAGAGTATTATATCAAACTTATTTACGCCTCCTTAGAAAGTCTGCCATACTCACTCTTCTATAAAACATCCGACTTTATCAAAATCTTCAGATAATCCTATTAGAACAGGCCTATTCTCTCTCAAGACTATGTTGTCACTCGGCGTTGTGATCTGAGTACCGTCTCTCCTATAAATTGATACAATATACCTCTTAATAATCTCTTACCAACTCTATACTCTATAATATCAAGTTTACCCTCACTAATCATGTCTATGGATATTTTAGCAGCCTTCTCCTTAGACCATAGACTAGATACTTGACTAATGAAATATCCGAATAATGCTAATCCAAAGACGATTAGGAAGATAAATAAGATCTTACCTCTGATTGTCGTCGGTGTGATGTCCCCAAATCCTACAGTCGATAAAACTGTGATCGTTCAGTAGAATGCGTCGAATAGACTGATGTTCTCGAATATTGAAAATAATATTGTTCCAATTACTACAAGTATAAAAAGCCCTATTATAGGTGGACCAAATAGTGTAAAAACTCTCTTAATTTTCATCGTCTTGGTTAGTTAACTATCTATTCGGACTCCTCAAGTTCTTTTGAAGCCCACTTTGGTATTTTATCCTGTGGAAGAAGTGTCTTAAACTCTTCTTCAGATTCATGTACATTGTCTCCCCTCCATACATATACAAATGCATCCACTATATTTCCATTTTCAAGCCTAATCTTCTCCTCAACCCTATAATTCTTCCTAGGCGCAAACTCATATTGATCGATAACCATAACTACATCAGGAGGTACATCTAAAATAACTTCTCCTACTACAACACCCTTAGGCTCCCTAACTAGATAAGGGTGACTCGCCTCCCTCTTCCAAACAATTATATATTCATATAGAATACCTACCCTCCTCTCGTAGTTATCAAGGAGAATCTTTAATTTACCCTCTTCGATGCTACTTCTCCATGGATGGATATAGCTTGACATGAGGGTATCAAATATAAATATATTTGCCATCCTCACAACCCCATTATTTACACTCTTAATCCATTAACTCTAATATAAAATTATATATAGTTTTCATCCTCTAAAATGCATTGTGACTCTTCAAAACTACTATAGGGAAAAGTAATAGTATAGCTCTGGTGTAGTCGGGTATTCTGATATCGACTTGTATTCCTTAAGCTTTATATCATAATATGTATCTAGGAATTCTGAGGAGAAATAGGGTTTTAAATATGTATCATCACTCTTCAATTCATTAAGCGCTTCATACAGGTCTCTAGGAAGCATCTTAATATTATACCTCCTCAATTCATCAATACTCATCTCATAAATATTTCTGTCTATCGGGTCACCCGGATCTATCTTCTTTTTAATTCCATCTAAACCAGCTAGGAGTATCGCCGCTAAAGCTATATATGGATTAGCAGATGGATCAGGCGGCCTAAACTCAATTCTCTTATTATAATCCCTCTTAAGATACATCGGCACCCGTATAGCAGCGCTTCTATTAGCTTTAGACCACACCAGATATACAGGCGCTTCATACCCAGGAATCAATCTTTTATAACTATTTACCGTAGGTGCTACTAAGGCGGCTAAGCTTCTGCCATGCTCGATTAATCCGCCTATAAAATATCTACCTAATTGACTTAACTCAGCGTATTCGTCGTCTGGATCATAGAATAGATTTATATTTTCTCTCCATATAGAAATGTGTGTATGCATCCCAGATCCATTATCTCCATATAATGGTTTAGGCATGAATGTAACTACATAACCCATCTCATCTGCAATATTCCTTGCAACATATTTGACATTTAATACATTATCTGCAGTAGATAATGGTGTAGAGTATCTTATATCAAGCTCCACTTGTCCAGAAGTAGCTACCTCATGATGATGTGCGTCAACTTCACAGTTGAAATACTCTGCTAAAAGATCACTTATTTTCATCCTATAGTTAAATAGGGTATCTAATGGAGTGGCTGGATAGTATCCTTTCTTATACATCCTAGGATATCCGGTTGTATTATGGGGGGATTCATCGCTATAAATTCTATAGCTCATTCCAGTGTATGGAGTAGTCATATCTATCTCTACTCTATTGAATACGAAGAACTCCATCTCAATACCTATATATGGTGTAAAGCCCTCTGCGTCATATGCGGTTAATGCTCTTCTCAAAATTATCCTCCCATCCTTCTCATAGGGTTTACCATCCTTCTCAACCACCTCAGATATAAATCTAGCTAATCCGCTTCTCCATGGAATCTTAACATATGTATTTATAACTGGTTTAAGGGTTAAATCACTTTCTTCGATACTTGTAAACCCCTCGATACTACTACCATCAAGCTTAGGTACGCCTCTCGCAAATGAATCTTCATCAATCTTACTACGTTTAACTGTAACCTCCTTAATATATCCCTTGATATCCATAAACTGCAGTGTAATCCACCTAATACCGTCTTCATCTAACCTGCTGAATATATCCATGGTTATACACCGTTTAACCAAATATACTTAGATAAATTTACTCGTGCAAAATAAAGATGAATTCGACATTTGTCTATCAGGATATCTAAGAAACTGTATCAAATTAAATATTTGTATATTAAATTAAATTTTAAATCGACAAATGTCTATAAATAACCTAGAGTAATATATTAAATATGAAGAGGGATCTGGATCTAGATAAACTTGATCTCAAGATTATCTCTACTCTAATTGAGAATTCGAGACTTTCATCGAGGGAGATTGCACGCCGTCTAAACGTTTCTGTGGGGACTATACAAGCTAGGATAAAGAGGCTTGAAGACTTAGGTGTTATAAGACGGTACACTGTTGATATAGATATTGAGAATCTTGGCTATATTTATCCCGTTTTAATAGATATTAAGGTTAAGGGAGGGAGACTTAGAGAGGTTGAAGAGATTGTATCTCGAGAACCTAATATAACGTCTGTATATGACATTACTGGGGAGTATGATATTACGGTAATCGGCTGGTTTAGAACGAGACATGAGTTGGATGATTTCGTTAAGAAGCTTCAAAGGATCGAATATGTAGAAAGGACTCATACCAAATTAATTTTAAATATTATATCTGAGAATGAGAGGACGGGCCTAATCAGTAATATTCTATCTAACTTATAGAAGGCTATGATATCTTCTTTTTACCTCTTAAAGGCGGTGCTACTACATAGCCGTCTTCAGTATATGTAATTTTCTTCATATCTATCCTCATCTCCTTAGCTTCATCCTTCCTAAGCCTTACCTCATGTCCTATCGGGTGATACAACGGCTCTAAATCCTCTATATACTCTGAATACCTATCGATCTCATCAAATAATTTGAGGATCTTTTCAGCATCCTCGACATATTTAGAGGGGTCTTCCTGGATCATGACGAGTTTCATTACCTTCTTTATAATTTTAATTATATCCTTCATCAATCTCCACCTGGTGTCATACGAGGATTATAAATCTTATCCTCGAGATAGCTTGATATAAGTATCAATTCATCTTCGCTAAAGTAGTTTCCAATAAGTTGTATACCGATCGGCAACCCATTTACAAATCCTGCTGGTATATTCAACGCTGGTAAACCTGCTAGGTTAGGTATTACGGTATACAAGTCTAGAATATATCCCTCAGGACCTAGTGCTTCACCGAATTTAGGAGGTGGAGTTGGAGCAGTCGGAGTCAATATAAAATCGAATTTAGTTAAGACTTGAATTAATTTATCTCTAATAGCTCTTCTTAATCTAAGCGCCTTGATATAATATTTATTCTCATATCCTTTCATTGTAATTAGGCTTCCTAGTATAATTCTACGTTTAACCTCGGCTCCAAATCCGTCTGCCCTAGATCTGCCTGCAGCGATCCAATAGTCGATAGCCTTTATCCTCAGTCCATAATTTGTTCCGTCGTATCTCGCTAGATTTGATGATGCCTCAGCCATTGCAATGATATAATATACAGGTAATCCCATTTCTAGATAACCTAAATCTATATCCTCAAGTTTAAACCCCTCGCTATCAAGTTTATCTATAACATTATGTATCTTAGTTGAAACCATGGGATCTGCGTAGTCGATAAATTTACTTGAATATGCTATTCTATATGTCTTCGGCTCGATACTCACTCCTTTCTCTATAAACCTTATTAAATTTTCCCTCATCTTTACTCTCCTATGATCCTCAGGCATTGTAATATCGTTTTCATCATACTCGCTAATTATATATGTTATATAAGCAAGATCTTTCGTGAATCTTGCGATAGGACCGATCTGCTCTAGACTCTCTCCGTATGAGATTAATCCGTGTCTACTGACTAAGCCATATGTAGGCTTTAGCCCAAGTACATAGTTATATGCTGCAGGCTGTCTAATGCTACCTCCAGTATCACTCCCTAATGCGATAAATCCATTATATGCTACAGCTACCGCACTTCCTCCACTGCTCCCTCCTGGAACATGGTCTTTATTCCATGGGTTATATACTGGACCATAGAAACTATTCTCATTTGTATTCCCCATAGCGAACTCATCCATATTAGTCTTCCCAGCCACTACAATACCATATTTCTTTAGATGTCTAATTACCGTAGCGTCGTATGGTGGGATATAATTCTTTAAAATCCTGCTTCCACAAGTAGTTAATATTCCTTTAGTAGATATATTGTCCTTAACCGGTATTATAATCCCTCTCAATTCCCCTCTAGCCTTCTTTATATCCTCTCCTATATCCTCCCACGGCCTTAGTGTAATAAATGCATTGAACTTATAATCTACATCTTTATAAGTTTCATATAATTTAGATGCTATCTCGATCGGGTCATTCTCCTTAATCAACTCGATAATAGGCTTAAGTTCCATACTGATCACCTAAGGCCTGCTATACCTCGGGGTCCTTGGAGATAATACAGT
>DQXH01000113.1 GCA_011043415.1 Thermoprotei archaeon | reverse complement strand
TAGGCCTCGACACGTCTATCACATTCCTAGCTAAAATCTTTTCTCCCGATCCGTCGAGATTAGCCATCCAAAGATCCGTCGACCCTTCTCTAGTAGAATTATATATTAATTTATCATCGGCTATTCCTAGTAGATGATATAGAGGATGTCTAGTTAATTTCTCGAGTAATATAGATATCTCGCTATACATGGTCTCTGATATAGAGGATGTCTATTTATAGTAAATAATGTTTAAAGTGTAGGTCGATTATTTAACTATCCTTACATAGAGTATTGTACTCAGTGATAATACGATTATCCCGATGAAGAAATTTAACTCTATATTGAATAGTGATATTATAAGTCCACTTGCAAATGCTCCAATTAAATTTCCTATATTCCTAATGAAGTTTGATATCCCAACCTCCTCCTTCGAATGTTTAATAGCTATCAGGTTAAGGATTATAACGATGTACGCCCATGTATATCCATCTATAACAGCGAATAAGATTAGTATGGCTGTCTTTAGGATAGGCGGCGTATATTCCAAGATTATTAGCATTATAAAGAGGGCTATCCTCAGGATGTTTGAGGATATCAAGTACTTTGAGATCGTAGTGACTTTCCCCGCCCTAGGGTACATTAATGCTGATACTACAGAGCCGACCATGGAGAATATGTATATAAATGAATCTACGTATCCTAGTCCCTTCAAGTAGGTTATAAGCTGGCTATATACTAATCCAAATGCTAGGAACTGCGTTAATATAGCTGAATACAGTAATAGTCTTTCCCTACTGATCCCCCTAAATCTAATATATATCGGGAAGTTCATTATACTGCCGCTGAATATGACATGGATTCCTGATAATATAGTCTCTGGGATGGTTTCTTCATATTCTATGATCTTCTGTAGACTCATATCGAGGAGTGGGAGTAGACCTAAATCCTTTTTAAATCCTTCTATAACCCTCTTGATGATGCTGGGGGCCAGTAAAACTATTGATAATAGTATTCCGATAAAGCTGATTAGAGTCAATAATGTTATTAGTGTAATGTAATCAAGTAGATCTACTATAGCTGCGCCGATACCTAATCCAGCTACCCACGCCCATCCACCTACACTCTCTAATTTACTCATCATCTCCCCTAGTTTATCACGGTATTCCTCAGCTACTAGGAACATTGCTGATAGGTATGTGAGGTTCATCATAAATATTAGGAGGAATGAGGCGACGTATATCGACGTTATACTCTTATCATATAATAGTATAAGGGTTATGAATATCCCTACATACCCGCCGATATATCCCGTAACATACTTCCTTGAGTAGGATAGTACCCTCGACCATAGTAGGACTCCCGATAAATTACCTGCTAATGCGAGGGACATTACTATAGCTACTTCTTCACCACCACCTCCAATGGCTATTACAGCTAGTACAAGGAGTGTAGATGTTACTGCACCAAGTATCTTCAATGGCGCGATTGCAAAGAATGAGGGGGGTATATTAACTCTCATCACTCTCTTTCCTAATCCTCTCCATAAACTCCTTTACATATGGCTTAAGCTCGTCTTTAAGGGCAAGGCCCAGTCCGATTCCAACCGCTATAGACAGGGTAAGCACGAATCCGCCTATCAAAATCGTGATTATCCAGATTAACGGAGTTACATCTATATACAATACCTGTAGCGCTATCGTTATAGTAACTAATACAGAGAGGAACTTGATCCCCGATCCGATAGCCTCCTTAAATACTATATTAGTCTCTAGAATCTTCTCCCTAAGCCATTCCCCTGCAATTAAACCAAATAATATCAATGTCGCAAATGCTATGATCCTTGGGTAATATAGGATAAATTTATCCAGGAACTCCGATAGAGTAGGTATGTTTAGATATGTTATAGCGGATGAGATGAAGATGAAGTAGATATACCACTTAACTAAACTTGCTATGAAAGATGATATACTAATTCCAAATATAGCGTCTTCAAGACCCTTCATCTCAAGCCATTTATCTAATCCAAGAACCTTCTGTAGAAATATTTTGATGAGACTCCCAATCAACTTGCCTATGACATAACCTATTATCAATATAATTAATGCTTCCAGGAACCCTGGTATAAAACCGAGGAATCTCCTAAAGAATTCCTCAAAAATTCCTCTAATCTCAGATATAATCAGGATATTTTGATTCATAAGCATATAAATTTATTCCATTGGATAATGTTAAAAATTTTAGTTTGATTTAACCAGATTTAACTTATAATCTATTTCCTAGATCTAAGGTATTCATATGCCAATAACGCATATATTGCACTACCCATCCATAGTACATCCTCATCAACATTGAACTTCGGGTGGTGATGTGGATATATAATCCCCTTATCCTCATTCCTAATTCCCAATACTATATATAGTCCTCTAGTCTTCTCGAGGTAGAACGAGAAGTCCTCCGCTCCCATGGTAGGCTTGGGCTCGACTACAACACCTAATTTACTTAATATGTCTCTAGCGAATTCAGCAAGTTCAGGGTCATTGACCGTAGGTGGTACATACTCCTCCGTAATCTCAAATTTAGCTTCAGCTCTCAAGGCCTCGGCGCATTTTGAAGTAATCTCACCCATCCTCTTCACAATATAGTCTCTAACCTTTTTATTAAAGCTTCTAATAGTCCCAAGCATCTCAACGTACTCGGGTATGATGTTGAATGCCGTCCCCGCCTTTACACTAGCCACCGTAATTACAGCAGGTTCAAGTGGATCGATCTCACGTGTAACAATTTTTTGATATGCATTAACTAGATCGGCTGCTATTACAATCGGGTCTACCGCTTCATGTGGAGACGCTGCATGTCCACCCATACCCCTTATAACTACTTTAAATGCATCCATAGACGCCATCATAGGCCCCTTCCTAATTCCAATTAATCCACTTGGTAGCTCTGCCCATACATGTATACCAAATATAGCGTCTACATCATCTAGAACTCCCTCCTCAACTACTTTCTTAGCACCTAAACCACCTTCCTCAGCGGGCTGGAAAATTAATTTAATACTCCCATCTAATTCATCACTTATCTCCTTCAAAATATGTGCAGCACCTAGCAACATCGCTGTATGTGCATCATGTCCACATGCATGCATCTTACCCTCGACTCTAGATTTATATGGAACATCATTCTCCTCCTTAACTGGAAGTGCATCCATATCCGCCCTTAACGCCACAGTAATCTCTCTAGAACCCCTTAATATACCTACTACCCCAGTCTTGGCTACCTTCATAACTTCATAACCCAGTTTACTTAGTTCATTCGAGACTATCTCCGAGGTTCTAAACTCTTCATACTTCAACTCCGGATACATATGGAAATCTCTACGCATTTTTACGATATAGTCACCCAACTTCTTAGCATATTCAATAATATATTCGGTTAAGTCTTTCATGTAACCACCTATTATAGAATCCATCCTATTATATAGCTTACGACTGAAACAATTATAATTAAGGCTATTATAACGAATAGGGATGTAAGTATGAATGATAATACTATAAATGCGGTTGGAAGAGCTATCCCGCCTATGATGCCATATATTATACCAGCGGTAATCCCCCCTCTCTTAATGACGCCTAGAATGAATCCAATTATAAAGCCTATTATAATTAACTCGGATAGCCACATCATACAATATATTCAATATAGCCGACTCTCCTAATAATTATATAATTTAAATGATTATATCAATCCTCTCTCAACCTTACTCAGCTTCTCTAGTAGCAGGTATAATTTAGCTATCCTTATAAGTAGTCTCCCCAACTCTTCAATAGTAACTACCTGGCTACTTAACCTAAATACAGCATATCTTCTAGATTATTTCAACCCCATATTAATCACCGCTGTATACCTCTCTTCATCTGGATGGTAATCGAGGATATTACTCCTTCTCTATTGGTATTCTGAGTATGTATTTAATGCTTCATATTCAAACTCTCCTATGGATCCGTCTTCATAATTTATCTTCTCCATACCTACACAAACTATCAGCCTATCAAACTTCATAGATAATCTAACATTGTCACCAGGCACCATATCCTTAAATGTCTCAGTTGATCTGATATTCTTCAGTCAACTTCCTTATAAACCTTAACTCGTCCACGTTTATAGACAGGGAAGAATTGGATAATAAAGTCAACGCTAATAGTACTTTCAAAAATTGGAATAGGCACTAAAGAGCTCACATAGGAGAGGGGAATCAGATCACATAAAGTTAAAAGTGGTATGAAAATATCAGAGACTATTTATTAGCCTATTTATGAACTCTTTCTGTCCTTTTAATATCTTTCTTTTTGCCTCTTCGATATCGAACCATCTAGCCTTATTGATTTCTAGATGTTCGAATATTATCCCCGAACCCTTTGGCCATTCAAGCTTAAACGTATTGCTCTTAACTCTTTTAACTTCTAAATCTTTCTCAAGAGCGAATGCATGAACTATCTTCCCACTAGACTGCTTCAACTCCCTAGATCGATGAACTTACTGTCTATCTTGATCCCCGTCTCCTCCTTGAACTCTCTTTTAGCTGCGCTTAAGATGGCTTCATTCTCCTCTACTAATCCCTTAGGAATAGACCACGCTCCCTCATCCTTTTTAGCCCAAAATGGTCTGCCAGGATGTACAAGCAAGACCTCAAGCTTTCCATTTTAAATCTATATAGAAGGATACCTACGCTATATTTCTTCATGTCCTAATAAATCTTTTAACGACAAAAGTTTAAAAAATAAAAGTTACTGATATTTATAATTAGCTAATTACAATTAATAGTTTTCTCTTTATATCTCTTCAACCCTTCCACTCTTAATGAGATAATAATGCTATAGTGCGAATGGAAGGCCGATTAAAAAATAATATTAAAAATGCGTAAAGGAATGCCTGGGGCATCATCCATAATAATATGATATTGCTTATCAGCTAGAAAGCCGATTAACGGAGCCATGATTCCCATGTAGGATGCCATAAATATAGCAATAACTACTATCTTTAAAACCTCGTATCTTAAGCCGATCTTACAGATAAGACATAATATTTACCTATTAAAGGAGATATTATAAGCTTAAACCTCGAGATTCCCTTCTCCTTAAGCATTCTATTTAGATCTTTAGGTGATATACCGTGGACTTTAGCATAATAAAGATACCTAACTACAATGATAACGGATATGAAGATGCTTATATAGATTAAATATATAATGACATCAATATATGATATTAAGTTCGTTTTATATTTACTTTATCTTTTATTTATAAAAATAAGATATGAGAATGTTTTAATGATCCGCTCATAGTTTAAGGTATAACTACTTTATCTGGCCAGGCTTCCTTCATATATTCTTCAGACATTCTACATGGGACATTTAATACGAATGACCAACAAATCTGATGGGCAGTAAATAACCCTCTTCTCGTTAATCTAATTCCACTGGAATCATACTTTATACTGCCTATAAATCTTAAAAATTTTAAAAATTTAATGAATCCTATTCCTTTAGTAGCCTTATCAAAATCTTCTTTAAATTTATCCTTAAAATCTTTATAATTAAGTTTTCTACATACAAATAGCCTACTATTTATGTATCTAATTATCCTCTCTTTAACATCTACATATCTAGAACCGGCTATGGGAAGCCTATTCTCTTTAATTGAATTTATATAATCAGAGACTGAACATGTATTAATATATTCAAATCTACCTGTGAAACCCATTGCACCACATCCTAAGCCTATTAAAGGGCCTTCCATCTCATAGTTTACAGTAACATATTTCCATCCTTCTTTAGAGTATCCATATATCTCAACGGGTTTAAACCCTTTTGACGGTAATATATCTTCAGTTAGATAAATCATTTCCTTAAATACCTTCTTACTAGGCTGTATAATTCTACCTTTTCTAACTAGATTATATCCAATTGAGTAATTAGTTATTAATGTTGGATAGCATGTGATCTCATCTACATCATATCTAGACGCTTCATCAAGATCCTCAGACCATTCCTCTACAGTCTGAGGAGTTTCATCATTTCTACTAGGGATCATATACATCATATCAATATTAAGATACTTTATACCGGCATCACGTAGATTCTCTATAGCCTTTATCGACTTATCTTTATCATGTCTCCTACCAAGTCTCTTGAGAACTTTATCATTAAATGACTGTACACCTAGACTGACCTCATCAACACCATTATCAACTAAATCATATACATGATCTTCATTACTAAGATCTTCTGGATTACCTTCAATAGCTATACTATTTCCAGCTCCCAAATATTCTGATAAAGCATCTAATATTCTCCTAAAATCCTCTCCATGTAATATACTTGGAGTCCCACCGCCCATATGTACATCGACGATCTTTAGATTCAGGTCTTTAAGTAATTCTCCATACAATCTAATCTCATCGATAAGGGAATCGATATATTTAGATACAATCTTATCATCTTTACCAATTGGATACCTGACGTATGGACAATATAGACATATACCCCTACAGAATGGGATATGGATATAAATAGCTACTTCTTCTTCAGGAGGAATACTACTCACTCCTTTAGATAGTTCTTCATAATTCACCCTTTTAAATATACTTTTAAATGCGTTCTTCGCTACAATGCTCCATAATCCAAACCCCTCTCTATCCAGAATATTCATATAGTAACACCAAATTCCAAAATAATAATAC
>DQXH01000076.1 GCA_011043415.1 Thermoprotei archaeon | reverse complement strand
CAGGAGTCTTACCTATCTCCTCTAATACAATAGCTTTCATAAAATTATATGATATTACATCACCGATTTTAAGGTTGGATATAAAAGTATAATAATTTAAATCTATGTCCAATATATTGTAATATGGGCGATGACTAGGGCTCGATATACTGAACTATGATGATTGGCTTCTATAAGGAGCCCTAAAATATCTATAGAGAATCATCACTACAGTGGAATCCTAATTAAATATCCAATATATTCCTTATTAATGTGAAAAAAGATGAGTTATAAGGAATTATGGTTAAAATATTCTAAGCTGGAGGAGAAATATGCTGAAAACCTTGAGAGGCTGAGTAATGAGATTGAGAATCTCGTTGTTAAAGCTATTCTTAATGCGGTTGCGAAGGATTCATATAAGCACTCACTTATATTCAAATCTCTCTCCGTGATGGAGGAGGGTTATAAAAAGCTTATAGAGGAGTCTGAGTTTGGGAAGATCGGCGGTGAGATTGATGATCACATTAAAACTGAGGAGGATATGATTAAAAGAGTAGAGTCATTAATTCCTGAGATAAAGGATAGGGCTATGAAGTTCCTATTAGAAGCTATTCTAAAGGATGAAGTCCTCCATCATTCTCTATTGATCAGGATTAAGGAGATGATTATAAAGAGGGAGGTTTTCAGTGAGTCCACGTTATGGGATATGGTCTGGAAGGATGCTGTCTTCCGTGGAACACCGGGAGGCTAGTAAAGAATATCTTCAATAGTAGATAGTATGTCTAAATCCCTCTGATCCAGTCTCCACCCCATACTATTTATAATCTCTGTAAGATGTTCTTCATTTTCAGTCTTAGGTATCGCGATGACTCTTGTATGTGAAATTAAGTAATTTAACGCTATTTGAATCGGAGATTTATTGTATTTCTCTCCTACCTGTTTTAATATCTCATTATGTGCTACTAATCCCCCCTCTAAAGGCGTGTATGCATGGATAGATATCTTATTTCGGATGCAATAATCAAGTAGTCCCTCCCTCTCAACCCTCTTATCTAATATACTATATTTAACTTGATTAACTACGATATCATGTTTAGATAGATTCTCGATCGCTATATCTAATTCACTAACTGTAAAATTACTTACCCCAATATATCTTGTATATCCCCTGGTTATAAGGTACTCGAGGTTCCTTATTTGATTAACTAAATTTAATGAGGGTTCACTCCAATGGATCAAGATTAAATCGACATATTTAATACCTAGTCTTTTAAGGGAGTTTTCAGCAGCTTTCACGGCCGAATACTTATCACTTAAACTATATGGAGCTAATTTCGTTGTGATAAATATATTATCTCTTCCAAAAGCCTTTACAACTCTACCTACAAACTCCTCGGCCCTCCCACTATCATAGATTTCGGCTGTATCTACATTATCAATTCCACTCTCAAATGCATGTAGAAACGTTTTATATGCTGTGTCATAATCCTTAATTCTCCATGTCCCTAATCCAATTGCTGACACAAATTCTCCAGTATTCCCAATTTCCTTTTTATCTCTATAGTCTATATACATTATGAATAAGAGAATTCGCTTAATATTTTAAATAGAATCCTGATATATGTAGGGCTTCATATAGTTTAATTATGTATGAGACGGTTATACATTATGCAACATGGTAAAGCATATCCTAAGGAGGTAGACCCTGATAGAAAGCTTACGGAAGAAGGTATTAGAGAGACTCAGGCCATAGCCAGATTCCTAGCCTCTAAGCACGTAAAAATCAGTAAAATATTCCATAGTGGCAAGACAAGGGCTCGGATGACCGCCGAGATCATCGGAGAGATTCTTAATGTTAAGGATATTTATGAGGCTGAAGGATTATCGCCTTTAGACGACCCGAATATTTGGGCGAGGAAGGTTGGCGAGTTCGATGAGGATATTATGCTCGTCGGCCACCTACCGCATCTATCTAAACTCGTCACTGTATTACTTAATGTAGATCGTGAGGCTGTAAAGATAAGGTATTCCGGCATATTATGCCTTCTAGATGAAGATGGTAGGTGGATAATTGAGTGGTATGTGACTCCAGATCTGATTTAAGATGGTGGTTAAGATGGTTGACCCGCTTTTAATGATTCCAGGCCCGTCAAACCCATATCCCGAGGCTGTTAAAGAGGCTAATAGCAGATTTATACCCCATTATGGAGAAGAGTTCCTTAAACTATATTGGGAGACTGTAAATAAATTAAAAAGGTTATTTGGGACAAAGTCGGATGTATACCTGTATCCCGGCCAAGCGACTTCAGTAGTAGAGATGATATTAAATAGTATATTAGATAAAGGTGACTACATTATATTCATTGGAAGGGGATTTTTTGTAGATAGGTTTAGAAGAATCGCTGAATTATATGGTGGTAAACCCGTTAATATTGCTTCAGAGAGAATCGGCTCGAGAATTAATGTTAGTGAACTGGAGTATATATTGAAGTCGATAGCTCCAAAGGCTGTTTTTCTAGTACATAGCGAGACGTCTACTGGGTTACTTGAGGATATTGACTCGATATCGTCTGTGATTCTAGACAACACGTTCTTTATAGTTGATGCCGTGTCTATTTTCGGAGCTATCGAATATAAATCTGATGAATGGAGGATAGATGCATGTATTGGCTATTCATCGAAGGCTCTAGGAGCATTACCCGGAGTTACGCCATTTATGCTTAGTGAAAAACTGACTAACTATATATTGGATAGAAAATCCCATAAGGGGTTTTTAAATGATTTAAAGACTTGGATCGAGTATAAAGATCTTTGGAAGCATCACCCCTATCCAGTCTCACTTTCATCACCGATCATACTATCAATTAAAGGGGCTGTAGATAGGATCCTCGATGAAGGGATTAAAAATATAGAATATAGACATCGCAAAATCTCTAAACTATCGATTGAGTATGCTTCCTCAATAGGTATCGAGAAGCTTCCCGAAGACGGTTTTGAATCTCCCACTGTAACAGTTGGTTTATTAAATAATAACTATGATGCAAGGCATATAGCTGAGGAGCTTCTTAAGAATTATAATATAATGATATCTACAACATGGCTAATAGGGTTAAATGGATTAAGGATAGGGCATATGGGGTATAATGCTAGGGAGGATTATATAGAAAAAACATATAGAGGGATCGAAGAGATAATTAAGTCATATAAGTAGTCATCTGCCATATAATCCCATTATCGAGCCATATGCTAATATATGTCCACGAGCCTCTTTCAATATATCTAGAGACTTGACTTTACTCTCCTTAGATGGTAATAGAGTATCTAGGGCAAATACGACAAATATATATCTATGAGGTTTTCCAGGCGGTGGACACGGTCCTCCATAACCCAGTCTACCGAAGTCGTTTACAGTCTCAATACCTAATGAACTTACTTTGCCTCCGCCCGACTCACCCTCATCCAAAGTACTTATGTGGGTAGGTATATTATAGATTACCCAATGTATAAAATATCCAATAGGTGCGTCTGGATCGTATACTAGGATCATTATGGATTCTGTGTTAGCCGGAATATTCTCCCAGTGTAATGACGGCGATATATCCTGGCCATCACATGTATATTTCATAGGTATATAGCCCCCATCTTTAAAACTTCCACTCGATACGGAAATAGATTTTTCGACACCATCCATTAAACTTTCTATAACATCCTTAGCACTCTCCCTCCTAAATAAAATCATTTGATAAACCACCCCAATTATAATTACAATTATAATTATAGCTGAAATCAAATAATATACTCTCTTCACAATTAGAATCTATTATAATAATCTATAATAAACTCTCTTCAGCCTCTATAAACAAATCCAGAATTTCCCCTCCCAATGAATATACCTTAGTCTCATCTTCTCTGGAGAGGCATCTAGAGAACCTACCTCGCCAAGGCAGAATGTACTTCTCAAAAATATATTTTACAATATTATAATCTAGTTTATAGTTGTAATAACCATATAAGATAGCTTCATATAATTCAATCAATAGTGATATGTGGTCAGGTAGATCTTTAAATTCCTTATCAACAAATAGGCCTAGGGAATTAAGGGTCTTCATAATATCATACTGTATTTTAATCACGTCTGAATCAGTATAGATATGTAGATATGGTGGGCATAATGTTTTCGGGAAGTTAGTTATGAATAATGAGGTATATGTACTTATCAAAAGCTCCCTATCAATAGAGTCTATCATCATTCTGAGCTCATTCATTAGCCTAAGCAACTCTTCATATAGGTTTAAATCCCTGATTCTATGATTCAACTCGTTAATTATATTATGGATGTTTGATATCTGTGTATTATCTGGGTATAGGAACAGGTTTTTTACGGCTCTACATACTAGAATCCGTTCATATATATGCTTATTCATCGGCAATCTCTATAATGGTTAATCAATTCGATATTTAAATATTATCGAAGAATGCCTCAAGTATATGTGGAATGTGTCTGGCATGTCCTACTGGAGCAACGTATCAGAGATCGGATGGTATCGTGGTTGTAGACGAGAAAAATATATCGGATGTAGATATTGTAAATATGCCTGCCCATATAACGCGAGGTTCTGTGACGCATTTAATAGAATGGCTAAATGTACGTTCACAGTAACATAAGCCTATGATTACTGCGATGTTTAGAAGGGTGTCGATACTGAAGGAGTTCGCTAAGGAGCATCACCCATTATTCTATGAGAAGATTAAGAAATCCGAATCCTAATAACTTTTTATAATCCTCTTGAAGCCACTATAATAGCCTGCTCTATAGTCTTTCTCATCTCTCCACTCAAGTCGGGTATATCTATCTTCATAAATCCTCTAACTATAATTTCCTTCGCCTCGTCCTCATTAAACCCCTTAGACATTAGATATAGAATCTGTTCCTCCGCTATCCTACCTATCGAGGCTTCATGAGTAAGTCTAATATTATTATGCTTAGCAATTAATTCTGGAATCGTCACTATCTCCGAGTCATTCGATAGGAGTAAGCCATCGCATTCTATGTGTCCTGACGATCCTTCTGCAGAGCCGACGATTTTACTTCTAGATACTACCCTACTTCCATCCTTCGCAATAACTCTGGATAATATCTCCGCCTTTGTATTCCTCTTATTTAAATATGCTGTTCCACCTATATCTACATCCTCCATCCCCCTGGCGACTATGATACTAGATAAATATGCAGTGGCTCCATCACCATCCAAATATACCACCGGATTCATCTGGAGGGTTTTCGACGGTGAAAAAGTTATATAATAATCTATGTATTCAGCTTCATTACCTAGGTATACTGCCGTCCTAGGTCTTACATGCTGTAACTGGCTCCATCCATGTACCATCACATATGTTAAGTTAGCATTATCCATAAGATAGATCTCGGTCACACCGGCATGTATACTCGCTACCTCCTTTAATATTGTACAGCCTGTAGTGACATTTAAACTACTGTTTCTTCCCACTATAATAATATTGTGTGGAGCTTGAATAATCTGATTCTTACTTAATAATAAGCATGTTTGAATAGGTCTGTCAACTTGAACATCATCTTCAACAACTATAATATACCCGCCCTCACCATATAACTCGGCTGCTGCAGTATATTTATCCTCATCTACATTTATCAATCTCCAGAAATATTTCTCGATTAAGTCGGGTCTTTCCTTGAAGGCCTCTTCAAGGCTATATAACTCTACACCCTTCATCTTAGAGTACATCTTCCTGATATAATTATCTACCTGGATATACTTCATAGTCCTAAGTCTATAGTCTATACCTAGTTTCTCAACCCTCTCTCTAACACCCTCGATATCGACCTCACTAACCCTCTCTCCCCTACCTACAAAATTACTTATATCTATATCAACACCGTATTTAGCCGGTTTATTTAGGGCTTTTCTTGCTCTCTCCCTATACCTTTCCCGAATTAAATTTATATTCATCTTAATCAAGTAATTAAAATAAATATACTACTTAAATTTATTGATGATGTACGATGAATAGAGTTTCAGAGTACACTGAGGAGAAGTATAGGGGCGAGGGTGATATAGTTATTAAATTGGTTGACGTATATAAGGGTTATAATATTCATGATGGAAAGATATTCTGGGCTTTAAGAGGGGTTAACTTAGAGATTGAGAGAAATGCATTAATAGCTATAATGGGTCCATCCGGTCATGGTAAAACAACACTACTAAATATGATTGGATTACTGGATAGGCCTACAAAGGGTAAGGTGTATATCGATGGGATAGATACATCACTATTGAATGATAAGGAGATCTCTCTTATAAGGAACAGAAAGATTGGATTTGTATTCCAGCAGTTCAACTTGATTAATAGGATGAGTGTACTTGAAAATATTGAGTTACCTTTGATGGTTAGGAAGGTTCCTCGGAATATAAGGATTAAGAAAGTGATTGAAGCTGTGAAGAGGGTTGGTGGAGACACGTCGTGGCTTTATAAGAGGCCTAATCAATTAAGTGGTGGTGAGCAGCAGAGGGTGGCTATAGCAAGGGCGATTGTAGGGGATCCGGAGATAATCCTTGCAGATGAACCTACAGGCAATCTAGATACAGCCTCGTCTAAGATAGTTATAGATACGATATTAAAGCTTCACAAAATAGGGAAAACTGTAATTATAGTTACACATGCTTTGGAGATAGCATCATGTACAAATAAAATTCTCTTAATTAGGGATGGGCGTATAGTCGGTGAAAAGCCTCCGGAGTATGAAAGATGTGTATTAAATGTATAGGTGGTTATTATGAAGGCCGATTATCTCATTCTTCTAATAATAT
>DQXH01000032.1 GCA_011043415.1 Thermoprotei archaeon | reverse complement strand
ACCATACATTTAAATTTCTTATCTTAACCTTTATATTCATATTCTCTTCCCAACTACAAACCTAATTAAAATGTTTATAAATAAGATGATAATCATTAATAGTGCAGCTGCTCCCCATGCAATGTTAATCCACGTCTCAAATGGAGATTTAGAGTATTCATATATTAAGAGAGTCATGCTTGATACTGGATTTAAGAACCCTGTGAAGAAAGTTCTACTTCCTAGGGCTGTAAATAATAATGGAGCTGTTTCTCCAAATATCCTTCCAAACGCTAATGCAAAGCCAGTGATTATACCTCCCATACCCATTCTTAAGACAATATATGCTGATACCTTCCATTTATGTAATCCTAATGCCAGACCCGCCTCCCTATATTCTTTTCCTATAGATAAGAATATATCCTCACATACTCTTGTCATATATGGAATCATCATTATCGTTAAAGCCATGGAACCAGCGAATGCCGAGAATGTTCTCAGAGGTTCTACGAAAAGTAGATATGTTATTATACCCACAACTATACTTGGTATGCTAGCCATAATCTCTAAAATATTGCTTATATATCCTCGAATCTTATCACTTGCATATTCCGATAGATAGATAGCTGCTAATATACTTATTGGAGTAGCTAATGCAGCTGCTGTGAAAGATACTATAACACTTCCTTGAATAGCATGCGCTATTCCTTGTCTAGGATCTAATGGGGAACTTTCTGGGAGCAGGAAGAAGTCCAGATTCCAGCTTCTAAATCCATTTATAAATGTATAAAATATTATCGATCCTAATGTAAATAACGTTATTCCAACACTTACATATGATAGGAAGAAATATATCCTCTCCTTTATCATCCTAGTTTTAATGCTCATATTTCAACACCTATCTTACTGCGGATATACCTAATGAATATGACGTTTATTGTGACGGATATTACAAATAAAATTAATGCTAAACTCGTCAATGCAGACGCATGCAATGGATTTATAATTGCCTCTGGATATTCATTTGCAATTACTGTAGCTATAGTTGCTCCACTACTAAACAAACTTAGAGTGATAGAAGGTTTATTCCCTATCACAAGAAGAATTGCCATAGTCTCCCCAACGGCTCTTGAGAATCCTAGTACCATTCCTCCTAATATCCCTAATTTAGCTACATGAATCTTCATTTTAATAGCCTCCCATCTCGTCCCTCCTAATGCTAACGTGAGTTCCTCGATCTCCTTAGGCACCATTCCAATGGCTTCTCTCATTAAGCTTGAGATTATAGGTAATATCATTATGGATAATACTATAGCTGCATTTAGATAGCCTAAACCCGTAATGGGACCTCTAAATAAAGGTAAGAAACTTAAAGTAGACGATAGAAATGGTTCTATATAGATTCTCAATATAGGTCCTAAAACGAATAGGGCCCACATACCGTATATTATACTCGGAATAGCAGCCATCATTTCTATAACAGGATTTAATACATTTGTGATGCTTGATGGAAGAAGTTCACTAGATGCTATAGCTACCCCTAAACTTAGTGGGACAGCGATTATCAATGCTAATATACTTGTATATAAAGTACCATAAATAAATGGTAGCCCACCATATATCTCCTTAACAGGGTTCCATGTACTTCCTACGATTATAGTTAAACCAGCTTTTAAGAAAGCATATAATGAGTTACTAACGAGTTCTACAAAAAATATGAAGAAGATTATGACTATGATTATAACCATAGTTAAGGCAATATATTTAAACAATTTTTCGTAGAATACGTTATTCATTTATATCTTAGAGTCGGGATCCTTTGTAGCTGATGAGATTTAAGGCTTCAATCACCTTACTCTTCAAAGAACTCGGTATAGGCGCGTACCCAAGCTCCTTATAATATTTCACACCTTCATTCAGTATCCATATAACCCACTCCTTAAATGCTTTAGCTTTATACTTTATTACATTTGGTTGTCCATCATATACTGACCAGTCTTCATATACTAAGAAATATGTACATGAAGATATGGGATATGCGTCTGAGACATTAGAGTCTATTACGAATCTACTGATCCTTAAATCCCTTGGATCTAAATTACTAATATTTACTGCAGCTGCTTTAGATATACTATCTACAGAAGGTTTAATAAAAATTCCAACTCTATTTCTAACTGAGGCCATCGCGATTCCTTCTTTATATGCATATGTAAATTCTACATATCCTATTGAATATGGAGTCTGTTTAATAAGCCCTGTAACCCCCTCATTACCCTTACCACCTATAAACCTATCTAAATTAGGCCACGCTATAGTCTTTCCAGCACCGAAATGCTCTCTCCAGAAGCTTGTCTCTCTACTTAAGAATGTTGTAAATATCCATGTAGTACCCGAAGCATCAGATCTGTGTATCACAGTTATAGATTTATTTATATCATTTAACCATGGATTATATTCTACGAGTCTTTCATCATTCCACCTACTGATTTTACCTCCGAATATCAGGACGATTAACTCTGGAGTAAGTTTTAAGTCTTCTGATGAACCCGGTATATTATATGCTATAACAACTGCCCCCAGCGTATATGGTATATGTAATATCCATCCCGGGGCGCTTGATAATTGTTCATCTGTTAATGGTGCATCACTACCAGCAAAATCTACAACCATATTGAGAAGATCGGCCTGTCCAGCCCCACTTCCAACACTTGCAT
The DNA here is from genome assembly GCA_011043415.1 of Thermoprotei archaeon. Taxonomy (GTDB): domain Archaea; phylum Thermoproteota; class Nitrososphaeria; order Geothermarchaeales; family JDFR-13; genus B109-G9. The sequence goes on along the minus strand of DQXH01000032.1, from coordinate 4,228 downwards.
AATCTATTCTTACAGATGGATTAATATTTTTATATTTATTTATTAGGGTTTGGATAAGGGGGTATGGGAATGACGCTCCTGAGCCTTTTAGATATACTTTTTTATCACTTGATCCGATCCATATTGAATATGCTATTATACTTACTATTATGATAATGATAACAATAGTAATAGCAATCTTGAAAAAGCCGTGCTTAGATTCATGCATCAAATACACCTCCTCTACGATGTAAAAAATATGCATATGTATTAATATGCCTTTACATATTATTACATATGTAACATATGTTCATAGTCAATATAGTATATTTTTACTATCCAGTCCAGTAATAGTTCTGTTATGTCGGTTATGTAGTCATATAGCCTAAGTATATGGTATTTTACAATATCTATAATTACATCTCTCTCTAGAAACGTATGAAACGTTACTTTCACTTGAATAATATCTATTAGAGTTTGTATAACACCGTTAAAATTATTTAATTTTATTCCATATAATTTAGTGTCTCTTATATTTTCTAGTATTTTTATTATGTGGTTTGTGGTTGAATTTAATTTTGCAATATATGTAGATATTGCATCTAAACTATGCCCATTTTCAACACTTAATCTCGCTAATGCATTTAAGTGATCAATCATCCTCTCTACGATGATAACTATCCTAACAAGTATATCTTGTGACTTTAGATCTAAGTTCACTTCACTCTTTAAATTTATCAGCGATTTACTAAACATCCTCTCAAAATCATGCCTTAAAAGATCTATTTCAGAATCAATAGCTTCTATTTCCTCTAGATCTTCAGCACTAAATTTATCTTTCCTTGTTAATATCTCAAGGAAATAATTTAATATTGACGCTAGTGAGTTGAATACTTTAAATATAGATGTCCAGATATCATATTGAATATAACTGCAACTTAAATCTATGAAGTTTTTTCCTTCATAGCTAATCACATATCTCGTGAAACTTTCAATAATTCTCCTTATAACTCTCCTCTCCTTTAGACTTATATTACGTCTAGATATTAAGCGAATTTTATCGATGCCCAGTAAATATAATGCTATTATAATATATTGAAGCATTTTCTCATTCATTTTATGTATCTGTATTGTGACCACCTTCTTATTACTTATTTCATTTAATGCCTCAATAAATAACGTTGGCCCAGCATATCTAACTCTAACTCTAGACTTCTTTCTAATACCATTCTTAATACACCATTCTTTAGGTAAGTATATTATATATGACCCTCTAATCTCCTGGATAGTTCTCTCTTCTACAGAATCCATATGAATCAATATGAAGATTAAGACCTCCTACTTATAAACCTTAGATAAGAACATAAGCTAATCATAACTTTATTGGGATAAAACATATTGATAGTAAATACTAAAAATAGTGCCCCTCAGCATTCTTCAATGACTTTTTAGTTTACCTATGTCGGTAGTAATATGCATAAATAAATCACTTTAAAGCTTTATATCAAGGTACAATTTAGTACTTACCTCGTATATTTTATCTATGTACATTCTGTTGTCTCTTCCATCTCTACAACATATATAACTTCGATTATTAATTTGGCACTAGATATCACACTTTTACTTTAAGCTCCTTTGACAAACTATCATTAATACATCGTTCTTTAGGAAGATATAGGATATATGAACCTTAACCCTTTTAAATACTCTTTATTGCGTACTTTCATATTTAATCGGATAAGAAAGAATTAAACTTATTTTTCTGTGAAATCTTGGTCAAAGATTATTAATTACTAGCATGCTTATATTACTGATGATGAATATACATATTAGAACTTTACGGATAATAACCTTAATGACTTCCTTCAAATATTTTACGGCTTTTATAGGGAGTTAAGGAGAAAGCAGAGTCTTTAAGGCTGGTGACCTAAATGAATATATTGAGGATGCAAAGCAGTATACTGAGAGGGATACTATATTTCTCGCATATATGAGGCATGAGGCTATCGGATATATACGTATTTCTAAGCGTGGTGGATGTTATTGGATTAAGGAGTTGTATGTCAAGAGAGATTTCAGAGAGCGTAGTGTGGGGAGGAGACTAGTGGCGTATGCCGAGGATTATATTAGAGAGATGAGTACGTATATATTATGGTGCTTCCACAAGCTAAAAATGCCCTTAAATCCTGGATACGTTATGGGATATAATATTTTTAAACTCTATTAAATTAGCTAAACAATTGGATCAGGTAGATTATAGATTGATATATAGAATTTTCTCTAAAATTCTTCTATATTCTCCCAAATTTCTTCTACTTCAAAGTTGTAGAAGATTATTTTATACCTAATGTAAGTAAATTAGAATTATACTGGAAAGCTGTTAAAAAGAATAAAGAAACTAAATACCTAAGTATGCTTTCCTAATTTTTTCACTGTCTTTGACCTCTTCACTAATTCCTTCTAGAGTTATTCTACCATTTTCAAGTATATATACGTAATCTGCTACCTGAAGAGACATATACACATTCTGTTCAACAAGTAGTATAGTAGTTCCTAGTTCTCTAAGCTTATCTATAACTTTAAACACCTCTATTACAAGATGAGGGGCTAGACCTAAGCTAGGCTCATCCATAAGAAGAACCTTAGGTCTGCTCATTAGTGAACGTGCTATTGCTAGCATTTGTTGCTCACCTCCACTTAATGTTCCTGCCAACTGGTTCTTACGTTCCTTCAGACGAGGAAATAGCTGATAGACAAGATCTAAGCTATCATGAAACTTTTCTTTAGCTCTTTTGGAATAAGCACCTAATTCTAAATGTTCATAGACTGTTAATTTAGGCCATAGCCTTCTACCTTCTGGAACCATTACAATACCTACTTCTGCTCTAGAGCTTGGAGGAAGATTGGTCACATCAGTATTTTCAAATTTAACTATACCGCTCCATGGATATAATATGCCAGTTGCTACTCTTAAGGTTGTAGTTTTACCAGCTCCATTACTCCCCAATAATGCTGTAATACTTCCTTTCTCAACTTTCATATTAATACCCCAAAGAACCTGTACCCTTCCGTATCCTGCTTCAATATTATTTAATTCAAGGACAGGAACAGTCATTTTAATCACCTTCTTAAAGACGTTTAACAAATTTAAGGGCTAGTTCAGGTTCTCCTAAATATGCTGTTATTACTTCTGGAGTCTTAACTATTTCCTGAGGAGTGCCTTCAGCGATCTTTTTCCCATAGTGCAATACTATAATTCGCTCTGCAATATTCATAACAGCATGCATAACATGTTCCACCATTATGATAGTAAGTTTAAATTCCTCTTTAACTTTTTTAATAATTTCTAGAGCATCTATTGTTTCTTTTGGATTTAATCCTGCGAGAGCTTCATCTAAAAGCAATAGTTCTGGTTCTGCTGATAAAGCTCTTGCTAGCTCAAGCATTTTCGTTTCATGAAGATTTAACGCTGATGCGTATTCTTCGGCCTTTTCTTGCAGACCCACTATCTCCAGCATTTTATAAGAAATCTCTCTAGCTTCTCCAGTAGAAATTCCCTTCCTTTTTCCAAATAATGCACCCACCATCGCATTTTCAAGCACCGTCATGTTTTTAAATGGTTTAACAATCTGATGTGTCTTAACAATACCATATTTAGTAGTTAGGTGAGGGGGTTTTCCAGTTATTTCCCTTCCTTTAAAGAATATTCTTCCTTCTTCAGGCTTGTAATATCCTGTTATACAGTTAAATAATGTGGTCTTACCTGCTCCATTAGGACCAATTAAACCGACAAACTCACCTTCCCTAACTGTAATACTGACATTATCCACTGCTGTTAATCCTCCAAATCTCTTCGTAACTCCGTCTACAACTAAAATTTCTGAACTCATACTCCCACCTAATCTATTAAGTCTCTTAATTTTATGTTTTTAATTTTATACTTACTAATAATTCCTGTTATTCCCTCAGGAGCAAATAGTACTATAATTATAACTATTATGCCTAGAATTATTAAATTTATACCTGGAAACTTTACAAGAAGAGTGTCATACAGCCAATAATAAATATATCCACCAAGGATAGATCCGAAAACGCTTCCTAACCCACCTATCACAAGCATGACTATCATGTCTATCGAGTGAGATATATGAAAAGCACCTTCGTTAACCCCTCCACTATTTAGAATCATTAATGAACCTATTAATCCTGTGAAAAAAGCACTTAAAGAATAGGCTATTATTTTATATTT
>DQXH01000119.1 GCA_011043415.1 Thermoprotei archaeon | reverse complement strand
TTTTGTATAAAGATTATCGACGTGACCTGACTATAATATAGTGGAATGCCAGTATAACTATAGCTGTTAAAATTGCTACAATTACTATAGGAAGTAAGAGGTGAAATGGTATAGAGAATTCTCCCTCTCCTCCAACCTGTTCCGGAGGCCTACCCTGTAAATTCATCCTAATCTCTATTTTAGTATCACTATTTACATTTATCTCACTCTGTTTAATTATATTTCCATATTCGACCCTGACGAAGTATTTACCTGGATATAATTTGAATCTAGCTACACCATTCTTATCCGTATACTTAAGTTCCCTTACATTACTAGCTGGATTATACATCCCGATCTTAGCATAAGATATCGGGTTATTTAGACTATCGTACACATAAATATCTAGTTTATAGCTTCTCAAATCATCGAACCTAATTTTTATAGTCTCGTCTCTATCTAAGGTTACGTTTAATTTTTTCATGTATTTGTCAAATGATGCATGGATCCTGTAATTCCCTGGAGGCATATAATTTAATTCTATCACACCATTTTCATCAGTCCATTTAGTGATTCTAAAGGCATTGCCCTCGATTATCACCCTAGTATTAGGAACGCTTCTGTCGTCTGCATCTAACACCATTATCTTTAAATTATACAATTTAAGTAGAATTGTGTATAATTGATTATAGACGGCTTTAAGTAGGTTAGAGTATACCAATCTACCTTTGAGTTTAATATCAATCTTATATTTTATTAAGGGCATCCTATCAAATATCATAATACCATCTTTATCGGTTGTATTGCTAACATACTGTGGACCTATAGTAGTATTCCATGTTAAGGTGGCCTCTGCACCATTAATGGGTTGCAGCGACTCAGTTATAACCTTAATTCTTATATCTCCAACCTTACATTTAATCGTCTCACTTCCAATATATGATGATATCCTAGATTGATATACAATTACCTTCTTCCATGAGACAAAGACATATAATTCTTCGGGGGGAGACTCTAGTTCAAACCCAATTACTCCATTAGAATCTGTATATCCGTCTGCTAAGACGATACTTCCCGGCGGTGGAGACACTATAGTTACATATGCATTCTTAAGAGGATTATCTGACATATCCACCACTCTCAATGTCAAAATTGTATAGCCAGATACTCTACTTGATGAATATACGGTAGACGCTGTAACTAATAGAAGTAAAAATATTATGAGTCGTCTACACCTCATAACCTCCACCTACGTCGGTAAAACTTTAATCACAGGCGAATACTCTTCAAGGAACATTCTATAATATTGCTGTGGAACGTTTGCCCCGTCACTATAATCAAAAGCATATATATATTCAACACCACAGTCATTCCAAATAGCGTCATTTTTAAAGGGTGAATATGCATTACCACCATCATATACGAGTCCGGCGAAGAAGAGGTTCATCTCGGTCCCAGCTGGTATTAGGAAGTTCCTCGCCCGGGAATCCCAGTAAAGTAGATCATAAGATAATACTCTCCTTGCATAATCATATGTGGACCATGCCCATACCTGGCTATAGTCCGAGTATTCAGGAGATTTAAGTAGGTTGTATGTCTCTTCATCGATAAACATTATCTGTCCATGCGTCATAGTATATTGAGCCGCCCAATAGCCGAAGTTCCCAGCGTCATTAATTCTCCTATCCCTGTGCATACAGTTCCAAGGCCACATTCCATAAATTGTATAGTTTCCTGTAATATAATCATCCAAGGTCTCAAGCTGGATACTGCCATACCTCACCCTTAGAGCCGAATCTGTATCATATCTAGTTCCAGATATCTGTCCAAACAGAGTTAGATACCTATAATCTAATGTAACATCCTTCAACCATTTGAAATAGCCAAAATATAGGAAGTAATGTACTCCATAAGGAATTTCTATTAGCTCTACATGATACAGCTCATCATATATTTCACCTTCTGTAGGTGGGACGACGACTAAATTATTTTCTCTAAATGCTATTGCTCTAATAGGACCTACAAGTAGTGTCCAGTTTCCTCCAGGTAGCTTCATCGGGAACCAGTAGCCTCCATCCATTGGATATACGTCATAACCATATAGCATATATTCAATATGGTATCCATTCCAATGTACACTTATAGACCAGTCGATCCAGTCGCTATATCCTGGTTCCGCAACAAGCTGGAGTATGTATACCCCATTATCTACATATACAAAAGGTGGGTTGACCGAAAAATGTATTAAATATTCTGGTGGAGGTGTGTCAGCGTCATGGAACCATTTAATCCTAACACGTTGTTTATCTACACCAGTCTCATTAAAACCTACTATAAATACTAGCTTATCACCTAATGAAAATCTCCTCCTCCAGTCAGCGAATTGTAGGGTTGGCCTCCTATAATCACTAGTCCATACCTCGACTTGTGAGGGTACCTCAACCATCGTGGTGTCGTTGACTCCGTGTCTGGTCGCATATACCCTAAGCTGCTTAACTGGAGGTATGGGGATGGGTCTCGTGCTATTCATCTCTAAAGGCTTATTAAGCCATAGCCATGTACCATTTTGAATTATCTCAAATGTATATATCTCGTAGCTTTTGTCGGAAGTTGGGTAAAACTGTTGTATTGCCCTCTCCTCAACAATGTAGTCTATATGGTCATAGGTATAGAGCTCTACTATTATACCTCTATTATCCATTACCCATATTATGAGATATTTCTCCAATCCAGATGGTATAGGCCCTCCTTCAGGTATATCTCTACTAAGTAATAAGGTATAGTTACCTCCTCCATTGTTACGGACACGCTCTATATTTGCAACCCTCCATTCATTATAATCTGGTTCGAAGTACATTACCTTAAACGAGGATTTTGATAATCTCTCTATAGGTATATTATTTTCCTTATTTACAATTATATCAACCGCAGTATAGGACTCTGTACCTATCGTCTCTACCCTAATCTTATCGAGTAAAGCAGTTGCATTTAACAAGATGAGTGAAGTCTTATTCCAGCCATAGAATCCTAGTCCAGGGATATTTACAGTAACGCTCGCTGAGATTACGGATAAGCCTTGTGTAGCATACCAATACATTTTAATTAGATCATATACATACCTCTCCTCAATCTCCATATCATATAATACCCTAGCCGGCTGAAGGAATATTCTAGGATAAGTTATATTAACCTGTGCACCATATTCCGACAATTCCCTAATCAAAGACTTTGTCCAATAACTGAACTTAAGATATGCATATGCCCTCGGGGTATCTATCTCAGCAGTTAGGTTATATCTTTGTGTTGCACTCATTAGGATATACATTAAAACCTTATCAAACTCCCTACTAATATTATCCAATAATCCACTTACATACTCGCGTCTAATACGCTGGTATGTTGTGGCAGTTTCATAAAGCATTGCAGCTATAGAAAGTATTAGTATTGCTATAACAAGGGTGGCGATGATAACGATCTGACCTCTTCTCCTTCTCCCCACGCTATACACCCCTCAATGTAGCGAGTCTTAAATAGATGAATAATATAATAATATCATCTTTAACCGGGTTATACGTCGTATAGATATACGTGATTAAAATGTTTTCACCAGCCTTGATGAATGCTTCTTCATCCACTACATTCGATATTGGGACACGGTTTAATCTCACAAGTTTTATAAAACCTTCTTCATCATATGTTGCATTATATATAGATATATTAAATACAACGTTGGGTGGGACTAGAGAATTCATCACTACTTTTAAATCACCCTCCCACCCTCTTCTAATATTCCAGTTACTATCGAAGATCAATCTATCTAAACCGTTATTAGCACATAACGATGATAGCATACTATATCCAAATTTATATAACTCCTCGGTCGATTTAGTCGGCCCTGGATTAGGAGTTTTTAAAAGCATATATCCTATTGCGACAGCCTCTATAATAAGCACAGCTGAAAATACTGCCTCAAGTATCCTAGCTACCCCCATCCTCTTCATTCACTCATCCTCCATACAGTGAGCTGTGCATAATACGTATTATCACTTATCCTAAATAATCCATAGATAGTCTCGGTCTTTAATCCGGCTACTGGAAATGAATGACTTCTATAATCTACTATGATAGGAGTTCTAGGTCTAGATGCAAAGACTAGATATGCTTGACCAGTGGCAATTACCAGTAGTCCAATGAATATAACATCCTCCGTAATCGGATTAGCAAGTTTATATACCCTATATTTAAATCGACCTTTATTGATAATCTTTCCAGATTCACCGTTCGTTTCGTTTATAATCGGGTTTAAAATTATATCTAGATCTGTTGTAAACTCGATTGCAGTTAGCTGCACGTGTCTTGCACTAGGGGGCCAAAAGCTACTTAGGTTCACTATTAAATAATCGCCTATATTAATTAGATTTACGACTTGACCTCTTGTCCATATTCCCTGAGACTGTAGTCCATAGTAGTTGGCAGTTACTAATAATGCATATGCAGCGTCTAAAGCCTGATGTGGTACCTCAGGCTTTTCAAACTTCAATACAGTCGTACCATCTAGCCTTGTCAAGTTTCTAGCTATGTTATAATCATATTTTAATACGTCTCTACCACCCTCATTTATAATATAAGCTGCGCATAGAATTCCTTTTACTAGAGCATTCGCTGCATCCTTACCTACATAGTCTATTACTTTAACCTTGTACTTAACTGGTACTTCACTGTCAGAGTCGAGGGGCTGTATAGTAACATTTAATGCACTTTTTATTAAGAGCCTAAAGCCGTAGATCCAGTGTCCATCTTCATATATACCTAATAATCTGCCTACAGTCTCAGGTGGTATGTATAGTGGATTTATAATACCCTCATATTCATATATAAGTCTGTTCAACTTATTAATATCAAGCTTCTGTAGGTCTCCGGTCGATGCATGAATGCCGAAATCGATTAAGTTACTCTCATTTATATGTATATTTGAACCCCAGTCAATTGGGTATCCAGGTGTATATAATATTTTATCAAATAATCTATTTGCAATATCCTTCAACTGCTCCTCCTTAACCAATGTAAGTTGATTAACTACTACAGAGTTAACAGCATAGAATGAGTAGCTTAGTACGAGGAAGAGGATCGCAACCGAAACGATGTATTCATAGACGGGATGCATTAAGACACCTCAAACCTACCGATTCCTATAGTGACATTCATACCCTCGAATCTACACCAGACTACTGGATATCTGACTCCGCTATATAATTTATATCCTGTTATAATCCTACCATTATCGACTTGAATGATCTCTATATCTGTTGATATATTGATTCCTCCAGACAGGTATAGATATGATTCAGTCTTTATACTTGGATATCTATCTAAGTAGGCCCTTACAATCCATGCTCCACTATCATTCACAATTTCTATGGCATATCCATATCCATTCACATCATCCGGAATATCTATAACACGATATATTATACTACTATTATGGCTTAGATTAGCTATATTAGCCATAGCCATTATCTCAGATGATACATATTCAGATATGTCTCTTAACTGAGTCTTTGCAGACTCAAATTTTACATGCATATTCAAGTCGTTTGCATAAAATATTACAATACCTAGTAATCCAATTAGAGTTACGGTTCCAATGACATGTGGAAGCGCTACTTGAGGCATATCAACCACCAAATATATTAATCTCTACTATTGATTTAACGAATATAATCAGTGTATCATAATCTTCTTCTAGGACCATAGTATAGCTCTCCGATCCAGTTGAATTCTCTACTATAAATGTGAGCGTCCCATTTGTGTCTACTCTATAATATTCTACAGTAATATTTTCGCATGTGGCAACAATATATAAGCTTCCAGAACCAGCGAATGAACCTGGAACCAACTCAACATAATGCACTTCAATTACATTTAAAGTATCGAATATAGGTTCATAAGATTCGTTTAAGCCTTTAGTAAAATTAAATACACCTAGATTCAATATCCCTATCCTAGAATAATTAATTACTACCCACGCCCCATTAGACTGGATCGTATATATATTACCCAGTGGATATTCGTTATTAACGACTATCAAGCTATCTATCCCACGGAGGTCTTCTCTCTCAGATACTCCAACTAAATTTCCTGCCCTATACTTAAGCACATTATAACTATTTGAGTATATAACCTGTGTATCTGTTCCATTATCCACTTTAATTGTGATCTCATCTACATTAACCTCGAAATAGGGGCCTCCAGAGACCGTATTTATCCTGACGTATCCCGATGCACCCTGCTTACCAGACACCTCTTCAATTACCTCGGCTAGATTCATATATACGTATTTAGCCTGCTCGAACTCGACATTCTGAGACTGGTAAGCAAATATATTGTTTGCGACGAACATAATAGCGATCGATATAATAAGTAAGGCGCTTACAAGTAATATCGTCGATACAATCTCGGATATCCCCAACCTTCTTTTAATCACCTTAAACACCTATTGAAAGTAGCCCCGCGAAATATGGGAGGAGTAGTATCACAATTATCGTCAGTATAGATAGGATCGATGAATGGAGAAAGCCTGCAGATACCCTTTCACTGGATGTCTTTCCAGCAACCAATCCACTTAATACGGCGTTAAATACAATCGGAGGTAGAAATAGATTTGCAAAGCTTGTAAAGCTGAATGCGAATTTAGCGAGGGCGGCAAGGTTCTGTACGAAGGATAGGAATACCGCTGCGGTGAATAGCGTGATTAAACCTCCTATATATGGTATCAATACAAGAGGCTTAACACTACTCTTCTTCTCCTTCTCAAGAAGCAGAATCTCTTCACCGAATGAAGCTAAGGCCTCTAAAGCCTCTGGAGTGCCTCCACCGACGTCGATTGAATCAATTAATAAGAATAGGTTTATCGATATAAACCAGTTTTTAGACTCCCTCATTTCATCCTCAAGGATCTTACTAAGGGGTATACCCCACTTAAGCTTATTAGCTATAACCCTCAATTTCTTAGAGAATCTACCGTAATCCCTCTCTGACAAAGTCTCTATACATTTCTCCGGGCTTAGCCCAGTCTTCCTAGCCTCCACGAGATCTCTAAGGAAGTTAACGATCTCTTCACTCATTGCAGCAGTCTCTCTAGAATATTTGATATCGAATATAG
>DQXH01000082.1 GCA_011043415.1 Thermoprotei archaeon | reverse complement strand
TTTTATATATGTCGCTCCTACTACCTAATATCCCTTTAAACCCCTCTAATATAACTACATCGTATGACAATCTATATCTCTATAAGCTCATTTAGATCGGGTAATCATCTAGATACTCATTAGTATATAATCTTCCCTCAGATACTGCTACCGATGCATTTGCACCAGCTTCAATATATCTCCAAGTATCCTTACCCTTATAATCTACTTTAAAATCAGAGTGATACATATGTTTGAACACGGCTATCTTAAACCCATATCTGGTTAAATCCCTGATTAAATACGTTATTAAAGTGGTCTTACCACTATTTTTTAAAAGCCTGCAACCATAATAACTATACCCTTTAAAGCAGGTCAATAAAATTGCAATATTTGATTAGTATTATATTTTTATACACTGAAAACAGGATTATAGGCAGCCTTCTCTCCACGATTAGAGATGGCGATTTAAATCTTATAATCATCCTTAATTCCTAACACCCTATTTACAATCCTGTCTTTACTCGAGTCACTCAATCCTGGAATATGTTTTTATATGTTTTACATACTTTCTATCCTCTGCATCTAATTTCTCGATCAGCTTCTCATCAGCGGTATATAACTTAGCTTTAAGTTCGATAGCCAATGCAAGATAGCTTGCATCATATATCGAAATATTCTTTCTAATAGAGAGTTTTACCGTCTTCTTCGCATAGTCGCCCTTCAACTCATATAACTTTATGCCATACAACGATAAGCTCTCGGCGATCCCCTCTAAAACCTCAGTCTCTATCTCCCTTTTACTATACCTGATTGCATTTAAAACTTCAAAAGGCATTATGCATGGAGCTGCTAGATCGATCCTCCCCTCTACATAGTCATTTCTTAGATTAATTGCATTATCCCTCCACTCCTCTTTAAGAAACCATTTAGCGACTACTGAGGCATCAGCAACAATTACCTCCGCCATCTAACTCCCTCCCTCCATCTTCTTATCAATTCAGTACTTGAGAATCCTTCATCGGGAGCCACTACATATTTCTCATTTAATAATATCGCTCTAACAAGATTCCTCTCAGTCTCCATTCTAATAACTCTCTCAATAGCCTGTCTAATGACCTCAGACCAATTTATGTGGCGGAGCTCACTCATCCTCTTCTTCATATCCTCATCAATCTTCACGGTAATCAGAGGCATATATATCACCATGCAATATATATAATTATATACGTATATAAGTTTATATAAAGCCTTTTCAATGACAGTTTAAAACACTGGTATTAAAGCTACATTAGCCTGTAGGAATATATTAAGAGGATTATATAGAATTCTCTTTAAAGCTCCCAGTATAATTAGGGGCTATACTACAGCTCTCCTCAATCATAGCCTATCATCTTTTAAACAAAAAATATATTGTGAGGGTTATTCGGCTTAAGATTTAGATAGTTATAAACTCGATTTTAAAATTGGTTCAGAGTCGCTTCATTATCTTCATGGCTATGCTCAAGCAGCCACCGCCTCATCATCACCAATTATCTAATAGCCTACTTAGTTTATAATTCTATTTTATTTTCATCTCATTACATAATATTCATGTGGATAAGGTCGTATTATTCTCCCATGTTGATAAGTATATCATGGGTGTTAGGGTCTTAAAAGACGTTAGTTTAACAGTATATTCCCGTGACAGGGTACTAGTCTATGGACCTAAGAATGCTGGTAAGACTATATTAGCTAGACTAGCATCATGCATATTAAATAGAGACGGTGGATATATCGAGATATTCGGGTTAGACCCCATTATATATAGGAGGGAGATCCTAAGTAGATTAGGCTATATACCACAGTATCCACACACCCCTCCAAACCTATCTATATATGACTCTATATGCTTCAGATGCAGACTGCTTGACGTTAATGTGGAGGATGTTATAAAGAGAATTGTGGAGTATGGCTATGGAAAATATCTCCATGCGAGGGCTGAGGAGGTTGATAGGGGGGTCTTGAAGAATATACTCGCAGTCTCAATACTATCTATGAAACCCGATCTTATCGTTATTGATGATATAGATGGATTAAATAAGGGGATTATAGAAGGGTTAGTCAGCGAAGTTATCGACGATGGCGCCACGATCCTGGCTACCTCAAGGAGGAGATATGGTGAGATTGATTTTAATAGGGTATACTATATCGAGGGTGGCGTGTTGAGGGAGGGATAATGCATAGAGTCAGCTTCAGGAACATATGGATATTCCTGTCTTATGAGGTGAGGAGGATCGTATTCAGCGATAGATTCAGGATAATCTCAGTCTTCATATTATTATTTCCAACTGCATACATCGCATTAGTATTAAGTAACCCTACAGTATCTATAGAGAATTTATTTTACCATATGATGAACTCGATGATTATAATCCTATATCTATATAACGTCGCTATTGCATCCAACTTATACTATAAGGATTATGAGGAGAATACTATAGACTACATATATTCCCAGCCAGTAAGTAAGTTTGAGATCTATCTAGGTAGGATATCTTCAATACTCCTACTCAATTTAATAGGAATAATTATATTAGCCTTATACTCTGGATCATCACTATACATCTTGGGTAGGTTGGATGTTAATGTAATACCAGCCATAGCTTATCTAATCATATTATATTATGTCAGCGTTGTCTACGGGATATTCATAGGGCTACTAAACCTATTCATAGTCAATACACGTAAGACTGTGGTAGTAGGTATACTAATTTATATAATCCTATTTTACATCAATGGATATATCGACATACTATATTATAGTGATGTAGACTCTATAATCAAGTTTATAATCGACCTACTTCCACATAGAGTATCACTGCTTCCAGCGTCAGCCATAGAATATTTATATGGAGTATCTATAGGGTATAATATGCCAACGCCCAGTAACTTGGTTATATCAAGTATAATATACTTACTCGTAGGGTTGTATCTGGGGTATAGGAGGATTGTATTATATGACCCGATTTAATCGATCACATAGTCTCTAAAGATATCTACTAGAGACTCGATTATCTTGACTCCCTCACTCTTATCCGCTACATCCTTAACAACCATATTTCCACTATATGAGACGCCGACTAAATGTTTATTGTAGTAGAATGTTACACCCACTCTACCCCTCCTATATATTGGATACTCTTCAGCCATCCTACGCATCAGGGGCTCTAAGTCTAGTCTGATCTTCTCACGGGGATTAAATATAATGTCTCCACCCCAGTAGAAGAGGTTGAAGTCATACTCCTCAGCCAATGCATTAATATCGGGATTCCTACATACCCTACACTCAGGGTCTCTAACTAATGGAATATACTCGAACTCAAGCCTCTTCAAGTCGATCGTCAATAACCTATTTATGAGGCTGGATCCGCCTGATACAATATATTTAATCGCCTCCCTAGCCTCTATAGCTGCTGCTGCAGATACTGTAGTCTCCATAATCGGGATAACCCTAGGTACATCCCTAGACCTCATGAAGCACTCTAGACACGGTGTTTTAGGAGGATTTAAGAATGTAACTGATATGTAATCACCTTCCACAGCAGTATAGATATATGGCTTACCGGATTTTATCGAATATCTATTAATTAGATATCTTGTAAGTAGATTGTCTGAGCCGTCTAATATAATATCTACATCCCTAAATATCCTCTCGACATTCCATGGAGTAAGCATCATGGGAAAAATTACTACATCGGTATATGGCGCATATACAGATAGCCTATCTCTAGCGACCTCAACCTTATAGAGCCCAACATCCTTAACAGTATAAAGTATCTGCCTATGTAAGTTATTGAATTCGACTATATCTGGATCAACAAGCTTAAGCCTACCTACTCCAGATAAACCTAGGTATAATGCTAGGTGAGTGCCTAAACCACCTAATCCAATTATAGCGACCCTAGATTTAGAGAGCTTTCTAATACCATCCAACCCAATATCCTCTATAAGACTCATCCTATGTAGAAATGACTCTATACTATACTCCATCTTAATCACTAATAGAATTATATTAATTGGATTTAAAGGCTAGTGATAAACTATTTAATAGACTCTATACATACGAAACCCTTACCAATATATTCTTCACTAGGCTCTTCAATATATGGCTCTTCAAAAGGCTCATACGATAATATACCTCTAACTATACCGACTTTAAAACCCATATTATTCAAAAGATCTATAACCTCATCTACAGTGTAGAATCTCGCATATCTATAGAAGACATGTCCATCTAGCTTCCTCCAAATATATAGCTTGCCCCATGGACTGTCTCTAGGTACTATACATGTGAGTAACCTACCTCCATATACTAACACCCTATAAACCTCCTTCAAAACCTTATGTGGATCGCTTAGGAAACATAGGGTTACTATAATTAATATAGTCTTGAAAATGGATTCTCTGAATGGTAGATTCTCACCGAAGCCGTATATCGACTCGACACCCCTATGGAAAGACTTTAGAAGCATGTTATATGATGGATCCAATCCAAAGTCTATATTTAATCTTGATGAAAAGAAGCCTGTCCCCACGCCAACCTCGAGAGATGGATGCTCTATATCGAAACTCCTTATAAGATTAAGCTCATTCAACGCGGTTATGTAATTCTCTTCAAACCACTTATCATACCTCTCTACATACTCGTCGAATACCTTCCAACTCATCCCCCAATCTTGAATAAGCAATTTAATATTTAATTGATTCTTTATTGGTCTCTTCTTAAATTAATTAGTAGACTGAGGTTATTGAAGGAGGATAGGTAAATAATATCTCATGTGCAAGATTTATTGGGTTATCAACATATATCTAATTCTGGTTATAAAATGAAGGATAGGAGGAGTGAAAGGTATAAAAGATGGTTGAGTCTAGCTAAGGAAGATTTGAAATTCGCTAAATACGCCCTTGATCTCAATTCATTTAGTATCTCAGCCTTTCACTCTCATCAAGCAGCCGAAAAGGCTCTTAAGGGATTAATAGAGTACATTGGAGACATTCCTGAGAAGACTCATGTACTTACTGAATTGATAGAACAGCTGAGGATAAATGGACATGAAGTCCCAGAAAGAATACTTAGAAATTGTATAGAGCTAGAGCCACATTATTCGACGTCCAGATACCCTGATTTAGGCCCTGATCCACTTAAGTATTATAATAAGTGGCTTGCCGAGAAATTGTATAAATATGCTGAGGAGGTTGTAAAATATGTTGAGGAGATGGGTTAGGGAGAGAGTTAAAAGAGCACGTGAGTCTAATGAGAAGTTCTACAGATTTATAGAGGGTTTAAAGAGACTCTTTAACGATAAAGTCTCTATAATACTCTTTGGAAGCAGGGCGAGGGGAGACTATCACACTGGGAGCGATTATGATATATTGTTAATTGCCGATGAATATCCGTCAAATAATATTTTTGAACGTATAAGCCATATCAGAAGCAGAATCAATATAATCATTAATATTCAAATGATTCCCTTAACAATGGATGAAATGATTCAATCGTTAGAAGAAGGTAGCATAATTGTTAGAGAAGCTATAGCTAACGGAGTATTGATATACGATGGCTTGTCGATATCCCAGAAGATTGATGAATTAAGGGGAACTATAAAAAGATAATTAAAATCCTCCTCAGTTCTCTCCCTATATATACTTACTGAAGATAATTATTATCCCTATATTTCCAGCGGTATAGCTTAGGGTCCTGAGGCTTTAGATGGTTTCCTCCTGATATATACATATATGTATGGGGAGACACCTATACCAAATAATACTGAGATCATGAGGATTCCGTTCCAGTTAGGTTTGGTATGTGGAGAGACGCCCCAGCTAAGTACCTGTATAAAAAGCTTGTAGTTATCATATTCATACCATATCTCGTCGAGTGGATTCTCGAAGGATACATACACTTTACTATATACCTTGGTAAATAGGTCGGAGTAGACTTCAATATATTCTATAATAGATTTAGATGACTCACTATATGCAACTGTATAGATGTCGTGATGCCTCCTAAGTATAATCTCCCCATTACTTTGGAAGTATCCGATGTCTAGGTAGGCTAGGCTAGTTATATTACTTAAATCCATTTTATAATCATCCATATACTGTAGGAATGTATCGGCCTCCGAATCAATGTAGTTTAGGGGCTCTCCAGATAATACTATGGTAACCCTGGACCCAAGCTTATTCAAAAGCATATTCAACTTATATACAAGCCTATAGTCTCGACTATGGACGAATATTATGATAAACTTACTCCCCTGCCTAAACCAGCTTGATATAATCTCTATCGATAAGTCATTCAGGATATCATGGTTCGAGTTTAAGACGATTAGAATATCTATACTACTTAAATCCTTCTTAGAGTTTATCGAGTGGATTATCTTAGGTGGAGACTTAATTAAATTAAACTTCTTCAGATAATCTGTGAATCTCGATATAGAATTATTTAAATCACCATCATATAATATCCCAATATTCTTATAATATAACATATAGTTAATCGAATATCCATATACATGACAATATGGCGATACTAGCGATGCAGCTAATGTAGCTAGTACCAATAGTGGGATGCACTTCATACAATACTCATCTAACGATTAATACCATAGTATCTAATAATGGTTTGCATATAGTATATACTAAAATTTAAATATGATAAGAGTATCGAAATATCCGATATATAAATTTTATGGGGGGAATATAAATGGTTGGAATATTTGGAGTTGATAAATGTCCAATATGTGGAAGTAGTCAATTCATATACAATAGGAGGACTGGAGAAGTCATATGTAAAGTATGTGGATATGTAGTTAAGGTAGCTAATATTGATATGGGTCCCGAGTGGAGGAGTTTCGAGGGTGATGAGGTTGATAGGGCTAGGACTGGGCCTCCACAGTCTCCACTCATTACAGATAGGGGTATGGGTACTGTATTAGGTAATATACAGACAACCCCGGGTGAACGTGGTTATAAGATCTCTGAGAGTAGGCGTAGGGAGATTCAGAGGATTAAGACTTGGGTTAGTAGGACTATCAGCGCTAGTAGTCAGGAGAGGAATCTACAGAATGCGATTAATATTCTTCAGAAGCTTGGTGAGAAGCTTGATGTACCGAAGCATATTCTTGAGAG
>DQXH01000088.1 GCA_011043415.1 Thermoprotei archaeon | reverse complement strand
CTCTAAACATTCCAATTATATAATTATATAGCTTTTTTAGAGCTTTATCATTAATAAAATAACCATATTTTCCGTCTCCTAATAAGACACTAACTTTCCTCCTCTCTAATAGCTCAATCGTCACCCCTCTATCCGATATCGAATATATTGTTGAATAATTATACCCCGATTTATATGCTATTTCAAGCAGCTTCTCAGCGTTTATGAGACTATTTGTAGCTATATGAACAATCGTACCCTCAATATTCATCCAGAGTGTGTAGTCACTGATCCCCTTAATTGCATGTTTAATAGTATCCATGTCAATTGGATGATGATATTTCCCGATTATTACATCCCTACCCTTCTTGGGGATCCCATATTCCCTTAACAATAGTATTCTCCCATAACAGCTACTTCTACTAACGAAATCTGGGTGTTTATTTACAGTCTCTAATAATGGGATGATTCCGTCATCAACTAAACCAGATTTTAGAGCCTCCTTAAACCTCCTTAAATGATAATTTCTAATCCTAAGCCATCTGTCATCTTCAATTTTAAACTCTTTAAGCGAGTATAATCCTGGCATCGACAGCTACAGCCCTATCTCCATATGCAAATATAGGATTTAAATCGATCTCTTTTATGACGGCATATTTAACTGCTAAGTCCCCAACCTTAACGATTATATCCGCAATGATATCTAGATTGACGGGCTTTAATCCCCTATATCCAGTCAGTAATTTAAATCCCTTGATCTCCCTGATCATTTCAATAGCCTCCTGCCTATCTAACGGAGCTAATCTAAATGAAGTATCTTGATAAACCTCTACAAAGACCCCTCCAACTCCAAACATTACAACCGGTCCAAACTGTGTATCCCTATTCATCCCGACAATCAATTCTATGGAGGGCTCATACATCTTCTCAATCAGAAATCCATCTATATGGGCTGAGGGCGCATTCAACCTTATATTATTAATAATACTATTAAATGCTCTTCTGAGAGAATACTCGTCAACAATATTAGTTATTACGCCACCGACATCAGTTTTATGAATTATGTCTTTAGATACAATCTTTAGAACTAGCGGATACCCGATCTCCCTCGCATATTTAACTGCTTCATCAACATTCTTCACAACCATGCCTTCAGGCACTGGTATGTTATACTGCTTACATATGTACTTAGCCTCAGGCTCTAAAAGCCATTTCCTACCTTCATTAATCGCCTTCTTAAATATCTCGGTAACATCCTCATCTCCATTCATATATCTAAACACCTTAAAATAATCTATGGATAATATTGAATCCTAGATAATTTAAAATTGATTTATACCCTCATATTGTGCAATTCTCATCATCTAATTCAGCACGGTGGAGTATAATCATCGGCTATAGTATTTAATATAGCTAATGAAATTTATGTTGTTACGCAATATTAATTCATAATGAGTATAGAAATACCCATCTACACCTATCTCGATGAACTATATCTATATGAAACAGATAAATTCCATTATAACCGAAAGACTGGAGAGATATTTATATTAGGTGTTGAAATAGGGGGGCTCATTAATAGATATACATTCAGGCAGTTGATTAAATCAGTGATCGAGGGTGACTTTATAAGTGATGATAAACTAGATAAATATCCCACGTTAAAGACTATCGATAGATCCTTCTCAATAAACCTTAATATTAGGGGGTTAGATGATCTATGGATCCTTCATATGTTGAATGGCTTCACACCGGTACATAATATATATGTTATTTTAAGGTCGAATAAATTCGGTTTCCTAAGTACATTAAAGGCTATATCCTTATTCTCCTCAAAATGGCTATATAGAAGATACCTTGAGTACCTCGATTGGTTAAAGAACCCTGGTTATAGACCTAGGTCAAACTATATTTGGGAAGGAGCTAAGAGGGGTAAGTTGCCTAAATGGCAGGAGTATACGAGGGAGATTATATTAGATATTATTAAGAATGATTATCCAGATAAGATGAATGAATTCAAGGTATTAGATAAAAAATTTAGGGAGCTGGTGAATATGATTGGTTTTACACCGTTTGAAGTATATACATTTTATTATCTATCTAATATCCTAAAGTTAAACAATCCATTTAAGATATTAAGCTATCCTAAAATTATGTTTGCGGAAGTAATTTATTTAAATTATAGGAAAACTGGAGGGAAAGAAATAATATTATATCCCTTATATACTGGTAGACTAGTACAAAGCCCTGGCCCAGAAATACTTTAGAAATATTATGAAAATTAGTAGTATCAATATAACATATAATGTAATTAATATGATGCTTAATAATCCACTTGATATTGGCAGTGGAGGAAATGTATATATGTAGCCGACTTCAGGATAGACTAGTAATGCGAAGCCTATGAATAATATGAAGATGCCGATTATAAAGAAAATCGTCGGCTTCCACAACTCACTCCTCCTTACATGAGCAGGTGAAACAACCTTCTTAGGATAATATTCAACATACTTCTTCTTACATTCGATACATACCCATAAGACTGGGTCGAAGTCATCCCGACAAACCAGTCTACCACAGTCTTTACATACAAACTCAGCGGGCCTTTCACCACATATTTCACATAATGGTCTAGGTTTATATTCCGAAGCCATTCCATATAAACAATGTTAGGATACATATATTAACTCTCTACCTATTTGAATGTACGGCATTATAATCAGGAGTATATAAATTAATATTGCTATTAAGATAATTGGGAGAAGTATTTTAATCATCCTCCTACTAGTCCCAAATACAATGGGTATAGGGCCGATTAAGACCACTCCCCCAGCTTCACCACCCATCCCTATATACATCAAGATAGAGATAATTATGAACATTATACCTACTAAAATTAAAATCATTCCTATAACAACCAAATCTACCGACATGCATTATCTATAGATAATAAACATAATTAAATAAGTTACCCTTGAAATTAATGCATATCTAATGTTATTAACTATGTAGATATGTTGGTATTTATACGAAAGCGTGGATTCTCGAGAATCAGGATAAAGTTAAGATTAGCCGATAATTATCCTACTTTTAAGCCAGGTTATAAATAAGTTAGAATTAAGATCGAATATACTGGAATATGTAAGACCGATATGCATATAGCAGATGGTGATCTACCTCTACATAAGAAACCTATTGTACTAGATCATCAGATCACTGGTAAAGTGAATAAAGTTGGAGATAGGGTTAGATTGACATAGCTGTACGGGTCATGTGGTTCATGTAAATATTGTTTAAACGGTCTTGAGAATTATTGCCCCGATATAGTTAGAACGGGATGGGATAATAATTACTATAAAGGGAATATTAGAGGGTATGACTGCAGTAGTTAAGATTACCTAAATATAGGCTTATTTACCCTCTTCCTTAGACTCCTTTTTACCACCTTCCTCAGTAGTCTTCTCCTCCTTAACCTCCTCCTCTAACTTCTTCAACTCCTCCTCAAGCTCCTTCTCAATCTCTTCAATAGGCTTTGGAGGTGGGGTAGTGGCTAGTGTATATCCAATCCATGCAAGAATACCTAATACACCGCCTACAGCCACGAAACCAGTTAATTTAAGTACTATTAAATCCCACTTCGGATATGGAGGGAAGAATACCAGCCATCCATATATAATTATACCTATAATCCCAACTATAACAAGAAGAACTCCTATAACCTGATCCCTACTCAATATATTTACACCCCGCTCTAACGAATAATAATAATTAACCAACACTATTAATTTAATATTTAATAAATAATTTCATTCGAATTGTGTATACTAATCCTTTAAATATATTTTATTTAGATAAAATCTCTTCAATATATTCATCAACGTATTTCATATCTATAAATCTGAGATAACCTTCATTCCACTCCTCCCTAGAATATCTAAGGTCGTAAAGTGCCCTTGCAACTTCATACTCCAACTTACTCGGCATATCAAAATAGTATTCTTTACCTAATAACTTGCTAAAGCCATATGCCAATGCATCTATAATCTCATTATACCGTATATCCCTACCTAATATATCAACTATATTTTTGACTCTATACTTTACATCACTTACCCCTTTATCAATCAACTTAATTTTAGGTACTCTCAATACACTATATAGGAGGTTTAAATCAGTATTAAATAAGACAGATCCATGGAGAAAATACACACCCCATCTAAGACTAGCTGCAGTTCCGCTAATCTTATGACTACCAACTACCACATCGTTTATATTTTCTAACTTAGCTTCCAACCCAATTTTATTTAATGCATACACCAAGCCATTGATTAAATATTTAAATACATATGTTAAGTCTCTATCTCCCCCACTCGTTACAATTGCATAATTTATGTTCCCTAGATCATGATACACCGCTCCGCCACCTGTGAATCTACGGACAACCTCCACATTATATTCCGACGCAGACCCCATATCAACTTCTTCACTCATCCTCTGAAAGTATCCGATTACTACAGCATTCCTATTCCTCCATATCCTTAGGGTGTCATCGATATAATTATGTGCCCTCACCCTCACAAAAGCCTCTTCAAATGCTAGGTTCATCCTAGGGTCCTCAGGAGTCTCGAATAATAATATCCTAAGCATCAACCTCACCCAACGTGGATTCATAGATTACTTTGACAAAATCATCTATCTCAATACCTGGGTGAGATACTTTATACTCATTAAATACGTCCCTAATAACCTTAGCTATCTCATTCCTATCGATAGAGACCCCCTTTAACCTATCCATCAAAACTGATAGAGAGTCCTCTGGATAGAGGAAAAAATCCCCAGTAATATCGACTTTCAATATAATTTTCCTACTAGGGTCGTATTCCACCCTACACTTTATTAACCCCTTTCTAGCCTTATGAATCGAAAAACCAGTCTTCGACATTACTAAACATATTTAAATAGTGTATCTCCTTAAAATCCTATAAGCATAGTATAGTAAGACTATCGTTATAATAGATGTATAAATCTCTACATATGAAAGTTCACTGGTTAGATTGAATAATCCCTCACCCTCGACACTCTGGGTAAGTAGATAATCTAGATAATGCGAGAGAATTACTAGTATACGAAGCCCTAGTAAGCCTAGTGACAAGACTGTAGATACAAATAGACCCGACGCCTGCTTAATAATATCCTCACTATTAATATATGATATTGATATCACCCCAATTGATAAGACTACAATACCATAACCGATATCGCTACTTACAAAATATAGTGCTTGACTAAGGTCTATTCCAACTATATCTAAAGTACCCCTTAAGATAATTAGAGCACTAAATATAAGATATATTCCGCCGTAAAGCAGTTTTATTATTTTAACTTCCCCAAGCTCCATATTATACACCTAGTAGAGTAGCAAGTACCACGACGATATATGAGGCGATATAAGCCGTCAACATCATGTATATGATGGTGAATATCATTGTCTTATTACCGAATTCAGATCTTAATACAGCCATAGTAGCTATACAAGGTACATATAATAATACAAAGATGATATATGCAAATGCAGATACTGGGCTAAATGCATTTAGTAAGTTAGCCTTGAATACGGCTTCCCCACCATATAAGACTGCTAATGTACTAACCACAACCTCCTTAGCTATAAAACCTGTTAATAGTGCTACGGCAGCCCTCCAGTCCCACCCCAATGGCTTTACAAGGGGCTCAAACACTTTACCCAAATATGCAATCCAACTCTCTTCAAGGAGCTGAGGCTCTTCCAGCGAAGTATAACCCAAGTATCCGATAGGTCCAAATACGGATAGTAGCCATATTACTATTGATGCTAAGACAATAATCGTTCCAGCCCGATATACGAATTCCTTAATTCTAACCCAGCTCTTCAACAATACATTCTTTACATCAGGAATTAAATAGGGTGGCAACTCTATCACAAACGGTAGTGAAGGTCCCCTAAATACAAGCCTCCTAAATAAATATGAATATAATATAGCTACAACTACTCCAGTCAGATACAAGATTAATATAACTAACCCCATATGCATGGGGAAGAAGATGCCAGCGAATAATATATATACGGGTAGCCTAGCACTACATGACATGAATGGCGAGATCATCGCTGTAATCAGCCTAGCTTTATCATCCTCAATTACTCTAGTAGCCATTACAGCTGGAACGTTACATCCAAATCCAAGTATCATGGGTATAATAGACTTGCCTGATAGACCGACTTTAGATAAAATTCTATCCAGTAGGTATGCTACTCTAGATAAATATCCAACGTCTTCTAAGACTGAAATCCCTATAAATAATAGGGCTATATTAGGTAGGAAGACTAGTACACTTCCCACGCCCGCTAATATACCTTCGTTAATAAACGAGAGGATATCTACTTGAAATGGGAGACTATATATTATGTCGGAGAGAAATACACTAAAAATAACATCTATTAAATCACTTAGGAATACAGCAGCTTCAAAGGAGAATAGATACAGCATGTATAATACTGGAATAAGTATAAATATTGCATATCTATAGCATGTAAGTATATCGTCTAGAGCATCTGAAAACGACTTTTTAGCGACTGCAACTTTATGTATAACTTGATCAAGTATCGCATTAATCTTTTGATACCTTATAATAGGTATTAATGCATCTATATGCTTACTATATCTCTCCAATGCATATTTATCAGCCTCTAGAATGATAGACCTAACCTCATCATAAACTCCCTGTCTACTAATAAATTCAATTACATCCCTGTCATTTTCAAGTAATTTAATAGCGATCCACCTCAAACTATATCTCTTCGAAATATCTGATTCTTTGAGCCTCTCAACTATCCTGTCGATATATTCTTCGAATTCATTATAGTTTATAGGCTTCGTATTTATCCACTCGTTTTCAACTGATTCTACAATCCTCTTCTTCAGGATATCGAAACCTTTATTCTTCACTGCAACCATAGGGACAATAGGGATCTTTAAGATGTCGGATAATTTATCAATGTCGTATTTTATCCCGATCTTATCCGCGATATCCATGAAATTAAGAATGCCGACTACCTTAGCCCCCGTCTCCAATATCGAGATTAGAAGGTATAGACTACGCTCTATGTTAGAAGCATTTAAAAGGACTACAACCAGGTCAATATCCTCCTCAGTAATAACATCCTTAGCAATCTTCTGATCAATACTATCAGGT
>DQXH01000093.1 GCA_011043415.1 Thermoprotei archaeon | reverse complement strand
ATCGCTATAGGGTCCGTAGCTAGGTCAACACTCGCTTTAGTTAGAGATCTAAGAGAATCCGGTTTAAAAGTTGGTCTCTTCAGGCCGATATCGATATGGCCTTTCGATGAAGATAGATTTATAAAGATGGCTAGAAGAGTCAAGAAGATAATAGTCGCGGAGATGAACCAAGGCCAACTCGTGTGGATCATCAAGAAGATTCTATGGGATAATAAGTTATTTAACGTAGATGTTTACTCACTGCCCTTACTCTTACCGGATCTACCAAGTCCAGATGAGATATATGATGAGATTAAAAGTAGAGGGTGGAAAATATGATGGTCAAATCTAAATATTCACATCCAATTGATGACTTATTAAGACTTGATAGAGTTCCATATACATGGTGTCCTGGCTGTGGTATTGGAATAATATTGCATCATACGTTAAGAGCGATCAAGGAGCTTGAGTCCGAAGGCAAGATAAATCGTGATAAAATATTATTTGTAACTGGTATAGGATGTACTGGTAGAGCAGCGGGTCTTGTCAAATTAGACGCTGCGCATGTATTACATGGTAGAGCAATTCCATTTGCGGTAGGAGCTATGCTTGCAAACCCAAGCCTTATCCCGATAGTATTCAGTGGGGATGGTGATATAGCAGGGATAGGAGGTAATCATCTCTTACACGCAGCTAGGAGAAACATGGATATACTTGTAATAATGGTAAATAACTTTACATATGCGTTAACCGGAGGACAGTTAGCTCCAACGACTCCATATAAGGTATACTCTACTACAACTCCATATGGAAATCCGGAACCTCCAATAGATACCGCAAAAGCGTTAATGGCGCTTGATGTAAATTATATAGCGAGATGGTCTGTGACACATCTAACTAAGATCAAAGACTCTGTAAAGTACGCGTTGACGAAAAGAGGTTTCAGGTTTATAGAGGTGATATCTGTATGTCCAGAGATATTTGGAAGACATATAGGAATTAGGGATCCATATCAATTATATGTGACATTACGTAAAATTGCTAAAACGAGGATAAAACCAAGTTTCGGAGATATCAAGTATGATTGGAATAGCGAGATCACATGCGGAGTCTTTGTTGATAGAGACGACCCTGGATATTTTGATAGACTTAAGGAGATTGGGGTGACTAAAAAGTGAATGAAAAGAGAAGATATCAAATT
This sequence comes from Thermoprotei archaeon, assembly GCA_011043415.1. Taxonomy (GTDB): domain Archaea; phylum Thermoproteota; class Nitrososphaeria; order Geothermarchaeales; family JDFR-13; genus B109-G9. Next base: position 6,050 of record DQXH01000093.1, on the reverse strand, counting down.
TTGATAGGCGGTAGAGGAGGACAAGGGATTCTATTAGCTGGTTATATACTTGGGAAGGCTTTGATCAGAGAGGGATACTATGTAGTTAATTCAGAGACATATAGTGCCGAGACACGAGGAGGCTTCAGCAGATCTGACCTGATCATAATGAAAGGTGAGGAGGAGCCTGATTTAATTAGAATTAGGAAGGCTGATATAGCTATATTCATGTATCCTGAGCAGATGGTTCAGTATGCTGATCTAGTCTCCGACGATGCAACAGTATTTATAGATGGTTCATTCACGGATAAAGCATATAGGGAATGGAAGAGCATATACATATATCCATTCACTAAGATTGCGCGTGAGGAGTTGAATAATCCTAGAGTGGCTAATATGGTTATGCTAGGATACTTTGCGGGTAAGACAGAGTTAGTTAGTCTAGAAAGTCTTAAGGAAGCTATTAGAAATACTGTCAAAAAAGATTGGATCGATATTAATATAAAGGCTGTATCACTTGGTTATAGCAGGGCATTGGAGGAGTCTACTCAAAACCAATCATAGGTTCAATATCAATCTTAATTCCATACTTCTTCTTTATAATCCTCGTCTTCCTTCTGAGAGCCTTTCTAATCTCTCTATATCCCCATGGAGGAACATATATAATCGCTTCTTTATTACCGACCATCCTGATTTCAAACTCCTCACCTATATCACCTAATTCCCTCCTAATCTTATCTACCATACTCATCTCTCTAGTGCCTACTTCATAATACTCCTCCTCATATCCCATCTCTCTCCCTACTGGAATTACAAATATCCTCTTACCGAATACATAGAATTCATACTCGACGCGTTTCGTGAAGAAGTCTCTTACCTCTACTACAGGTCTAGCCAGGTCTTCTCTAGTTAATCCATGAGGTACTTTAGCCACCATCATAATTTCATATACCTTCACTACTTTACCACCTTTAATGAAGATGACTGTATCAAGTACACTAGGTATCATCCCCAGCTCTACCCTCTCTATAAACCTCTGGACTGCGTCGATAGGCCTTGTAGCGTGTACCACCCCTATCATCCCTACACCAGCGAGTCTTAAATCGACATATAATTTAAAGTCTTCCGTAGTCCTCATCTCATCAAATATTGTATAGTCGGGTCTAGATAGAAGCAGTATATCATGAAGCGTTTTGTCATCTCCATAAGATTTGCTATATTGTGTTATATCCATAGGTAGCTGGAGGTCTCGGGGTGATTCAATCGTCTTGACTACCTTCCCCATCCCCCTATAAAACTCTGCTAATGCCTGGCTGAACGTCGACTTACCCTCACCAGGTGCTCCCGCGATTAGGATACCCTCAGCCCTTTCCCTAAGCCTCCTAATTAATTCAGGAGGAAGGTTATAATCCTCTAGAGACAGCTTCTTTACAGGCTTCACGGCTGTAATCTCATAGCCATCACTGAATGGTGGTTTAGCGATTATTATACGGTAGTTCCTCATCTGTACTATAGTTACACCCTTCTCATCTATTTCAATGAAACTCTCTGGATCAGTCTTAGTATAATCTAGTATCTCATCTATAATCTCGAGTATCTCATCCCTTGTAATAGGTTTTTCATCAAGCTCGACATATAACCAGTTACCTGGCCTACCCTTCTTAGCCCGCGGCCTAACACCTTCTTTAAGATGTACGGACATGGTATCTTCATCAAAATACTTCGTTATTACAGGTTCCGATACACGGATCGGTGATAACAATTTCACCTTACTACCAACAGCTTGGAAGAACTTGGCTTTAGAGGGGTCGGATGTTAAGATCACCGCATCATAATCCCTACTTAATTCAAAGATATATTGATAAATATCTCCGTCGACCGTGCTTTGACCAATATACTCTAATTTAATTAGACCTGCCTCCGAAGCCTTTCTAATATTATTAACTTCCTTAAGAAACTTCTCATGGGAAATATCGTCGCCAGCTGTGGCCTTATCTAAATAAGTTAGCACGCTCCAGGGGATTAGAACATCCCCTGAAATATCTCCATTTAATATATGTCTATGTAATATTCCTCTTCTAATTACATCGGGTGTAATTAAATATCTTGCCATATCTATCTAACTCCTATATACATCCAATTAAGGATATATATAAAGATTATATGAATATAGTATTATTACACCGTTATTTTAATAGGTTAAACATCTCATAGATAGTATCTAACATCTTTAATCCATTCCCAGTTAATATTATAAGGCTATTCTCCCCCCTTCTTATATAACCCTCATCCTGGGCTAGACCATATGCTGCATATCCAACCGCCGAGGTGGGCTCAACTATATAACCGTATTTAAAGAGTTTCTTTAATGCCTTAGCTGCCAAGATGTCATCTACAATGAATGTTTTAACGTTATACTTCTTTATTGAATTTAATACCTCTTCCCTCCTCGGTAAGTGGGATACCTTAATCCCATCAAGATATTTACTGTAGCCGTCATCCATTAACCCTAATATCCTAGATATCTTACTATATCCTGCAGCCTCGACTATATATAAACTAGGGCGTTTATTTAATAGCCCGTTCTCGATGAGATTCTCTAGAGCCCTGTAAATGCCTAGATATAGCGTCCCGCTTCCAAATGGGATGAAAATATGTTCTATTCGGTCTAGAAATCTGTAGATATGATATATTATAGTCTCGAGACCGAGTATGAAGAATGGACTATATAGATGACCTATATACAATCTACTGTAGTTATCAGAATAATCTAGAGCATCGATATGAGCCTTATCCCTATCTTCAGATAAATGTAATACCCCACCTAAAGCTTCAACCAGTTTTTTCTTTCCTATTGGAGCGTTATTGGGCATGAAAATATGTATCCTATAACCTGATAAAGCAGAGTATAGGGTATATGATATCGCAGCGTTTCCAGACGAGTCCTCAACCAACTCTATCCCGCTACCAAAATATGATTTTATATATGATAATGTAAGTGCAGCACCTCTATCTTTAAAGCTTCCAGACGGATTTAAGTGCTCCAATAGAAAATATATCTCCTCCGAGTCATTATAGACTATCGGAGTCTCACCCTCACCTATCGAAGTATATACCCTAAACTCAGGTATGATCCCTCTATACTTAACTATCCCGTATCCTTCACCAATTAATTTATCCCTGGAGAACTCTCTCTCATAATATACATCTAGTGGAGTTCCACATTTCGGGCATTTAAAATAATATCTAGTTACCTCCCCCCTCCATCTACATCTAGGACATATATAAATCATTCTCAATACATTCTAAAATGTGAGGCGATTCATATATATTTCTCAATAAATTTTTAAAAAAGTCTCTATCGTCTATTCAAAAATATAAATTTAAATATGATCCGGTCGATGTTATATAATGTATAATCATGTATAAACTTTAGGAGGTGTATAGGTTGGAGGTTAGGAAGGTCCAGAAGCTTGGTTATTCTACGATTGTAGTTTCTCTACCTAGAAACTGGGTTAAGGAGAAGAATTTAAAGAAGGGTGATAGTGTTATAGTCCGTGTCGAGGATGATGGGTCTTTAAGGATAATACCATATAATCTGGGTGAGGAAAAGAAGATAACAGAGAAGTATGTTGTAGACGTAAGTAAAATTACTTCGAAGGGTCTAGTAGAACGGGTCTTAATAGGAAACTATCTATTAGGGCATGATACAATAACATTTAGAACTGATGAGAAAAGGCTTCCAAGTTGGGTTGTGGATGAGATAACTAGAGGGATATCAAGGCTGGCAGGAATAGAGATTGTAGATCAAAAGCTTAATGAGATCACCATACAGTGCTTCATTGATCCAACTAAATTTAAGTTAAGTGGGTTAGTCAGGAGAATGTATACATTAATCTTCTCGATGCTTGAGGGGATTAGAATCTATTTAACTGAAGGGGATAAAACAGTTTTCTCCCAGGTTCATGGTATGGAGATAGAGGCAGATCGTCTATACTGGCTTATTGTCCGTCAGCTTCTGCTTGCACAGAGGAGTTGGAGGGTGGCTAAGGAAATCGGTATAGAGCATCCATATCACATAGTAGGTAATAGAGCTATAATAAAGAGTCTAGAGGAGATTGCTGATAGGGTATATGATATCGCAGTTGAACTGGAGAATATGGATATTGAGAAGCTGAAGATCTCTCAAGAGCTTCTTGAGAGGGTTGATAATCTACTTGATATAACGGATAAGCTCGTCGGAGACTCTATGCAGGCCTATATAGAATTAAATATTGTTAGAGCGAATGATGTGATCAATGAGATAGAGTTATTTAAGGAAGAGCTTAGACAGGAGGATATATGGATGGTTGGAAATATCAAGGATAAAGACTTACTGGGTAGTTTAAGGCTAGTTCTCAGCTATATATTTAGAATTGTCGATAGCGTAGAAGCGATAGCTGAAGTTACTATAAATAGATCGCTAGAGACACCGTCAAAATTCGTAAAGTGGATTAGTGAAGGACAGGCTAGAAGCGAGTTGGCATAGCGTGTTTAAATCCGCTTTAAACCTATATTTTTCAAATATACATGGTATCCATCCTAAATAGAATCTAGTGAGACGCTATAATTGTTATTCCATCTAAATTTACGTATCTATATTGTATTAAATAATTTTCTCGACTCAAATATTTTATAGACTAAATAAAACCTAATTTATTTTATTACATTAGTAAATTTAATTTAACAGAGTTCTAAGGTCGGTTGGAGATGCTATAGTCTATGACCAGAATAGATTCGTTGAGATTTAAGCTGAGGAGGTTTCTATCTAAAGAATGGGTTACTTCACTTATTATGATATCCATAGTAATAGGGGCTGCCTCAGGCGTGGCTAGTATAATCTTTTACATCTTTCTTAGAGAGTTTCATCAATTCTTCTTTAAATATATTCTAAATTATCATATTCCAGAACCGTCTAATCCAGAGTTTGACGTTAATTGGGTTCCGCTAAATCCTTTCTTACTACTAGTTACCTCAGTTGGAGGACTAGTTTCAGGTATTTTAGTTTATAAATTTGCACCGGAGGCTGAGGGGCATGGTACAGACGCTGCTATAGCTGCTTTCCACAGATATGCTGGTGATGTAAGAGCTAGAGTGCCTCTAATTAAGATACTGGCATCTGTATTCACGATCGGGAGTGGTGGAAGTGCAGGTAGAGAGGGGCCTATGGCTCAAATTGGCTCAGGTGTCGCCTCGCTGCTTTCCAAGGTATTAGGGCTTCCCAGTAGAATTAGGAGGCTCTCTGTAGCGGTTGGAATAGGTGCTGGGATAGGATCGATATTTAAGGCTCCGCTGGGAGGGGCTATATTTGGCGTTGAAGTACTATATAAGAGGGATTTCGAGGTTGAGGCCCTCTTACCTGCTTTCATAGCCGCTATAATAGGATATACCATATTCGGGTTCTATGATGGATTCAACCCTATATTCAATATGCCCAGAATAGCCTTTAGATATCCTTTTGAATTATTGTTTTATATAATCCTAGGTATCGTGTGTGGCTTAGCTGGTATATTATATGTTAAAATATTCTATTGGATTAGGCATGTATTCCATCTAATCAATATCCCTAATTATTTAAAACCGGCTTTAGGTGGGCTCATAACAGGTGTTATAGGATTATTGTTTCCACATATCTTATCAACGGGATATGGATGGCTTACATTATTTGCATATGGGATGTTTCCGTATCCGATGCAGAATGGGGGGTGGCATATATTCTCTGTAAGTCAGGATTGGATGATAATTATAGTTATCCTTATCATCCTAGCCCTCATGAAAATTCTAGCTACAGCATTTACAATAGGAAGCGGAGGTAGCGGAGGTGTATTCGCACCCGGATTATTTATAGGCGGGTCATTAGGGGCTGCACTAGCAATATTAATAATCATGTTATTCCCAGATTATATCGTAGATAAGGAGGCTTTTCTAGCATCATTCGTCATAATAGGGATGTTATCTCTATTTGGGGGAGTATCTAATGCTCCGCTAGCCGTGTTAATTATGGTTAGTGAGATGACAGGGTCATACGAATT
>DQXH01000030.1 GCA_011043415.1 Thermoprotei archaeon | reverse complement strand
TTTCAGAGAAGATTGGATGACTAGAAGTTTATTGGAATGGCTAATAAATTTTAGATCATTGATTAAATACCGATTTTGATACTGAGGTATGTTATATTTTTGGCGGAAAATTAAATATATCCATGTATATGTATGTGAAGACAATAACTATCAGTGGTAATGTCTATTGTAGGCTTCTTAAGCCTAAGAAGAAGGGTGAGGACTTTTCTTTACATAGTCTGAATCCAAGAAATCGAGATGATGATTTCGAGGTTGAGAAGGGTTCTTATAATAGAATACTATAGAAATTTAATGAAATATGGGAGGAGAGCTTATCTCCTCTTTAATAAAAATGCTATTCCTATTGCAATAATGACTATGATTACTATCGCTATGACCCATATATTTTCTAGGATGCATCTTAATATTTGAAGCTCTGTACCAGGCTCAGGCTGCACCGTAGTTGTATTCATCGTAGTTGAAGTGGTAGGATGATAGACGACGCCTTTATACCTAGTGCATTCAAAGACGCCGGTTGCATCAGTCACCTCTATAGTTTCACCATATAGCGTTATTGTACCCCTCCATCTTATAAACGCTCTACCCCATGTTCTACTCGCATTGTAATCCCACCACGTTCCTTTACCCACCTTCCATACACTTGGATAGAATAAGATAACCTCTCCTGTAAGGTTGACTCCTCCTCCATCATAGTAGCCATTTATATAAAATCTCGATGGTTGTAGGCCGCCATTATCCTTCAGTTCATAATTATCGAATCTAAAACTCAGACCTTTTACGGGGAAGCTGAGTCTTCCCTGATGCTGGAATGGAACTGGTGGATCTATTGGAGATGGATTTTCCGCATACCCTATAGCGAGCTGAAAATCGTCTGAATAGATGTATCCACATGTAAACTGTAGTGGTGCTCCCGCCGCTTTTAGAGCGGTGTCAGAGTAATATACCCTATGATATGCTCTATCCCATATGGCATGTCCAGTAAACTCTATTTTTCTAACGCCTGGTTTCTCAATCCAACCTACACACTCACCTATCTCCCAAAATCCCCCCCATATATCTATATCTTTCTTATTAAATATTGCTCCATGTATGATATAGGGTCCCTCAGGTCTGCCCATCCAATAAGTAACTCCCCTTGGTTTTAACCTGATTTCTAAACTTACCCCCTCCCCCTCTATAGGAACAACTCTATATACCCATTCTCTCTCAGCCTGATTATATGACATCGAAGCCCTACATACCCCGCCCTCCCTATACCTGCCATAACAATATACGGTTGGAAAGCCGAATATCTCTCCATCATCATAGTATGGTGGTCCTACGATAACATAGAATTTTCTCCATTCACCATCTATAAAGAACATATCAGAAAAGTGGTCGGGAGTTTTACCATGAACTGGATGGGGGATCCTAATCTGGAAAAGAAATGGCTTCCCCTCCATGGTTTTTCCCATACCGACAAAAATAAAACAACTTAATCTCCACTTCAATCCATTCCACTTCAACTCATTATCTTGTGTTTTTATAAATTCTATGCCTAGAGGTATGAAATCCTTTAGAGTCGGGATATCTGTAATATTCGAGTTACTACTTGTAAGCGGCCATTTATCATCAGGTTTAAACGCCATCGTAAGTGAATTGGTAGGCATTAGTAGGGCTATCATACCTAGCAGAATAGCTAGCATCAACACAGAAATAACCCGCCTACCTACCTTTAGCATTTTAAATCACCAAACCGAGTTTTAAATAACTTTATAAAAACTCTTATGATTCATTCATATATAATTTATCCATCTTTATCGAAGTTTTAAGAAGAAAGGATTTATATAATTGCACATTTTAATGTAGGGAAGAAAATCACATTACCTTTGCTTTAAAAAATGAGAGAGTACTATGATATGGTTGACGAGGCTGCTTTAATCTTCTTCTTTTAGTATTTGTGATAACGATTCATAAAGTTCATATGTTTTATGTTGATTAAGAGATATCATTCTAAATAGACATTCTAGACCTGCTCTGGTTTTATTTTCTGCAAAAGCTTGTTTTGTGAATTCCCAAAGTTTTGAAATGTCTTCATCGTCTACCCCCTTGATATCCTCGTCTATCTGCAGAATTAAATTTTGCATTCTATGTAATTTTTCTGGGTTAAGCGTGGCTACTATCGTTAGTTCCATAAGATCATCCATAAGCTTCCCTCTAAGTATAATTTCATCAAGAGTTAAATTTATTGAAGTGACGAGTTTTTCATGCTTCTGGCTTAGCCCTGTATATGAGGCATTTAACCTCGTATAGGAAGTATTTAAGAAGTTATATGTTCTTTGAAGTAAATCATACTTATCCTTAAGTCCCTCATATAATATTCTTGTCGAGTTATACTCTGCAGAGACCCTCCAATATTTCTCCTTTAATTCTAATAATTGAACTTGACAAATTCCATATCCAAGGATACACCCTACTAAGATACCTATAATAAGCAATACGATAATTTTCCCTATACTCATCCCGAATATATGCATACGCATATTGTCCATCACCTCAAGATCACATTGAAATCAGATTAATATATTACTAGCAATTACATTCCTACATACAAGTTCTTAAATAATATATTATTTCCGTATACACGAAATAATATACTACTAATGTCAATGTTTAATTGGCAGAGTGGAAATAGACTAATTCGGAGGTGTTTTAACCGCCTTGAGAATACTTAGTAGGAAGCTACCCATCTTCTTTATTATTATAGTTGCTATTTCAATTATTATAGTTTCCTACGGCTATCAAATGTCAAATTCGAACTCCCAAGACGCTTTTTCACAAACTAAATACGTATCTTCTGACGATCCATTTGAAATTGAAATATTATATCCTAAATATGTTAGTCCAGGCCATGAATTTTCAATTAATATCCATGTTACGGGAAGAAACGATTATGTAATATCTGCTTTAGTACTTAGGATCTATTCATGCGATTACGAGCCTAAGGATACTATAATTATCGGACTTGGCCAAGAGGCTACGATGATACTTGAGAACTCGACGAAATTTACAATGCCTAAAAGTGAACTTTCAATAACCTATAGGTTTAAGCTTCCGAAGGAACTTGGAAACTGGTTAGCATTAATTATATATGTTACATCAATTAAAAGGAGTACACCCATAATAGTACATTATACTGAACCGATTGTACTCGCGATCAAGGTGGAAAAATAGCTATAGACCTATCTAAAATACTCCTTCGCGATATCCCTACTACCGAATACCCTATGATGTAGATACTACTTCTACCCCTACTTCTCCAGCTATCTCCATCTGTTTTATCTGACGTTATTAAATGTACCTCCCTATTCTTTGCACAATAGATAGATAGCTGATGGAGTTTATCAGGAGAAATGGTTTGGAGACTAGGGACATTATATTAGTGTAGTCTCTGGTTAAATAACCTTATTCACCTATTATACCCAGGGATTCTAATCCTTGTCTGAAGCTACATTGTTATTATTAAGTTTAGTTTTTCTATTTCCTTAGATTTAGATATAATTTCTTTGTCGAATATTGCGAATTGTTTTTATTCCTGCTATGTGGCAGATGGATATGTGGAGTAGGTCTAGGGTTAGGAGCTTTAGGTTTGGGGCTAGCTTAAGAGACTGTGTAATTGCTTTGTTCAGGTCTGCTTCAACCATCTTTGCGTTGATTCTCTTTATTGAGTATATTGCTAGGGCTACTGGGTCTTTAAGCCCTGCTCTAGAGTATACTGAGGCTAATTCAATCAGTGTGAGTCTACTGACGAATTTATCTCCCTCTATAGATTTGAGGAGCTCACCTGCTTTGGCATGGTTTGGATCAAGCTCATCTATATATGAGATGATTACGTTTGTATCTATATACGCCATCTAGACCTATTCTCCTCTAACAACTTATTTAACCCGCCGTGTCTAACTCTATAACCCTTCTTCAGGAGTTCATCAGCTTTCTTATATACATTATCCCAGAACTCAACCTCCATACGAACTTCATTAAGCCCTCTCTCGATCAATATATTGAATGCGTGAGACCTATTCCTAGCAATCCCATATCTAACCATCTTCTCAGCCAGCTCCACAATCTCCTTACGAACTTTAATAGACACTGTAACAGGCATATACTATGTACACCGAGTATACTAAATATACTAGACCATATTTTAAATTATGTTAAAAACTCCAACGTCCCACATCTATTTTACACTATTAGATTAACTATTCCTATAGTGACCTAGAGGATGTTAGGTATGGGTTTATATGCTTCTGCCTTTATTCCATAGGTTTAGGAAGTATTGGGTGGCTTCATTTGAGTAGTGCTCTGATGTCATTAGGATACTGAATTCATGGTTGTATTTGAGGGCGCTTTCAGTCCAGTTGTGGCTTCCCATGATAAGGTATACTCCATCTACTATTATGATCTTCATATGGCTTGTGACGCCCTTGCTTTCATCTAGTTTCACTAGGATGCTGTTGTTCTTTAGGTATGATATTGTATCTGGGTAGCTCTTCAATGTGGGGTCGTCTACTAATACCCTGACGTCTACCCCTCTCTCCCTGGCTTCTACGAGGCTATATAGTAGCTGGTTTACAGGGTCGTCATACTCCTTGGGGTCATACTTCACTACATATATCGCTATATAGATTGATTTATTCGCATTCTCTATGAGTTGTTTGACGGTCTCGAAATACTCATTATCCTCTAGTAACTCGATTTTAGTAATATTGCTACCATGTATAAGCATGCTATATGAGTTGTTTAATGATATATACTTCTCTAGTAGAGTCTGATACTTCATATTCAATTCATTATATTGCTTGATTAGCTCCTGGTTCTCCCGATATACGCTGTTTATGTAGAATATGCCTGAGAATCCTATGAGGATGATTAGGATGATGAGTGTTTTCGCAGATATTCTTGCCCTACTCATTACCACTTAGATTTAATGTAGTGGAGATATATTAGATCTTGATTTAGGTTACATAGTTAACTATATCATTCATATGCCTCATATCCGTCTTTACATGATCTACCCACCATATATTTATCTTAGTAAATATCGTATACTGCCTCCACATACTGATTTGACTGATTCTAGTATTCATTAGGGTATATGGTTAATTTTTTACTAATACTTCTGGATAGTTTAAAGATTCATTTATACCTCCAGTTGGTGGAGGCTGGACCGTTATCGTGGAATGGAGAAGGGACTTAGATCATAAGGGAAATATAAGTCGGGAAATAACATATATCGTATTAAGAAAATTCTTTAATCACACACATATTTGCCATCGTTACATTATATAATCATCCTCTAAAACCCTCTCCTTAACTTAAGACGAAGAATGGTTCACAGAAATATCTCAGCTAAAAACCGAAGAAATCTGTATAGGGAGGATAAATTAATTTTTATCCCAAAGGATTTAAATAAAGGCTAAATCTTATTCACGTGAGAGACCCCCTTTATCCTCTTTTTAATTTCGAGGATAATTAGAATTATTAGATAGATCCCTTTATCTATGAACATTCTTCTCATTCTTCATTATTAAAATATATTATCTATATTTTAGCTTGTAAAACTTAAGATTAGATACATCTTACATTAGATTGATTTGCTTAATATATTTTATCTACCATTAATTATATCTTAAGTGATATAATTAATTCATGGTAGTCGATATGTATAAGATAGCTGTTATACCCGGGGATGGTATAGGCCCGGAGGTTATTAGAGAAGGGGTTAAAGTGGTTGACAAGGCTTCTGAATTGATGGGTTTCGATATAGAATGGGTAGAGTACGATTATGGGGCGGAGAGATATCTAAAGACTGGGAAGACTCTAGATGAAGATGATCTTAAGGAGTTAAGTAGGTATAAGGCGATATACTTAGGTGCTATAGGAGACCCTAGGGTTGAACCGGGGATACTTGAGATCGGGATAGTTCTTAAAATTAGGTTTTACTTCGATGAATACATTAACTTGAGGCCGGTTAGACTATTACCAGGTGTTAAATCTCCTTTAGCTGGGAAGGGTGCTGATGATATAGATTTTGTAGTTATAAGGGAGAATACGGAGGACTTCTACATCGGCTCTGGGGCAGTTATAGATAGGGGGAGAGATAAGAAGATACTTAAGATTCATAGGAAGCTATATGACCTCACTCTAGATATTGAAAGCTGGTTTAGTGGGAGGGGGAGGTACGCGTATCAGATAGGGTTGATTACGGAGGAGAATGCGAGGAGGGTATTTAAATATGCATTCGAATATACTAGGAGGCATGGAAGGAGGAAGGTGTCACTGGTTGATAAGGCGAATGTAATTCCCCAGATATATGGCTTATGGAGGGATGTGTTTAACGAAGTATCTAGAGAGTATCCCGATATATCTACGGAGATGCTGTATGCCGATGCGACGGCGATGTGGTTCGTCAAGAACCCTGAATACTTCGATGTTGTCGTAATGCCCAATTTATTTGGAGATGTCTTAACGGATTTGGGTGCGATGATCCAGGGAGGATTAGGATTAGCTCCAGCTGGTAATATAAATCCAGATGGCACATCAATGTTCGAGCCTCTACATGGATCAGCGCCGAAGTATAAGGGTATGAATATTGTTAACCCGATAGCAACTATACTTGCAGGAGCTATGATGCTAGATTTCTTGGGGGAGTATGAAGCTTCAAAACTTATAGAGGATGCTGTAATCGAGGTGCTTAAGGAGGGGAGGGTTAGAACCAGGGACTTAGGTGGGGATTCAAAGACATATGAAGTTGGAGATGCAGTCGTCAGGAAAATGGTTTCACTAAGATAGATATATCTAGATATATGTAGTCATCCAGCTTTAATCAATGTCTCCTACGCTAATCTATGTTTATACTGCCAGACTAGTTTCTTAGTCACACCCTACTTCATTACCGGCCTTCGAAGGGGTCGAATCTACCGTCTATAGCAGTCCATCCACCATCTACTAGTAATACAGACCCAGTTATATAACTCCCGGCTTTCGAAGCTAGTAGAATGATTGGAGCCGCTATCTCCCATGGCTCAGCCCACCTCCCCAATGCAGTTTTAGATGCATATGCTTCATACCACCTCCTACTACTTTTAATCTGCCTAGTTAATGGAGTATCTACAACGCCTGGTGCAACAGCGTTAACCCTAATATTATATTTACCTAATTCAGACGCCAATACCTTAACCAGCTGTACAATACCAGCTTTAGTCATTGAATATGGGCCTTGGCCAGGTTCAACTACAAACGCCCTGATGGAGGTTATAAATATTATACTCCCCCCTTCATTCATCACTCTAATCGCGTTCTTAGCCACATAAAAATAC
>DQXH01000110.1 GCA_011043415.1 Thermoprotei archaeon | reverse complement strand
TCATTCTTAGGTAATAGATATCCCGCTATCCTCAGATTCTCCTCGACAGTCAATCCAGATATAATATTAAACATTTGGAGCAGATATGATATACCCATTCTAGCTATTTTATAAGCTGGCTTCCTTGTGATATCCTCTCCTTCAAATATAACCTGTCCATCATGTATTGTAGCTAATCCAGTTATACTATTTAGTAATGTAGTCTTACCAGCACCGTTAGGTCCAACTACGACTGTAATCTTCTTTGGATAGGCTTTAAAATTGATATCGAATAAAACCTTGAGTTTACCATATCCAGAGTATAGGTTTTTGGTTTCTAACATAGGCATAGACATATTCTCACTCTCCAATATATATCTCAATAACCTTCGGATTATTAGCTACCTCATCAGGTAGACCCTCTGCAATCACCTTACCCCTATCCATAACATATACATAGTCGGCGAATGGAAGGGCTATATCAATTCTATGCTCGATTAATAGAAATGATACATCCCATATCTTTAATAATCCCTTTACATATGACAATATGTCATTTGCATAGGCGGGATCAGTTCCGCCAATAGGCTCATCCAATGCAATTAACTTAGCTCCAGTAGCTAGTGCCCTCGCGATCTCAAGCATCTTAAGCTGTCCAGCACCCAATGTAAATGCCTGTCTATCCCACAAGTCTGCAAGCCCGACTGCATCTAATATCTTGAATGCCTTCTCAATATTCTCCTTCTCCTCCCTAATCCAGAGCCATTTAATAGCCCCTCTAAATGGATTCTCACCCTTATTACCTATGGCTACAAGTACATTATCAAGTACAGTTAGCTTGAGGAACGGCTCAGGGACTTGGAAAGTCCTTACAAACCCTGCTTTATAAACGTCGTGAGGAGGCCATCCAGTAATATCTCTACCATCGAATATAACCTCCCCCTCATCAGGTTTCAATACACCAGTACATACGTTTACGAATGTTGTTTTACCCGCTCCATTAGGCCCCATCAACATCGTCATCTTATTCCTCTCAACCTTTATATTAACATGATTTACAGCAACCAATCCTCCGAACGCCTTAGTTAAATCTTTAGTCTCTAGGATATATCTCCTCCTCTCACTACTCACAGAAACCACCGATTAAAAATATTTTTGTATTGATTGGACTTAAATATTAAGAATTAAACTATAAAAACAAAAAGAGGGGTTGGGGACGTCTAACCTCCCATTCCAGTGAATTCTAGCCACCAACTCTCCCAAGTAATACTATCTGTTGCGGCGTGCCATACACCAGCTATAGCCCACTCATATCCTCCATCTGTCTTCTTAGGTATCCATAGCTCATAGTCTGCAGTGGCTCTATCACCATTCTCATCTAATACGAATGAACCGGATGCACCTACATACCTCTGGACTAAATCAGGCATTAATGCCTTAACCTTCTGTGGATTGTAATCGTTCAATATCATAAATGCTAATGCATATATCCATGCAGCGTCATAAGCTGCATATGCATAGCTGTCTGGAGTCCTACCAAGCTTCTCCTCTACATAAGACTTAACCTTTTCTAGATGTGGTGATGCAGCTGGAGCGAATATCGGGCTTAGGAACCATGTCTTTATCGAGAACTCTGCAGCAGTAGCGTCTTTTACTAAGTCAGCTAGACCAGCTGTACCATCGCTACCTACCCATTTAACCTGCATTAAGATATCATACTTACTTGCCGCCGTGAATACAGCTACAGCCTCCTCGAATCCAACATAACCGACACCAACCTTATCGACACCATACTGGTTAACTAGGTTTGTTACAATGTCATTCAACTGTGCAACCTGTGAAGAGAACTCTGTTGTATCTGGATCATATCTAATGCCCTCTACAACACCTCCTTCCTCGCCAGTCTCCTTTAAGAGCTTTTCAAATGCCTCTCTCTGGGCCTCTGCTAAACCATCACCCCATGTATCTCCTCTCCAGAATGGTACTACCCACCTAACACCTAAGTCATACAGGACCCTAGCAGCAGCTGGACCCTGTACCACGTCGGTTGGACAGAACCTATATAGAGAATCACCTGGTATAGCTAGTGCAGGTGATGTTGAAGATTGTGAAATTACTAATAGACCGTTTGAATCAGCATAGCTCTTAACTTCACTGACCTCCGCACTGGTCATAGGACCTATGAAGAATAGGATACCCTGTCCGTGTAGCGTCTGCATCTTATCCAAAGCGGTCTTAGGCTGTGTAGCGGTATCCTCTACAACGATCTTAAAGTCCCATGCCGCTCCAATAGCATCTAACCACTCATTAATCTCCTTCTCAGCGAGCTCTAAAGCGACTTCACTATTCTCACCATAGGTTGATAGGACACCTGTCAGTGAAAGAAGGGCGCCTACCTTAACCTCGCCAGATAACCCCCCTGCCCCCGCTGTAACAGTTTGGGTAACTGTCTTCTCAACAGTTTTAGTAACGGTAGCAGTTGCGCCTGCACCAGCGGTCACTGTAGTTGTTACAGTAGTAACACCTCCTCCAGGAGCAGTGTAAAAGCCTACAGCATACCCGATAATTAGCCCGATTATTAACAGTGCTATCGCTATACCCAATGCCTTAGAAGTAGTCATCGACATATATTACACACCTCAATTTACCTATAATATAAATTGAGCCCTTCGAATAATATATATCTTTCCCTATAGTTTAAAAATAGAATTAAGATTATTTAAAGGAGAATGGTTAAATATCTATTATATCCCTAAGGGGTTGGAGTATGATCGACGTATTACTGACTGCAATAGCATATTCAAGTGGATTGGCGTTGGCGGCGGCTGGGATAACTATCATATACATGTCCACAGGGACGTTCAACTTCGCTCACGCCTCCTTCACTGCATGGGGATTCTATGTCGTATTCTCATTATTCTCCTTAATGAAGGGTTCGCCATACTATTACATGATACTGGGTGGATTATTTGGAGGTGTATTAGGGATCGCTACATACTACATAGTTAACCGATGGCTCTTAAGAGCTGGTGCAGATATGGTGACTCTCATGATGTCTACATTAGGTGTCGATCTAGTTCTATTCGCCGCTATCAACATATTTGCAGATTATTTAACATATACTTATCACTTTAATCCACGTCTATTCGTACTCTCAAGCTACGACTTTAAATTAGGTAGTCTCTATGGAATACCTGTATCTGGAATAGTTCTAGTATCTATAATTATAGTTGTCATCATCATCGCAATACTTCAACTCTTCTTAACCCGTACTAAGATGGGTATTGCAATGAGAGCTACAATCGAGAATGCCATGTTAGCCACAGTATTAGGTATAAACCCCGAATTAATTTACGTCTTGTCATGGTTCTTAGGCGGATTCCTAGGTGGACTAGGAGGCGCGATATTGTCACTACTATTCACCGGCACACCGAATATAGGTATGCTGCTTATAGTCCCAGAGTTCGCCGCATCTATAGTAGGTGGATTATATAGTGTATTTGGAAGTCTTCTAGGCGGGTTCTTAATTGGAATAAGCCAGAAAGTCGGTATCGCATTACTAGGAAAGTGGCTTGGAGGATGGATAATAGTATATGAGCCTCTAATCCCACTGCTGATAATGGCGGTAACACTATTGATATATCCAAAGGGATTAGGAGGACTTCCATGGGGCAAGATTTATAAGAGGTTATTTAAGGGAGGTGAGTAAAAAATGTTACCACCATATGTCTATCTAATACTAAATATTCTAGTAAACTTTGCAGTATTCCTTATAGTTACATTAAGCCTAAACTTAGAGACTGGCTATGCTGGCATACCACAGTTCGGTAGAGTATTAGCCGTCCTGGCTGGGGCGATTGTGGCTGGTGCAGTACCAGGTAGATTAATCGCATATTATATTGGTGAGAAATGGGGCGCTGAATACGCAAACCACCTATATAACTTCCCTATAGTTGATAGGATTAATAGGGAGATCCTAGCACCTAACCCCTTGCTATCAATTGGGATATTATTATTCACATTGGTTGTAGCTGCTATATTCGGTGGAATATTGGGATACCTATCTTCATACCCTGCACTAAGGTTAAAGGAAGCCTACCTAGGCATTACGTTATTAGCGTTTGGAGACGCCCTACAGATAATAGGTAAATATTGGCAGCCTCTAGTAGGAGCTACCATGGGTGTAACCGTACCGGATCCATATAGGTGTATCGGGATAGGAGCTGAAAAGACTATTGGAGCCACCCTAATATTCCTAGGATTCGCGATATTAATCTATCTTTTCGTAGAGTCATTAGGCCGGTCGCCGTTTGGAAGGGCCTTAAAGGCCATGAGAGACTCTGAAGTCGCTGCTGAAGTATATGGCAAGAATATAGTTAGGCTAAGGGGTTGGGCATTAATCATAGGCGGAGCTATCGCGGCTGTGGGTGGCGCGTTATGGGCATTCTATGCCGGTAGTATGAAGGCTTTAACATATGATAGACTGACGTGGACGTTCTGGCCATGGGCATTCATGATGCTAGGAGGTACTGGAAATAACTTCGGTGTATTCGTAGGTGTATTAATATTCTCGACGGTTAGATCACTAATATATGTATATAAGCATGCACTGGCTACTATAATACCTATAAAACCAGCATGGCTCGAATACATTCTAGTTGGGCTAGTTATCGTCCTAATATCATTATTCAGGCCACAAGGATTCATACCAGAGAAGCCGGCATTATCAGTAAAGAGAAAGGAGATTGAAAGGATTAAGGAAGCTATAACATCTAAGAAAGCTGAGGCCTAAAAAACCTTTTTCCAATTTTATAAATTCCTTTTATATATTTAATTCCAGATTTATTAAAAAATATTTATAATGCCATTTCATCTAACTTACGGGTGTAACTTGAAGAAGAGAACTTAAAGGTTCTAAAATATGCAGAATTTGAATCTTATAAGAGAAAACAGATATAGTAGGATTAGTTGGTTAGTTACAGTAACTTGGATTAGCACTGGAGAATAATTCCAATGACACTATGTATTATATAATCCTATTCCTTTTTAGAATATCCTCTTAATTTTACTTCTCCTTCCAATTTACCTTCAAAGAAATGAGAGATTAGCTTATTGATACATCTACATAATATATCTTATCAGCTACGCCTCTCGCATCTTCTGGTTTTAAATCTGCTATAATAACATAGGATTCAAATTCTTCCAGCCCCTCTACAATAGCTTTTCCAATCCCAGAAACGCTACCAACTACTAGAGCTGTTTTGTTATCCAAAATTATTATATTATATATATTTTAGTAGAAGGCGATAAAGCAATGATATAAAAATTTCAAGAAAGAAACTTTAATGTGACGGAAGAGAGCATGTATGCATTCAACGACAAGATTCTAGTTGTTGACTTAGATGATAAAACATTTGAAACTTTAAAACCACCCATAGGATACTATAAAAAATATATAGGTGGCTCTGGGCTTGGCGCCAGACTTTTCATAGACTATGGAGGATTAGAAGCCTCCCCACTATCAAAGAATAATCCACTAATTTTTATGGTTGGTCCTCTTACAGGTCTTACATATCCCTTGGCCGGAAGACACTTTGCGTGTGCACGTTCCCCTCTAACAACCTTTTGGGGACAGGGAAGTTCCGGTGGTTATTGGGGGGCTAAGCTCAAGAAAGCAGGATATGATGGATTAATACTTTTAGGCGGGAGTGATAAGCCCGTCTATATTGTAATATCAAATAATGACATAGAGATTAGAGACGCTCAAGGACTTTGGGGGCTTGACTCCTTCAAAGCTGAGGAAGAGATTAAGAAAGACATAGGGGATAAGAAATTTAGCGTCGCAACAATCGGGCAGGCGGGAGAGAATAGGGTTCTATTTGCAGCTATACAAAATGATAGGGGAAGAGTTGTAGGTAGGACTGGTTTAGGTGCAGTTATGGGTGTAAAAAAGGTGAAGGGTATTGCAGTATATGGTGATAGAGAGGTAAGTGTATATGATGAGGATATGTTTAAAAGAAGATATTATGAATCTATTAAGAAAGTCCGGAAGGCACCAGCTACAAAGATTCTACGTACGCATGGTACAAATGCGTTATTTGAACAAATATATGAATATGGAGATCTACCGGTAAAATATTGGAGCTTAGGAGTATGGGATATTGAGAAAATAAGAAAGTTATCTGGTCCTTCTATGACTCAAGCTATTCTACGGGGAGTAAAAGCCTGCTATCTCTGCCCTATAGCATGTGGCAGAGAGTTTGAGATAAAGGAGGGACCTTGTAAAGGAGTATCAGGCCATGGCCCTGAGTATGAAACAGTAGCCGCCTTTGGCCCTCTAATGTTGATTGACGATATTAACTTTATAGCATATGCAGGAGACCTATGTAATCGATATGGCATAGATACTATATCCGCAGGATCAGTTATAGCCTTTGCAATGGAGCTATATGAGAAAAATATAATTGATAAGAATGAGACGGATGGAATTGAGATTAGATGGGGTGATAAGGAGGTGGTTATCAAACTTATAAGAATGATTACTTTTAGGGAAGGATTTGGAAATTATTTAGCGGATGGTGTAAGGAGATTAGCTGAAAGATACGGTGAACAAGCTAAAAAGCTAGCGGTTCATGTAAAAGGATTAGAGTTCCCGATGCATGATCCTCGTGCCTTCGAGAGCTGGACATTAGCCTACGCTACATCAAATAGAGGAGCATGTCATACATATGCCTCTACATATTATATAGAAAAAGGATTGACATTCCCAGAGATAGGGTATGATAAACCTTTAGATAGATTTGACTATAAGAGTAAACCTTTAGCTGTCAAGAAGTTGCAAGATATCTATGAATTCCTAGATAGTATGGTGATGTGTAGATTCCATCTATATGGGGGATTACCCATTAGAGACGTATTAGACACGTTTAACTTAGCGACAGGATGGAATCTAACTGTAGATGATGCATTACTTATAGGTGAGAGAATATTTAACTTGAAAAGATGGATAAACAATAAATTTGGTGTAGATATAGAGGAGGATAGACTTCCTGAAAAGATATTTATACCCTTATCAGAAGGAGGTACAAAAGGCCATATTCCTCATTGGAATGAACAAATATATGAATATTATAGGTTAAGGGGATGGGATGAGAGAGGGATCGTAAAGAAGGAAACACTAGAAAGATTAGACATTCCATAAATTAAAGTTATTGAAAAACTTAGCATCATTTCCTGAAGCTGGAGAAAACAAAGCGGTAGTAACACCTCGAATATCAGATGTGCTCGCATATGAAAGCTTCGGTCATACGAGATAGAGAGACCATATCATCGCTAGTGTATTGCCTCTAAAAGATAGATTAGGAGAAGAGTTAGGGAGTGAATATGCATCTATAGTAGATGATGGTCAGTAAAGCTAGGGCCGGTCATGTGGTCCCTGATCACCTCCTTCATCATCCCAATAATATTTTATAGTTAGGTTACTATTGTAATTTCTCTTTTATCGCTGCGTGTGCAGCCGCT
>DQXH01000108.1 GCA_011043415.1 Thermoprotei archaeon | reverse complement strand
ATCGTCGCGCTACTAGGCTCTAATGGAGCTGGTAAGACTACTACGCTAAGAGTTATATCGGGGCTTCTGCAACCGTATAAGGGGAGGATATTCTTCGGTGAGAAGGATATAACTGATTTAAAGCCTTATGAAAGGGTTGAACTAGGGTTGTCACTCGTTCCAGAAGGTAGGCAGCTATTCCCAAGATTATCTGTATATAAGAATTTAAAGGCAGCTGCATATACTAAGAGGGCCAGGGAGAAGTTTGAGGATACGCTTGAGATCATATATAATATCTTCCCGATACTAAAGGAGCGTAGAGACCAGCCTGCAGGCACCCTAAGTGGTGGTGAGCAGCAGATGCTTGCAATAGCGAGGAGCCTAGTAACTAGACCTAGATTATTAATGATGGATGAACCGAGCCTAGGTCTCGCACCAAAACTGGTTATAGAGATTATAAATCTAGCGTCGAGGCTAAGGGATGAAGGGTATACAGTGTTACTTGTGGAGCAGAATGTTCATCATGCACTTAAAATCGCCGATAGAGCATATATTATGGAGACGGGGAGGATTGTTAAAGAGGGGTCTGGAGAGGAATTACTTCAAGATCCTGATGTAAAGAAGGCGTATCTTGGATTATAATTATCTATACAATAAGAGAATCCAGATTCCATCTTTAAACTGAATATATTGATTATTTAAAGACATATGAATAGCTTAGGGTATTTAAATTGTAAAGGGGTGTTTAACTATGTCAAAGATTAAAGTTATCCTAGTTGGATTAGGGCCTATTGGAACTATGATTGGAAAGTATTTAGCGAGTAAGGAGTGGATTGAGATAGTAGGAGGTATAGACATTGCTAAGGATTTAATCGGCAAGGATGTAGGTGAGCACTTAGGCATCGGCAAGCTCGGTGTAGCAATAACCGACGATTATGATGAGGCTATCTCAAAGACTAAGCCAGATATCGCTGTAGTGGCCACCGTATCATACTTAGACAAGGTTTATCCACAGCTCGAGAAGATTCTGGAGTATGGAGTAGATATTATATCGACATGTGAAGAATTATCTTATCCATATATCGTAGATAAGAAGCTTGCTGAGAAGATTGATGCATTAGCCAAGAAACATGGTGCGACTGTCTTGGGAACCGGGATAAACCCTGGATTCTTGATGGATACCCTCGTAATAACGTTGACAACGGCGTGTAAAGAGGTACATAAGATTAAGGTTGAGAGGCAGATGGATGCATCTACTAGGAGAGGGCCGTTCCAGAAGAAAATTGGGGCAGGGCTCACTGTAGAGGAATTTAGAGAGAAGATCGACAAGAAGATTATATCAGGACACGTGGGTTTGGAGCAGTCAATAGCGTTGATAGCCGACGCAATTGGATGGAAGCTAAATAAGATCGAGGTTGATCCAGTTGAACCTGTCATATCGGAGAAGAAGATTGTCACAGACTTCGTAACTGTAGAGCCTGGTAAGGTAGCTGGTTTAAAGCAGAGTGCACGTGGTATAGTCGGTGACGAGGCCAAGATTATATTAGAGTTTAGGGCTTATGTAGGTGCTCCAGAGGAGTATGATGCTATAACCATAGAGGGTGTACCACCAATAAATGAGAAGATCTCGCCATGTGTACATGGTGATCATGGTACAGTAGCAGTCATAGCTAATATGATCCCCAAGGTATTAAAGGCTCCACCCGGATTATTAACTATGAAGGACATGACTCTACCCTCCTATTATTCCGGAGAGTAATCCCCATCTTTTTACTCATCACTATATTCAATAAACTCAATTAACGTACCATATGCATCCTTAGGATGTATAAATATATATTTAAGCCATCCCTCACCATGGGGATTTCTAATTTTAACAGGTTTATCTGGAATGATACGTATACCCAAATCCCTCAACCTATTAATTAAATTCTCAAGCCCCTCAACCCTAAAGGCTATATGATGTATACCCTCACCACGTTTCATAATAAACTTATATACAGTACTCTCTTCTGAAATAGGCTCCATCAACTGAAACTGAGTATCATCAAGTTTAGAAGATAGGATTTTAATTCCTTCATGCTCGAGAATCCAACTATAATTAAAGTTTATTCCAAGTACTTCACTAAAGAATTTCCCAGCTTTTGAAACGTCTTTAACCGCTATAACAACCTCCTCCAACCCTATTATCCTATAATCAGACATCATGATATAAAATAAATGTAGAGCGATAAATATCTGTGATATAATATAATATACTTGATTTATATGAGAGAGATCCATTTCACTGGCGGGAAAACCCCGCCTGAAACATTTCCATATAATGAACTTATAAATGCTGCCGAAAGAGTGATTAAGGAATTAAAGGATGTGTTCGCATATTATCCGACTCAACATAAGTATGCGGACTATAGTTTAAAGGGATATAGGCCATTGAGGGAGATTGCATCCAAAAGATATTGGAATAGGGAGGGGGTTGAGCTACCTGTTGATAATATAGTGATTACAGCTGGTTCAATGCAAGCCATCGAATTAGTCGGGAGGACTTTTATAAAGCCTGGTGATACAGTGATTACAGAGGAGTTGACATACTATGGCACATTAGAGTTCTTCCGATATTTAGGTGCTAGGATTATCGGGGTTAAAATAGATGAGAAGGAGGGTATAATCGTAGATGATCTCGAGGAGAAGCTGAGAATACTGGATTCAGTAGGTGTAAAACCTAAATTTATCTATGTCTTACCGAATAACCATAATCCAACTGGAGCTAGAATGCCTGAATCTAATAGGATTAGATTAATCGATATCACAAAGGAATATAATATCCCGATTATAGAAGACGACTGCTATGGAGATTTAGACTTCATTAGAGATACAAAGCCTAAATCAATCCTGACACTTGATAAGAATAGGGAAACAATTTTCATAGCAACATTCTCGAAGATAATAGCCCCTGCATTAAGACTAGGCTACTTCTATGCACATGAAAAATATCTAAACAGTATATTAAGTCACAGATGGGATATAGGCACAAGCCTATTAGCATCGGCGATTGTCGCAGAATATTTAAAAGATAATTTATGGAGGCAGATAGAGAGGCAGATAGAGGCTATTAAACTAAGGAGGGATATATTACTAGAGTCTCTTGAGGAATATATGTCTAAATACGCTACATGGACGAAGCCTGATGGAGGGTTATTTATATGGGTTAAGCTGAATGTAGACGTTGATATGAATAGGCTTGAGAAGAAGGCGAGTGAATATGGAGTATACTTTGACTCAGGATGGAAATTCCATTATAGAATGAAGAAGTTGAAGGCATTTAGATTATCTTATGCACATGTACCACCAGACGAGATTCGAGAAGGTGTTAAAAGGATCTCGAATGCAGTTAAAGACATCTTAAAAACTTAATGGAATTAGATAAGTCCAAATTAAAGAGTATTTCATCGTAGCTATAACTTATTTTCATTTTTATCGGTGAAAATAATATAACCGTAAAATTTTTATATAGTAAACCACATAAAAATTTTCCTAGGATGGTTAAAACAACGATTATTCTAGATGATGATCTCTATAAGAAACTTATTGAAGAATGTATAGCTAAATATGGCTCTACAAGAAAACTCTCTAAACTAATAAATGAAAAGCTACGTAGACTTGAGAAGCTAGAGGCGGATATTAGGAAGAGGGAACATAGTCTGGGGAAGACTAGGATAAAGTTGAATAGAATTTTAAAGCCTGAGGATATAGAGAAGTTGATTGAAGATGGATGGATGGAGGTCATTAAATGGAGTACTTAGTTGATACAAATATTCTTATATATGAGATGATCGAAGATTCACAGTATCATGATGAGGTAGTCTCTAAGCTTAATAAGTTAGATAGAGTTAATGTATCGATTATCTCATTAATAGAATTGGCACTCGTATTGTGGCGGCTTAATATTCCAACTAAGATTATTATAAACAGGCTATACGAGTTGATAATCGATGAGAAGTATAACATTGTTGAGTTAGAGAAACGAGATTTAGAGAATGCTTTAAACATGATTAGGAAAGAGGTTTTAAGTATATCTAGACTTAATGATAAGATTATATTATCGACGGCGGCTAGAAATAAATGGGGTATATATACATATGATAAAGATCTTAAAAGAGAATGTAAGAAAATAGATATCCCGACATTATAAGAGAAGACGAATATCTGGATTTACACTAGACTTCTTTCATTAATCTATATATAGTTATATATTTTCTGGGTGCTTTGGGGAACCTCATATACATTCCCTTCAACTCATTATTGGAGAGGATCTCTATTATCCTACTCTTTTTATACCTAGGATCATCCCAATACTTCTTTATAATATTATAAAGCTGTCGACGGGCATTATAATACTCTTCTTTAGTAACGTCTCTTAAATCCTTATTGTATAGCCAAGCTGCATAGTAATAGATTAAATCGGGCTTATGATATAGTCTCCCCTCTTTCTTAACTCTCATTAAACCATATTTTGTTCTCATACTAATTTGAAGCCTCTCATAGGCAGATATCCATGACTTTAGAAAGCGCCATAACTCAGCCAGCAATGGGTCTTCAATTTCAGGTTCTCTGGCAAAATCTATTAGTACATTATATTCATCAATAATATTTCTAAGTATACTAAGCGCATCCACAACCTTCCCCGCCGGAGGCCTATAAAACCTCGTTATATCATACATTACAATAACTTCAGCACCCACATCCTTAACATAATTTAGCATAGACTTGAATATAGGTCTATCCAATGGATGTACAGAACCTGATATATTCTCCTCAAAAACCTCCATGATAGTATAGTTCTTCGATAAAGCATATTCTCTTACGACTTGAAGCTGGCTCCTGGGATTCTGCTCATCAGTACTTACGCGGCTATATATCACTGCCTTCATGATTTTAAAAATATTATTATCTCAATAACTAAATAATCAATGTATACAAAGATTTCAGTTGACTATCGATACATAATAATTATTTCTAATTAAGCTAAGCATATTGTAGATTAGCTGATTAAAAGGTTGTATAGATATAATGACTACTTTATATATGTAAACTTATATAAAGTTTACTAATGAGTAGTAAATTTAGTGATGACCATGAGTTATGTTACTGTATCTGCAAAAATCCCCCGTAAGTTGAAAGAGCTTCTTGATAAGTATGGTATTAAGCCTAGTCATGTCATTAGGAGAGCTCTGGAGGATGAGGTTAAGAAATATATATTGAGAGAGGTAGAAGAGAAGGCGAGAAAGTTACGTAAAAAAGTTTCTCATATATCTGATGAAGAGGTTGCTAGGATAATTCGTGAAGATAGAGAAGGGAGATAATTATGTATTTCTATGATGCTAGTTCAATCGTAAATTTAATTAAAAGAGGTTTGATTAAACCATTTTCTAATGGTATATCCCTTGATCTAGCCCTCTATGAGTCTCTCAATGCTATATGGAAGGAGTATCAGCTTTTGAAGAAGCTGGATAAGGATAGTGCATCATTATTTGTAGATATCATAGAAGCAGTATTCAATGTAGTCAGAGTATTATCTATAAGAGGGTTAGAAAAAGAGATCTTCAATCTAGCATCTAAAGAAGGCCTAACTACATATGATGCGTCTTACCTATATATAGCTTTAAAAAATAGATTCATACTCGTAACTGATGATGAAAAACTTAAAAATAAAGCATCGAAGTATGTGAAGGTAGTTACAAGTAGTGAATTGGCCTCGAAATACGGAATTTAAGATTATTACTTAACATTATACCATATTGAAATAAATATTTTTCAATAGATATTCTTATGAAAAATATTTGATAATTTTTCAATAGGGGTGGGTATTGAAAGGATTTTAACTCCTTATAATATCCATAACTTTAATTATATATTACTAATTTATCTATAGAGAATTTTAGTGGGTGTTCAGTTTGCTTGACGAAAAAGAGTTTGATAGATGGATTAGGAGTTCTATTAAAACAATTGAATCTAGTAAAAAAGATCTGGAATTAGGCGAATATAGTTGGGCATGCTTTAAGGCACATCAAGCGGCTGAAAAAGCTTTGAAAGCATTGCTATGGGGGATAGGATCTCCAGGTTATGGTCATTCTCTACCTAAGCTGATTGAGTATATAATTCAACAGGGAATAGAGGCTGGTGAAGAAATAAGGATGTATTCTATTAGATTGAATAAATTCTATACTGCAACAAGATATCCAGATGTATGGAGTGAAGGTATTCCAGAGGAGTATTACACACGTGAGGAAGCAGAAGAAGCTATTGAATATGCTGAGAAAATATTGGAGTGGGTGAGAGATATATGGAGAAAATTGTCAAGAGAAGGATAAAGGTTAGAGATAAGGTCATTAAAGATGCAAAATCATTTGTAAGGTGCGTATCGAAGATTATTAAAATTAAAAATGCAATACTTTTCGGAAGTTATGCTAGAGGAGATTTTAATGCATGGAGTGATGTAGATATATTGATAGTAGCTGATGATGAAATACCTTCTAATCCGATACATAGATTAGAGATGATAATGAAGTGTATACAAAAATATCCATTCATCGAACCTATAATAGTAAATAGTATAGAGTATTCTAGGTTAAAAAAGAAAAAGAATCCTATTATCCAAGAATGTGAAAAATATGGTATTGAACTAATTTAGCTAGGCACGTCTAATTCAACGATCTTCATATTGTATTATAAGCTTATTTAAATTCCGCAGATAATGCCTCATCTAGTTCCTCATACTCTCGATACTTAATCATTTCATAAAATTCCTTTCTCGTCATTAACTTATCTAAGATATTTCTTTGAGTACCCTCTACCATTAATTCTTTATAAACTTGCTCCATCGTTTTTAAACATGCCCTAAATGCGGTGACCGGGAATATCACTATCTTATATCCCCATCTCCTGAATTCATCTACCGTATAGTATGGTGTTCTACCGAACTCAGTCATATTTGCTAAGAGGGGTACATTAACTTTTTTCGTGAACTCTCTAAATTCATTTTCATCCTCTAATGCTTCAGGAAATATTATGTCTGCCCCAGCTTTTACATATTGCCTTGCTCTCTCAATAGCCGAGTCTAATCCTTCAACACTCCTTGCATCTGTCCTAGCTATAATAAGCATATTCCTCCTAGCCTTTATAGCGGCCTTAATCTTCATAGCCATATCCTCAGGACTTACTAGCTGTTTACCCTTTAAATGACCGCATTTCTTTGGGAGTACTTGATCCTCAATTTGTATAGCTGCGGCTCCCGAATCCTCTAGTATTCTCGTAGCTCTGACGACGTTCAATGCTTCTCCAAATCCCGTATCAGCATCTACAATTAGTGGTATAGAGATTTTACTGGAGATCTCTTTAACGAAGTAGGAGACTTCATCTAATGTAATAATTCCTAAATCAGGTAGAGCGAGGGACCCTGTTAAACCAGCTCCAGATAGATATACAGCCTTAAACCCCGTTCTCTCAGCTATCAAAGCTGATAT
>DQXH01000015.1 GCA_011043415.1 Thermoprotei archaeon | reverse complement strand
TCGATCTTTTAATGGATTATGCATTAAATGTAGTGAGGCGTCTAGATGCATTGCCGGTACATACATCCATCATGTATGACTTGAATATAGGGCCGATTAAAGAGCATGCTAAGTTATTTGGGCAGAGGATGTATAAGGTTAAGCCGGCTAAAAGGGAATTTATATTGAGGTATGCAGCGTGTTTCGGTCAATTTGCATTACTGAGAAGGTACTATTTGAGTGAGACTGACCTCCCACTTAAGATATTCGAGCTAGCTGACAGTTATAGATATGAGCAGAGGGGTGAAATTAAGGGGTTAGCTAGGGTGAGGAGATTTTACATGCCTGATATGCATGTTATAGCGAAGGATCTGCAGGAGGCTATGAATGAGTTCATTAACTTATATAACGTGATTATAGAGGAGGGAGCTAAATTCGGTTGGAAATACTATAGTTTATATAACATTACACTCGATTTCCTTAAGGACTACTTTGACTTTATTAAGGGTCTCGTTAAAATAGATGGTAAACCAGTTCTACTATATATTGTTGAGCCTAATATCTATTACTGGGTAATAAATATTGAGTTCCATTATATAGATTCCTTAGGTAAACCTTTGGAAACCGCTACCGTCCAAATAGATATAGGTAATTCAAAGAGGTTTAATATAGTATACCATTCTAGGGATGGATCAAAGAAGTATCCAATTATTATACATACTGCAATACATGGTAGTATCGAGCGTTTCATGTTTGAGTTCCTTGAGGAAGCTTCTAAGATGCAGAAGAATGGTCTTAAGCCGATGCTTCCAGTATGGCTCTCACCAGTCCAAGTTAGGGTGATCCCTGTTGATAAGAGGCATCACAAATATTCACTAAATATTGTTGATAAACTTGAGTCTGAGGGATTTAGGGTGGATTTCGATGATAGAGATATAACATTGTCTAGGAAGATTAAGGATGCAGAGTCGGAGTGGGTTCCATATATAGTTGTAATAGGCGACAAGGAGGTTCGTGAAGATATTTTGACGGTTAGGGTCAGGAATAAGGGTCTAGTAGAACTTGAAATAAGTGACTTTATTAAAATGTTGAATGATTCAATTAAAGATTTCCCTAGGCGGCCACTATACTTCAGTAGATACGTCTCTAGAAGACCTATATTCACTTAAATTTAAAGAATTCGTCTAGTCTCTTTACCTCTAACTCACTCTTTATCTTGTCAACATGTATGTTTAATACATCTAGAATCTGTTCTAATGTAGATCTGAGTAGCTCAATATATTTCTCCGAATTTATCTCATTTACCGATTTAAGAAGTTCTAATGGAGTTACTCCGTCTCTGTCATTAGTCTTTATAATTCTAATTACTGAGCCGGGTTGTAGTCTAATACCTAATTTACTCTCGAGTTTTCTAGCAGCCTTAACATGCTGGGGTGTAGTCTTAGTATATTTATCTACAGGCTTGGATAGAGTTACTGATATAGCTAGCTCCTCCGGCGGAACAGCCTTCTTAATAAGTTTCTCCTCCGCATCTTTAATTATATCACGTATATTATCTACAGCCTTTTTAAACTCCTCCTCACTATTTACATTCTTCAAAATATGGATAATCTCGTAAAAGACATTCTTTATGAATGGTGGTGTGCTACTCTTCTTTCCAACTAGACCTTTAATATCTATCGAGCCGTCTTTCAATACTCCGAAGTAATTCTTCTTCCTAGTACTTAATGCTACATACCTATAGATTTTATCGACCTCAAGTTTCAAATGCAACTCCTTTTCAATACCTGATATCAACTCATTTATTTTGTTAGGATCAGGGTTTTTTATGAAGAGACTATCCGTATCTCCATAAATCACTTCAAGGCCGAGTTCTAAAGCCTTCTCTACAGCCCTATTAATCGCATATCTCCCATATAATGTTACAGCTTCGGCTGCCGGGAGGTAGTAGAATGGGAAAGCATCTGAGCCGGTTACTCCATATATCGCATTTATAAATACCTTCAGTGCTCCCTGAATCACATTATAGAATTCTCTCTTATCCTCATCTAGAGTTTTATCTTTACTTAACTTTTTAAATACATCAACTCTAATATCCCTGATTACACCGACAAACTCGCTTATAATCCCCCTCTTCTTCTTACATATCCATGTAGTTGTATCGGGGACCAGATTATCTCTACATTCCTCATGCACGCAGTTTACAGTTTCATAGGAGATGTTATACTCCTTCATTATACTGGGGTATAGGCTTGCGAAGTCGACGACGTGGACGTTAAAATGTATGCCTGGCTTGGGCTCGATTACCAATGCTCCTACATATTTCTTACCCTTTGTAATAGGTTGGAAATGTCTTTTTTCACCTTTCCCTTTAATTTCCTCAGGCCTTGGAATCAGATAATTCTTCTTTCTATGGAGGTGAATTAGCCTATTTTTAATCCAGTTTGATACGGATAGTCTACATACATCGTCTATCACCATATTAGCTATTCTACCTATGATTATTATCAATCGCATTACGAGATCCCTGTTAAATGACGTTAACTCATATGTCAACTCGGCATCTCTAAACGAATATCTAATTATCTCCTCCATGGGGATTTCTCCGAAATACTCTATCTTCTCTGTTTTACCCTTACCTAATAATGACTGTGCAATTGAGTCTAGTGATATGACGTCATAAGCTCCTCCGAATGCATAGTTTTTAATCGATACATTTTTAAAGAATTTATATAGGTCGATATGTATTCCCCACGTGACTCTGGCATCATTTCTCCCTAATCTAATCTTATCCTTCAAATCGATTAATCCCAGCTTCTCTCCTCTCCTTCTTATATATGGTAAGTCGAAGTTGTCTCCATTGAATGTTATTATAATTGGGTATTCCTCTATAATCTCTATAGCACGTTTAATTAAGTCCCTCTCATTATTAAATACCTCCACATCGAATTCGAATTTACTGGCTGTACTTTCATCTAACTCGCTTCGAATGTCATATACAAGGACCTTCTTAAGTCCGTCTGAGGCGTATAGGGATATCATAAATATAGGGAATTCGGGGTTTTCAGCCTGTGGAACTATTCCACGCGGATTATATACTTCTATATCTAATGAGATTCTCTTCAGTGGAGGGACATATTCAGATAATCTAATTAGCCAATCCTTCATATTCTCATCGATGTTGGGGCTGTCTAGGAATTTCTTTACCTCAGGCGGAACCTCGAGATGTATCCTCTTAGGAATCTTATCGACTCCTTCGAGAATATAATAGCCTCCGACCTCAAAATCCAAGTCAAATATGTAATTGGCATAGTATTTGATATCAGCCTCCCATAATGTAATATACTCTCTTAATGACTCTCTACTTCCACCGATTACAAGTGGGTCCTTAGCAATTATTTTAGCGACTTTAATCTTTTCGTCGTTTAGTGGATCTATCTTCTCCTCCTCTATAATATCAATAATCTTATCCCTTTTCCTCAATATCGCTGGATTATTCTCGAGTTCTTTGATATCTCCCTTATAATATGCATATGGATGATGATTTGTAGTATCATACCATATCACGATTCTATGGTTTTTAACATCGTAAAACTTTAAAAATGCCTTTCTACTCTCAGGGTTATAGTCTGAACCTAATAATATACCTATAGTCCCCTCTTTAATCTCGGTAAATTTCTTAATAGAATCTGATTTAACCTCCTCCATCCTAGGGACTTCTCTTCTTCTGTCTCCACTAAGCCACTTATCCAAACTAGCCATATCCACTTATCTATTATCACATTATCTATTAATACGTTTTAATGTGAGGAGAAGAGAAACCTCGTAAAATATTCTTAGGACAGTAATCGCATCGCTAATACGATCTAACCTCGGGTTATATTCCATTATATCAAACCCACATATATAATCGACTTTCTCTAATATGGTTTTAAGCAGGTTTAATAATGCATCTAAATCTATTCCACCAGGTTCTAAATATACTGTACTTGACATATATGTAGGATCCAATATATCGATATCTAATGATATATATGTCTCTCCTCGTAGATCTAAATTGGCAATATCCTTAGGATCCAGTAAATATATGTTATCATTTCTTCTAACATATTCAAATTCATCTTGACTATATGCCCTGGCACCGATGACATATATATCTAAATCGACCTCCTCGTTTATCCTCCGTAAAAATGTTGCATTATTAAATTTATCATGATAGAAAGAATCTTTCATATCTAAATGAGCGTCTAAGAATATCAGGTTATCCGGCTTATAACACTTCAGTAGATAATATGTGAATGTGTGTTCACCGCCTATATAAATCGCCTTTAGTTTCCTTTTAATAACGTATTTCACTATCGTAGCTATATCAGTTTGAATAGCATCATAATCCCTGGAATACACGTCTCCAAGATCTAGAATTTTAATACTTGAATAGTACCTATCCTGGAATAATAATGAATTGTCCTCAACGTAGTTCTTCATAATGCGTAAGGCGTCGCTGGCTTTTATATATGGGTTGAAGGATGAGGCCTTAATATAATACGGTACTCCTATAACTATAACATCTGCTTGATCTACTTCCCCTCTAAATGTTGATAGACTTAAATCTAATTGTAGAGGTAACAAATCTTTCATGTCAAAAATTAAAATTGTTATGTATAAGTAAATTATTATATTTAGTTAATTTAATAGGAGGGTTTTGCTCATGAAGCTAAATTTAGTAGGCAGAGTATCTTTATTAATAATCTCAATTTATACGCTTTCAATCGGCTTTATAGAGTCGACACCCTTATTAGGTGTTCTCGGATTATTAGGCGTTATTATAGCTATATTCTCTATAATGGGTAAGTTTATGGACGAGTTATTTTTACTCAAGTATTGTATATCCCTTTCATATATTGTAAGCTATATAGTGCTGTCAGTGTATTCCCCAACGATTGAGGCTGCTCTAATAAAAATAATTTTAGTGATATTGAGCTTCCTGGCTATATTCGCGTAACCTCCTCCATCTCTCAATATAATATACTCCCGTTAACGATGTAAGGAAGTAGAAGTAAAATAATTTTGATGCGAATACGAGGTTCCAGGGCTGTTCACTATTTGGAAATTTATTTACTAATAGGTCTATGTTTCCTGAGATATCGCCTGATGTAGCGATTGATGAGATTAGAGAGCACCATAGCATGAAGTTAAAGAATATCTCATATAGTGAGATGAAGATGATTAGGAGTAGGAATATTTTAATTATGGAGTATCCTGCGTCGCTTAGCTTCAATCCCCACCCCTTACTTAAATGTTCTAACCCACATACTGTCCCAAGATAGATCATAATCAGTGAAAGTGTAATGGGTTTAATGTAAATTAAATCGGGGATTATAATAATTTCGTTATCAACCATATTCTCTCCGACTGGGAATAAGGGGTCTAAGCCTATTATTCCTCTTATTAAGTAGTAGAATAATATTCCTGCTCCAGAGACTATTAATATGATGCTAATCGGCTTTAAATTATCATAAATTGCCTTTATAGGCATTTAATACACCTCTAGAGGCTTTTTATTAGGATTAAATATTTAACTAAATATTTAACTTAGTTAATTAATAACCTTTGTAAGAAGTAGGTGTATTAAATGGGTAAGATCGTGTTTATCGGGGACGAGTATCTAGCGATAGCACTATCTACTATAGGTGTAGAGGTTCATCCTGTATTCGATGTTATAGATGCTGGGAAGAAGGTTAATGAGGTTAGGGATCGTGACGATGTAGATATACTCGTCTTAACTGAGGATATGTATATAGAGTTGTCTAATAGATATGTTAGGTTTAAGAGGGAGGGTGTAAATAAACCTATTTTAATCGTGATACCTCCCTTAAAAGGCCCTCTTGGGAAGAGGGTTGAAGACCTATATAATTTAATTAGTCAGGCTGTGGGTGTTAGGCTTAAGTTGGGGAGGGATTGATGTGAGTAGTGAAATAAATAAGCTGCTTGCGATTGAGAGGGAGGCTGAGGAGCTTATTAAAAAGGCGAGGGATGAGGCCAGTAAGATAATTGAAGAAGCTAAGAGGGAGGCTCATACTATTATTGAAGAGGCTGAGAAAGCTGAATTTAAGGAGCTTGAGGAGAAGATAGAGAAGGAGATTAGGGAATTGACTAAAAAGATTTCAGAGGAGTATGATAAAATGGCTGAGGAGGTTAGAAGTAGAGGGTTATCCAAGTTGGATGATGCTGTTGAATATATTATAAGGAGGGTGTTAGAATGAGTCTCGAAGCTTTGAAGAGGGAGATACTCGGATCGGCTAATAAGAGGAGGGAGGAAATTATTAAGGAGGCTAGGGAGGAGGCTGAATCTATAATAAATGAGGCTAAGGCTAAGGCTGAGAAGATCATTAGTTCAAAGAGGGAGAGTGTTATTAAGGAGTTGAATGAGAAGAAGAAGGCTGCGACAGCGGTTGCAAGGCTTGAAGGGAGGAGGAAGGTATCTATGGCTAAAGCTGAAGTAGTTTCCAAGGCTTTTGAAGAGGCTAGACGACGGTTGACGGAGTTGAAGAAGACTAAGAGGTATATCGATGTAATATCAAATTATATTCGAGAGGCTCTTGAGAATCTAGGTGTAGATGAAGCTAATATAAGGGTTTCAAAGGAGGACTATGATTTTATTAAAAATAGTTTTAAGGATATAGAGTCTAGAGTAGCCAGTAACTTAGGTAAGAAGATTAAGTTGAAGTTACTCGATGATCATGTAGATATATTAGGTGGTGTAGTCGTATCTGATGTAGACGATATTCAATACTATATTAATACATTTGACTCTAGAATTAATAGGGTGTATGAAGAGGATCTAGATAGGATTATGGAGATATTATTTGGTGGTTAAGATGAGGTTAGGCGAGATAATTAGGATAAGTGGTACGGTCGTAGTAGGTAGAGGGATCCCAGACGTAGAGATTGGAGAGGTTATGGAGGTAGGCGAGGAGAGACTCGTCGGCGAGATAATTAGGATATTTGAAGATAGCTTCGCTGTACAGGTATATGAGCCTACGAGCGGGTTGAAGCCCGGAGACCCGATATTTGGTACAGGTAAGAAATTAATTGCAGAGTTGGGCCCCGGCCTACTTCAAAATATATTTGACGGTATAGGTAGGCCTTTAGAAGAGTTGATCAAGAGGAGCGGTCCGTTCATCAGGAGAGGCATTAAAGTAAATATGCTTTCAAGAGATATTAAATGGAGTTTTAAACCATTGGTCGAGAAGGGATTTGAGGCTATGCCCGGCGATATAATAGGTGAGGTCCAGGAGACTCCTATGCTAAAACATAAGATAATGATCCCACCTAACTTAAGTGGCAAGATCTTAGAGATATATGAGGGTGAATTTAAGATCGATGAACCCATAGGCAAGATTCATGTTGGAGATGAAGTTAAAGACTTATATATGTATCAGGAATGGCCTGTTAGGGAGCCTAGACCTATAGCGGAGGGTGGGAGACTTCCACTAGAGCAGCCTCTTATAACTGGACAGAGGGTTATAGACGTA
>DQXH01000117.1 GCA_011043415.1 Thermoprotei archaeon | reverse complement strand
ATCTCATAACCTATCAACTCACCCTCCGAGTCATTGTCAGTAGCTATAACGAGAACCCTATTCAAATTCCTTTTAAAGAGGTTAACAAGCTCTCTGAAAACCCTACGGTCTCTAACAATAAATGTAATCTTATCGACACTCTCGAAAAGTCTAGATGGATCCACATTCCCCCATTCAAGCTCCTTTGGGAAATCTATATTCATTACATGGCCTCTAGTAGATGATACAATAGCGTCTACATCGATATACTCGAAGAATCTACGTAGGTTTCTAGCGACACTAGGCTTCTCAGCAACTACAACATATTTCTCCATATCTAATCTGTAGAATAATAGAGTAGGTAATCCGCCTTAAATGTTGCTCAGCCTGCCCGTCGAAATCATCTTAAATCATATCTACAATGGATCATCATCGCTATATAATTTTTATAGAGAGAGCTAAATAAAGAATTTTACTTCTATAAGTATACTTTATATCGCATAGTCTAGTTGTAAATCACTGTAAAAAGATTGAAAATAAATTTACAAGATTATTTATAGAGTACGCATTTGACTGATCTATTATCTCTATAGATGGTATCTATGGCATTTTCACATGTTTTATCTCTAAATATGCAATTTTTGTATCTACAACCATCAATATATTTTACTGCGATATCATCAGAATATTCTACGATATCCTCAATGTCCATTATGCGTTGATCTACACTTAAAAGCCACTTCACATAAGGATGTAAAGGTTTTTTTATAACTTCTTCTCTTACTCCATATTCAATTAACCTTCCCATATGAAGGATTCCTATCATATCACCATATGATTTAAGGAGTCCTAAATCACTGGTAAAGATCAATAGAGATATATTATACTCTCTTTTGATGTACTCAATAAATTTTACCAGGTCTTGTCTCTTGTTCCATTCTATTAATAAGGTGGGGTTCTCTAAGATGAGCAACTCTGGCTCCAGCGCCATACTTCTTGCTATGGATATTAACAATCTCTCAAATATAGTTACCTGCATAGGGTATAGATCTAATTTATCTAGTCCTATATTAAATTTACTCAGCAAGTCTGTGAAAATCCATTTAAAATCTCTCACACCCACCATTTCACATATCCATTTAATATTTTCAAAAATATTCATCCTGTTATTAAACATTCCAATAGGGTCTTTAAATATCAAGTTAATCTTCCTTCTAACCTTATTGAGGTCCTTATTAGGAAGTTTGAGAATGTCTATGCCATTATATATTACTTCACCTTTAGAAGGTTTTATGAGCTTTATGATCATTCTTGCGATATGATATTTACCGCTATATTTGTCTCCATATAGTGTTGTCGACGTGATATCTTTTATTGATAGTGTAAAATCATCTATAATCTTATATGTCTTAGCACCCAGAAAACCACCTATTTTTTTATATAATGATAAACCCTTTATGTCTATAACCATTTAATATTTAATTATAACTAATTCAGAATAAAAAGAAATATCTTATGATCTCTATCTCCAACTCTTATATTATAAACAATTAAAGTTTCACTCTTCTAATTTATTAGTTGATGCTTAGGTGATAAAATACTGAGTAAAGTATTTCTTAATAGTTTTAAATAAAAAGAGCTATAACCTTTTAGAATCTAGATAATCAAGAGTCATTATTAAAAAATAAATACTTGTCTAATCATGCATATGACTAATCTAAAGTTTTATTATAATTTCTTTATAATATGAGAATACATGAGGAATGAAATACTTAGAAAGATCATTCTTAATACCCTTTACGATGTTAAACGAAAACTACGTATTAATGCATATTTGGATGATGTTATTTTATCAAGATTTCATCCATGGATGATAACTTATGTACGTTTTAAGGATGATTATGTAGGATGTGGGATCTCAGCATCGATATTTAAAGGTATGTTTGCATCTTTAAAAGAAGAACTGGTTTCGGAGCTCTTCTCATATATTAAGTTAGGAGAAGATGCTTATCAGATAGTTAAGGAGATTGCTGAGATCTCTGTTAGCGATACCGATATGCAGATGCTCTTCAATGCATTAACTATATCTACACTTAATGCAATATCCTATAGATTGCTTGATGATGAGGGGCTTAAAAAAGAGGGTTTCCGTGTGAAAAAGCATAGAGTCGGCGGATATCTGTTCGGTAATAGAATAGGGATGGTCCTTCAACACATTGTTAACCCAGATGATATAGTCACAGCGATTGGATACGTTTATTGGGCGTTCCCATTCATTATAAATAAAGTTAAGAGGTTTTCATGCGTAGAGCTTATAAATGAGGAGTTTTTTAAAGTATACACATTAAGCGGATTAAAACCTCGTGTAGATGTATATAATGATCCAGAGAAGGTTCTCAGTTATAGTAATATAGTTCTCATAACGGGTATGTCGATACCTAATGAAACTTTAATGAATGTACTCAAACTATGTACATCAGCTAGATTACGTATAATGTATGGACCTTCCTCATTGTTCTATCCTAAATATTTGTTTAGTCTTGGTATAAATGGCGTTTTAGCTCTTAGGATAGCATCAAGTGAAGAAACGAAGTCTCGTATAATTGATAGCCGAGGTTTATATCCGTATGAGGATCCATTCACTCAGTTAATAGAGATATGGAAAGAATAGATTTACAACCAGTTTAAAATGAACTAGGATCTTTAATTTACGAATATAGTTTAACATTTGAGATTATCAATTATAAATAGATTTTTAATAGGTACATAGTAACTCTTAAATATTTATAACTAGGATATAATCGGAATCTATTACGTTACGCTGTGTTAAACAGTACAAGTGTCTATCTAGCAATATATATTACTTCATCTTTTATTAGGCCTTAATTCATAACGATAAGTTCGGTTTATTCTCACATTTATGAATTGGATATATGGTATTTTTTAAATATAAGTTTAAATAATTAACAAAAATCGCATATGATATTACATAATAAACATATAGACACCATGCAAATTATTAGTATATTAATGAAATAAATTACATACTGCACAATCGTACAACATTTAAATAAATTTGTTACTTTTTTATTTTTTGGTGACACTCTTGAAAAAATATGCTATATTATTAATCTTACTAACAGTTATAATCTTTCCTGTTCTATTCTCGACTATAGCGACTAAAGCTTACGCTTCTAATGAAAAACCAATTGTAGTATGTACAACGAGCGTCTTAGAGAGTATAGTTAAGGATTTAGCTGGAGATAGAGTTATAACCGAGGTTATAGCGAGTCCTGCGGTCTGTCCAGCCCATTATGATGTAAAACCGAGTGATGTCGATGCCTTTAAAGAAGCAAAGCTCATAATAGCTCACGGATTTGAGCCGTGGGTTAAAAGCCTTAAAGAGGCGTCTGGCACTAAAGCCTCTATAGTATATATCAAAGGAGGGTGGAATACGCCGGACGAACTTAAAAGCAGATATACTGCTGTAGCAAGCGCACTTAAAGATTACTTAGGGTTAGACTTAAGTGATAGATTAAATAAATGTTTAAATGCTATAGATAATACCAAAAGTTGGCTTTTAAAATTCGCTGATGAAAATGGATTTAAAGATACGCCTGTTATATGTATGTTATGGCAGAAAAGTTTTATTAAGTTCTTAGGTTTTAAGATAGTCGCTACATACAAACCTCCAGAATTGGTCTCAGCGAAGGAGTATGAGTCTATAATAAAGAATGGGACTAGTGAGCACGCTATATTGGTTATCGATAATATTCAGAGTGGCACAGACTTTGGGAAAAAAGTCGCTAATGAAGTAGGCGCTGTAGAAGTAGCGCTTACAAACTTTCCAGGAGTAATGGTCGGTACTGCTAACGTAACTGAGATGATGAAATATAATGCATATCTATTGTCGCAAGGCTTAAAACATGCTAAGTTAGCTGAAGAAGTTATACCTTTAAAGAATGAGATATCATTATGGAGGTCAATAGCTATTATTTCAATAGCAGTAGCTGTGATATTTATCATAACTACAGCAATATTGGTAATAAGACTCCGTAAAGCGTGAATTTTGTGATGTTCGGATTATCAGTCGAAGAGGCTGCTAAATTGCATGGACATAAGGGGCCATGGTTAGTACTAGGATATAAAGCTGGAAAAAGGGCTAAAGAAATCTTGAAGCCGGAAAGCGAGCATGACCTGTATTGTATAGTTAAAACGCCATTAAAAACGCCATATACATGTGCTATTGACGGTATACAAGCGGTATCTGGATGTACACTCGGGAAACTTAGTATAGAAATTAAGGACTCTTCATTAGAGGAGACTACATATTTATTTATCGATAGAAGGAATAATAAGAGAGTCGAGTTTAAGTTAAGAACTGATGTCCCTAAATTAATCGATGAGTTGTATGAAAAGTACGGATTAGAGAGAACAGCTGAAATAATTGAAAGTGAGGATATATGCAAACTGTTCAAAGAGAAGTTATACGATTAGATAACGTATCAGTTGCATATTCAGGAATCGGCAAACCGGCTATAGAGAATATTAATCTATCTTTTAAAGAGGGTAAGCTGATCGTTATAACGGGACCGAACGGAGCTGGTAAAACTACCCTTATAGAGACGTGTTTAGGGTTACTAAAGCCTTTCAAAGGAAGAGTTTCATTACTAGGAATTGATACTAGAAGTAGAAAAGTTATTAATGTAAGAAAATTATGCAGCTATGTCCCTCAAGATTTCATGAGACCTCCATTTGAAACTTATACTGCACGCCATATCATAAAATTAGGTCTAGCTGCTAAAAAGCAACTATTTGATGTATCTACATTAGATTACACATCTAAATTATCACCAACTATTAAATTATTGAATATAGATGATTTACTTGATAGCCCAATAGGTACTTTAAGTGGCGGAGAACAGCAGAAGATTTTTATAGCTCGTGCATTGGTTAGAGAACCTAAGATATTATTTCTCGATGAACCTTTCTCAAGCCTTGATAGAGATTCTAGAGAGATCGTTGCTGATGTAGTTAGAAAGTACGTGAATTTAAATAGAGCTACTGCATTACTTGTTAGCCATGACCTAAACCCGGTTAAAAGTATCGCAGATGAAATAATAAAGATGAGAAAGGGAAAAATAGTAGAAGTTAAATATATGTAATTAGCGATGTTCGGAATAGCTATAATTGCAGCTATATTAGGGGGAGGCTCATGTGGCATGTTAGGATACTATGTTCAAAGATTCGGGGTAACCACGTTAAGTTTCAGCATTGCGCATGCAGCATTAGCTGGAGCTGCGGTAGGTATGGTTTTTGGTGTAGATATGATATACTCAGCTATGTTATTTGCAACTACATACGCCATAGTAATGGGATTTTTAATGAGTAAGACTGAGCATGCCAGAGAGTTAATATCGATGGCTTTTTTCGCGTTCTTTAACGCATTAGCTATATTTATGATTTATATATCAAATACAACAGTCTTAGCAACCTCTTCAGTGGCTACAATATTATGGGGAAGCGTATTAGCGGTCACTCTCCAAAAGATCGCCATTTTTATCACATTACTAATATTATTTATTTATTATGTCTTTGCATTTAAGCCACAAATAGATTCAATATTATTCGATAAGAAGTTAGCTGAAGCGGAAGGTATAGACGTTCATCTTCACACGATAGTTATCTTAGTATTTGTGAGCATAGTGATCGCATTAACTTTAAAGATAACTGGTGGTTTTTTAGTGTTTTCATTACTTTATAATCCTGTAGCATCAGCGTTCCAAATATCCAGAAGAGCTAATTTACAACAAATAATCTCTCCTACTTTAGGGATCTCATCTGCATTACTTGGTTTAGCGATAAGTTATATTCTTGATTGGCCAGTAGGGGCAACGATAGCTATAATATCAACACTGATATTATTTATCTCAGTAATTTATAGATTGATAATAAATATTTTGGCATTAAGTATGGCTAAGAAGAGGACCGCTTCATTATAACTATTAATTAAGAAGTTTAATAATGGTTATGCTACAAGTATTATGAAAACCAATTAATGTAATCATAATATGTCTTTAATCAGGTAGCTTATAATCACTATTAACCACCTTAACTATTTAATATTCATGGAAGTAAATATATTAACTTTTGATGAGTAAGAGATTATATGGGCTAATAGTACCTTTAATAACACCATTTAAAGAGGATCTAAGCTTAGATATTGATGCATTAAAATGGTTAGTCGAGTATTTGGTTAAGAATAATGTAGATGCTATATTTCCCGTATCTACTACAGGGGAATTTCCTAGTTTAACAAATAGTGAGAAGATCAAGATCGTGGAAGTTGTTAGAGAATATACGCCGACAAATATTAAGGTGATAGCTGGAATAAGTTCCACATCTCTATATGAAGCAGTTGACTTAGCACTAAGATTTAAAGATCTAGGAGTTGACAGCTTAATATCGACTCCTCCATATTACTATAAGGGAAACTTAGACGGCGTTAAAAGATATTTTAGAATGATACTCGATAGGATAGAAATACCTTTGATATTATATACTATACCCCAATATACGGGTATAGATATACCGCCAGAGCTCATTAAAGAGCTTGTAATGGAGTATGATGATCTAGTTGGGTTAAAGGCTACAGTAGATAGTATGATCTATTTTAGGAAGATCATCCAGCTAGTTAAACCTATTAAGAAAGACTTTAATGTATATTCCGGTATCGATGAGTATATCCTCCCATTAATTTTAATAGGTGGGGATGGAGCCGTATCTGCATTAGCCCATATAACCCCGAACTTACATAAGAAGATGATTGAGGCACTGTTTAA
Source organism: Thermoprotei archaeon (assembly GCA_011043415.1). Taxonomy (GTDB): domain Archaea; phylum Thermoproteota; class Nitrososphaeria; order Geothermarchaeales; family JDFR-13; genus B109-G9. Next base: position 1,075 of record DQXH01000117.1, on the reverse strand, counting down.
CGGGGAATTAGCCAAGGCCAATGAACTTTACAATATAATATTAGACATCAAGAGAATCTATGATATATCTAAATCGGTATCAGGGGCAATTAAATTAACATTAGAATCATTCAATACACCAATAAAAAGATTTGTAAGACCTCCATTAACAGATGAAAATCTGGATAATATAGACATAATTAGGAGTATTCTATCAAGGTATAGAGATAAAATAGTTTTATATAAAGAAGGCTAAAAATATCATGGGATGATGAGACAACGGTCAGATGAATAGATGATTATAGATAGAGTCTCTGACCCTAAATTTTGCGGTAAATAATTATCGGCTCCTGTTCTATGACCTCCCTCTATTTAATACTTTGTTTCAATATCTAGTAATAATTTCCAGAGTAAGAAAAATTATTAAATAATTCATAAATCTTAACATAAACATATAGTAAATTACCTGTGCAGGTTATTCATTTGTATGGGATATATGATCTTAATAAGGATGACCCTCTTTAATACTAGAAATTAATACTTAGTTCCTAATATCCCTACATTCTATCTACTAAGAAATTAAAGTAGGTTTGTATCGATAGTAATTTTCACTTTTGACTGGTTCACTGATAGAACTTCATCTGGAATCCCTATTTTTGAGTATGGAACTTAACTTAAAGATAGCCTTCATCTAGTATAGATGTTAAAGTAGCTAATATCTTTACCATTTTTTAATAAGTCTATACCCATTTAGATAGTAATAAATACTATCCGCGATATAGTAACAATGATCACCAAGCCTCTCAAGATACCTAGCTATCAAGGCGAGAGCCAATCCACATTTGGCATCATTGATATCCAGAATTTTCTCTAAAATTCTTCTATATTCGTCATCTACAGCCTCATCCAGAAAATATATCCGTTCCGCCTTATCCGCATCCGGATGTTCTATTATGTCTAAAGTTAGCTGAAACATTTCTCCGACCTTTTCTATTAAACTATTTATAACCGATGAGTTACACTTTTCATTATTAATTAGATAATCTGAAACTGAGATAGATATATCAGCCGAGTATCTACCTATTCTTAGGAGGTT
>DQXH01000127.1 GCA_011043415.1 Thermoprotei archaeon | reverse complement strand
GGGTCTTCCTGAAAATCTCGTACTAAGGAGATATATTATTAGACCTTCGCTACATCCTATACTAACTAATCTGGTATTGGGTCTAGCTGGTTCATTGACTGGAGCTATATTGACTGAGACTGTATTTAACTGGCCTGGAATGGGTAGGTTATATTATGAGGCTATCCTAAATATCGATGAGCCTCTAATCCTGGCTCTTACATACGTCTTTACACTAATATATGTAGTTGCAAGGTTTATTCTAGAGGTATTATATGTCGTGGTTGACCCGCGGGTGACGGTAGAATGAGTTATGAGAGGAGTGCGTGGAAAATATATATTAGTAGTTTAGTTGGAAAGGCAGGGCTTATACTATTAATTTTAATGGTCGTTATATCCATATATGTATTAGCCACATATCCTCTAGATTATGGTATAAGGGTATGGAGTAATCCTAAGGCATGGGCGGATAATCCTATTACAGTACCTCCAGCATGGGCTGATGTATTTACAGGTAGAGACTTGGTTACACATTATATTACGTATACTAATAAACCAGTTAGAACCGTCGATATCGCTGGATTAAAGTTTAAGGTCTATGAACTCAAATACACATTGTCTGAAGATGGTTTCCCAACTTCTCTAATGGTCAAATTCTTTAATGTAACATTGAACACGCCTGGTGGAGCATATTTTATAATAAACTTCACTAGACCAAATGGAGATGAAATTACTTTATACTCATTCAACGTGGTTCCACCATCTGGGAGTGAATTGCCGTATATAGCATTCGCTGGCAACGCAAAAATAATATTCCTTTCAAAGGAGCAGTCGGTGGGTATAGGGCTAATGGGGTACATGAATAATCATTATCACCTCAATCTAACTTTAGACGAGGTTAATGAGATTGGTTATAATAGGTTGTTATTCGGTGAGCCTCTGGTCTCAAGTAAGAGTGTAGAATGGGTTCCACTCAAGGGAGACTACTCGGTAAAGATCTATATGGCTGGTGACCCTAAAGACTCGGTCGGCTTAATTAAAGCGGTATTCGGTGGGGAGTCATATGGGTGGATGGGTACAGATGATAATGCGAGGGATCTTGCTCAGGGGCTGCTATTCGGTTTTCCAGTTGCTTTGGCAATAGGCTTCTTCACATCAGTTGTAACGACTGCTATAGGAGCTGCATTAGGTATTATAAGTGGATACAAAGGCGGTAGGATCGATGAGATTATTCAGAGGATCTCGGATATAGTATATAACTTTCCATTTCTACCTGTAATCATTTTGATAGTATTTATTATAAGTAGAAACCCGAACTTCCCACGTATATTGGCTATTATAGGGGCGATTATAGCCCTGGGATGGCCTGGTCTCACAATACTAATTAGATCTATGGTATTAAGTATTAGAGAGTCTCAATTTGTGGAGGCTGCGAGAGCCATAGGCGCTTCAGACCTCAGGATAATGTTTAAACATATATTCCCGAATCTAGCGCCATTTATATTTGCACAAATGATCTTCTTTACACCAAGTGCTATATTGACTGAGGCTGCATTAAGCTTCCTAGGATTAGGAGACCCAAATATACCTACGTGGGGTCAGATTATCGAGGAATCATTCTATGCTGGTGCTGTATTAAATGGATGGTGGTGGTGGGTTCTACCACCAGGTTTCCTAATTATGCTTGCCGCTATAACATTCGTATTCATCGCATTAGGACTCGAGCCCATAGTCAATCCCAAGCTTCAGGAGAGGTGATTAAATGAGCAGTGGGAATATACTTGAGGTTAAGGATCTCTATCTATACTATAAGACATTTAAAGGGATTGTACAGGCTGTAGATGGAATTAGCTTTAAGATTCCTAAGGGGACTGCGATGGGTCTTGTAGGAGAGTCCGGATGCGGGAAATCCAGTACTGCAAATGCGATAATGAGGCTTCTACCAGGTAATACCTACAGGTATGAGGGTTCGATTAAGCTTGATGGAATGGAGCTCATGGACTTGACCGACGATGAATTTAGAAGTAGAATTAGATGGAGTGAGATCGCCATGATATTCCAGGGTGCTATGAATAGCTTGAACCCAGTTCTCAAGGTAGGTTTCCAGGTTGCTGAGCCCTTAATCGTACACTTAGGTATGCCTAAGGAGGAGGCTTTGGAGAGGGCTAGAGACATGTTTGAGAAGGTCGGACTAGCCCCCGCATTTCTAGACAGGTATCCACATGAATTAAGTGGTGGTATGAGGCAGAGGGTTGTAATCGCTATGGCTATGGTTATGAATCCTAAGCTCCTCATCCTAGATGAGCCTACGAGTGCGTTGGACGTTAGTATCCAGGCCCAGATAATGAATCTACTTAAACAGTTGAAGAAGGAGTATAACTTAAGTATGATTTTCATTACGCATGACATCGCGTTGGCTAGTGATATAAGTGATTATCTAGCTGTAATGTATGCTGGTCAGATAGTCGAATATGGCCCGATTGAGGAGGTTTTACTGAATCCACAGCATCCATACTCGCAAAAATTATTAGCTAGTATACCTAGGCTTAGGGTTGATAAGGAGCCTGAGTTCCTTCCAGGTGCTCCACCTGGATTAATTAATCCGCCTAAGGGATGTAGATTCGCTAATAGATGTCCATCTAGAATGGATATATGTGATAAGGAGGATCCCGAGATTATCTGGTTGAATAAGGATCATTTTGTTAAATGTCATCTATATAAAGGTGGTTGAAGTGGTTGAACCAATCTTAAGACTCGAGAATATAAAGACGTATTATATATTACGTAAAGGACTATTTGGTAAATTGATTGTAAAGGCTGTAGACGGGGTCTCCCTAGAATTTAGACCTGGTGAGATTATAGCTATAGTCGGGGAGTCCGGATGCGGTAAGACCACATTAGGTAGGACTAGCCTAAAACTTGTAGAGCCTGTAGCTGGTAAGATAATATTTGAGGGGCAGGATATTACACATTATAAGGGAGATTTAAAGTGGTTTAGGAAGAAGGCCCAGATAGTCTTCCAAGACCCATTCCAAGCCTTAAACCCATACCATAGCATCTATGACATTCTAAGTGAGCCTCTAATAATATTCGGGGAGAAGGATAAATCGGTGATTGAGGATAAGATTGTCAAGGCTTTGAAGGAGGTTAAGATGACTCCTCCCGAAGAGTTTCTAACTAAATATCCTCATATGCTGAGTGGTGGTCAGAGGCAGAGGATAGTAATTGCGAGGGCATTGCTCCTAGACCCAATATATTTAGTGGCTGATGAACCTGTATCCATGATAGATGCAAGTAGTAGGGCTGAGATCCTTACTCTATTTAGATCTATCCAGAAGAAGAGGGAGATGTCAATAATGTATATTACACATGATATAGCGACTACAAAATACTTTAGTGACTGGATCGCTGTAATGTATGCCGGTAAAATAATTGAGTATGGGCCTACTAGAGAGGTTCTAAAGAATCCGCTTCACCCATATACCAAGGCTTTGATAGCAGCGGTCCCAGATCCAGATCCTGAAAACAGGTTTAAGATGCGTCCAGTAGTCCCTGGAGAACCTCCGAATCCAATTAATCCGCCTCCTGGATGTAGGTTCCATCCACGTTGTCCACGTAGATTTGATCCTTGTGATAAGGAGGAGCCTCCATTAAAGGAAGTTGAGAAGAATCACTACGTAGCCTGCTTCCTATTTAAATAAAGTAGTATACGTTAAGGAAGATGGTATAAAGGTAGATTATACTATAAACCAGTGATTATGAATGAGTAGTGAGGAGAGGGTTGCATTAAGGAGGGAGATAGGGCTTTTAGGAAGTTTCTCAATGGGTTTTGCAGATGTCGGTGCAGACGTCTTCCTTGCGATAGGGATTGTAACAGCCTATGCAGCTGGGTATGCACCAGCCGCATTCGCAATCGCGTCTATATGCTATATATCAACTGGTTTAGTGTATTCCGAGTTGAGTGCTCTATACCCATATGCTGGAGGTGGACAGGTATATGGTATGAGAGGCTCAAATGATATAATGGGGTTTCTAGTTGGTTGGGCTATATTACTCGATTATGTACTCGATATAGGGTTATTCTCCATAGCTTCAGCTGGATATTTATCATTCATCTTCCCCAGAATGCATAGTGAAGTATCTTTTAATATACTGGGTTATGTATTTAAAACTAGTTTCATCGGGTTGACTGCATTTATAATCGTGTTAACACTCATTATTCTAAACATAATCGGTATTAAGGAATCAAGCTTATTCAATATAATCTTAGTTTTAATCACGGTTACCACCGAGTTAATAATATTGATTTTAGGATTTGTATTTAGTTTTTCAGTGGATAAGTTTATATCTCAATTACTATATTTCGGCAACCCTGCTAGACTTTCCAATGTATTTTATACGGGTTTAGCCGATGTTAGGACAGAGAATTTTATATATGGAGTTACATTAGCTATGAGTAGTTTCATAGGGATAGAGTCTATTGCACAGGCTGCTGAGGAGACTAGGAATCCCTGGAAATATCTACCCAGGGCATTTAAATTATCTATCGTAAGTATAATTATATTTACATTGGCTTTCTCGGTTCTTGGATTAGGTGTATTGGGTTGGGAGGGATTAACTGAATCGGTTTATAGCCCTATTGCTGCAATAGCATCTAAAATACCTGTTATAGGGGGATACTTCTCGATTGGAGTCGCTATTGTAGCCTTCTTAATTAACTTAGTATCTACGAATACGGGTGTAATAGGCGTATCTAGGGTAGTCTATAGTATGTCTAGATTTAGGCTTGTACCCAGGATCTTTAGTAGGCTTCATAGGAAGAGGGCTACACCATATATAGCGATTATAATATTTGGTTTGATCGGTGGTTTACTTGCATTTACTGGGGAGCTGCATTTTGTGGCTGGATTATATAACTTCGGTGCTTTACTAAGCTACTTCCTAGTGAATTATAGTCATATTAAGCTTAGGGTCGTGGATAGAGATGCGTATAGGCCTTGGAAGACCCCGCTTAATGTAAGTTTACATGGATATGAGGTTAGTATCGTATCTATAATCGGATTGATATCAACCGGGACTCTATTCTCTCTCGTAGTGTTATATCATCCCGCAGGTAGGGTTTTAGGTACGCTATGGGTTTTAGCAGGGTTACTTATATTTATCGGCTACCGCCTATATAGTGGACTTGGTATTATGAAGAAGGTTTCACTGGAGTTACTGCCTCCTGCTGTCCCGTATATACATACTGCGGTCCTAGTCACTGAAGATATTCCTGTAGATAAGGTTGTATCCGCAATAAAATATAATTTACCCGATATCCACCGCCTGATCATCATAGATCATATTAGAACTGGTGTGTTGTCTGGTGACTTGGATATATATGATGTTCATAGGGAGAGTATGGGAAGGTTAAGGGAGGTTTGTAGTAGGCTTAGAGATGAGGGGTATCTATGTGATTCATATGTTGTAATTGGGGATGATGAGGTATTGCTTAGGAGGTTGAATGAGTTGAGGGTTGATCAAGTAGCTATTATTACTCCTAAGAGGCCTACTAGGAAGGGTAAACGTATATATTACCAGCGTTTCTATCCTAATATTGACATAATACATCTATATATTCCAGTAGGTGGTTTATAATGAAGGTTATTATGTTGATTGTGGTGGAGCCTGATAAGCTTGAGAATGTCTGTAAGAGTCTAGCTAAGATTAAGAATGTGACTAAGGTATATGAGATTACTGGTGAGTTTGATATTTTTATAGAGCTTGATGTAGAGTCTATACAGGTGTTTAGAAGGATTTTAAAAGAAGATATACTTAAGATCCAGGGCATTAGGATGACTCAGAGTAGCGTTGTGATGGGTGAGTGGAAGTGAGTATAAGAAGTATATTGATCCCGATTGGATTGAAGACTAGCTTATCGCCGTTAGAGTTTCTCGATTATCTAATTCCAGATAAGAGTGGTGTCGAAGTTACTCTAATGACAGTGATAACACTTCCATCGGTAACTTCTCTGGAGCAGAATGAGATTGAGGAACTGGATATTGTTAAGGAGTCTAATAAGAAGCTTGATGAATCGGCTGAAATACTATCTAGAATGGGTTTCAAGGTTAGGAAGAAGATTCTATATTCAAGGGATGTCGCCGAGGCTATTATCGAGGAGTCTATCCAGAATCCATATGATCTAATTATATTGATTAAGAGGAGGAAGGTCCCTAAATTTATAGGTCGGAGTATTAGCAAAAGTGTTTTACCAAGGATCTTTAAGCCTATATTAGTATTAACTATGGAATGACCGGGTTAGAAGATATTAAACCTCTATACAAATATGCATTACTATATCTATATAGGGGCGGGGATCCACTTAAACTCTCTGCAAGAAACGGCGTTAATCAATACATCCTATATTCCTACTACAATAAATTTAGGAGGGAATTGGATAATATCGATACGAGGATTAAATTAATCTATAGCATTTTATCAGAGGGCTTCTCACTCGAGGATGTGGCTGAGATCCTGGATTGGAGGGATTTTGAGGAGCTTGTAAGTCTAGTTTTCAGGGAGTATGGATATGAGGTTATAAGGAGTTTTAGGATCCGTAGGCCTCCTAGGGAGATCGATATCATAGCATACTCTAGGGATACATTATTCTGCCTAGAGTGTAAGCATTGGGATAAACTACTTTCTCCATCTATTTTGAGGGAGGTCGTTAAGTCCCATATTGATAGGTGTAGACTCTTAGGAAATATATCCCGCTATATCGGTATGAAGATCTACCCCGTGGTAATTACATTGAGACATCATAAAACTTTCTTTGAAGGAGGGGTAGCTATAATACCTATTAATGGATTAGCAAACTTTATAGAGAATTATTTATCCCTTGTTATAGATGGTTTGTTGAGGGATGTTACCTCGCTATAACCTCATTAGCAAATTCTCTCCTCACCTTCTCTAGAATCGAGAATCCACAGTGGGGGCACTGGAACCTCACCTGTGATGATATTGCCTTAGCCGTCGAGATACGGCCGCACCTCAGACATCTATATTTAATTTCAGTCGATGGTACTCTAATATTCATATACAATCCCTCAGATATACTATATTAACTAACTACTTCCTTATATTTAATAATTAAGTTTATTGTGATATGGACTGGATAGGGGTATAGGGATGAAGGTCGGCTTATTTATAGGGACTCGACCTGAGATATATATCCATGCAACCATTATAGAGAATCTCCCTAAGAAAATATTCAATATACTCTTTTTCGATGTACTTGAGGAATCTGGTTGGTTTGAGAAGGGTGTCCAATATCTTACATTAAACTATCCCCGTCCTAAGGAGACTATAAAGTGGACGGGCCTCAAGTCTCTAGAGGATAAGGTTATAGAGTTAATTGAGAAGTATGAGCTTGAGTCTATTATAGTAGGTGGATACTCAAGGACTGTATATGCAGTTCTATATGCATCTAGGGAGAAGAAGGTTCCAGTAATCCATATTGGATCTGGTGTAAGGACATATGTGAAGAATTATGATGAGATTTTAAGACAGGTCATTGATAGATGGTCGAGTATACATATAGTTAATATGGATGTTAATAGGGGGAATCTGGTTTCAGAGGGTTTTGACGGTAAGTTTATTAAAGTATCTGGATTTACATCTGTAGACGCTGTATTAAGGAATTTGAGTGAGGCCATTAAAAAATCAAGTATATTGGATGAGTTGTCTATCGATGAGAATGAGTATATTGCCGTTTATCTAAATATGTTGAATCCTCTGGAGGTTATAAGTGATTTAATTAAGTTGGGTGAGAATTTTAGGATGCCTATAATCATATCCCTACCCAAGAATCTGAAGAAGATTTTGATGGAGGGTGGGAGGTATTATAAGATCATGGAGGATTATGACATACTATTTTTAGAGGTTCTAGACTATTTAGATTATCTCGCGTTATCATATTATTCTAGAATGATCGTAACAGATTCATACTGGATTATACCGGATTTAAGTATTATGAAGAAGCCGATTGCATATTACTCTAGATACCCTGATCCATATAACTTGATGAAGTATGGTGTAACAGATTCCATAGAGCCTGGGGCTGAAGATAGCTTC
>DQXH01000026.1 GCA_011043415.1 Thermoprotei archaeon | reverse complement strand
TATAAATCTATCTTCATCGAAAGGCCATATCGATATCGGCCTGAAGAGACCAACTTTTAAACCGGATTCTCTTAGATCTCTAACTAAAGCGAGTGTTGACCTAGCTACGGACCCTATAGCGATGAATAGAGTCTCAGCGTCATCGGCATAGTAGTCCTTAGATGCGACCACATACTTCCTATTCCTATTAACCTTCTCTATAAACCTCTCAACAAGAGGTCTATATACTTCTGGCGATGTCTTATAATATCCTCTTTCATCATGTGCTAGCGATTCGTGAAGGACCTTATATCCCTCTCCGAAAAACGCTATAGGAGGTACTAGATCATCTGGATCGTATTCATATGGCTTATATTCACCAGGATGTTTCTTTGTCTTTTTAAACTCGACTACCTCTATCTCACCTGGTTCTTTGATAACTACCTTCTCTCTAGTATGTGCTAGTATAGCGTCCATTAATACTATCACAGGAACTCTGAGCCTAACCGCCGTGTTAAACGCTTTGACTGTATAATCAAAGGCCTCTTGAGCGCTTGCTGGAGCATATACGACAAGATTGTAAGGACCATGCGAACCCCATCTAGCTTGCATGATATCTCCTTGACCTATCTGAGTCGCTATCCCCGTGCTAGGTCCCGTCCTCATATCGCTAACTATAACGAGAGGGGCCTCGAGCATTATAGCCAACCCTATCCCCTCTTGCATCAAGCTGAGACCTGGGCCGCTTGTAGCGGTCATGGCCTTCGCTCCTGCAAGAGAAGCTCCTACTAATGCGTTTATGCTAGCTATCTCATCTTCTCCTTGATATACTATTCCTCCTCTCTTAGGAAGTTTTTCGGCCAAATATTCAAATAGGTCACTAGATGGAGTGATCGGATAACCTATATATACGTTTAAACCCGCTGCCATAGCGCCCTCCGCACACGTCTCATTTGAGGTCAGGAACTCAACCCTCATATACATCGACCTCATCATTCCATATTACCCTACCAATCGATTTACCTCCCCCATCCTCCTTAACAATCAATACATAGTCAGGACAGATATATTCACATAATTTACATCCAATACATTTATCTGGATATTTTGGCACCGTCGCATAGAAACCTTTTAAATTTGGTTTACTTCCCACTGCAAGCACTTTTGTAGGACATATACTGATGCAAAGTCCACATTCTTTACATCTATTAGCTAGAACTGCGATTTCATACGCCTTTTTAGCACTCATTTAAACACCTCAATACATTAAAAATAATCTTATCCGTCTTCCTAGGGGTAATTCATTATTCTTATTCCTATTTACTATATTAAGATTGAATAAATAAATAGATATCTTGGTATATACAGAGAGATGAATATATATTATAGCGTCTACTCCTCAGATATATTCTTTAATGCATCCTCGAATATATCTAAAGCCTCATCAATTACTTCCATAGTAATATTCAGCGGCGGTGAGAATCTAACTGTCGATATACCTGCTCCAATAACCAATAGACCATGCTTGAACGAATATTCAAGAATTTTCCCTAACTCCTCCTTGGCAGGCTCCTTAGAATCCCGATCTTTAACTAGCTCAACACCTATCATCAAACCCTTCCCCCTTACATCACCTATAATATCATATTTATCCTTCAACTCATTCAGTCTATCTATTAGATAGCTACCCATCTTAGCAGCATTATCCATCAACCCATTTAACAGGCGATCTAATGTAGCTGAAGCAGCAGCAAGTGAAACAGGGTTTCCGCCGAATGTATTAGCATGTGTTCCCGGTGGAAGTATCATTACATCCCTCCTACCGATTAAAGCACCTAAAGGTAATCCCGATGCTATTCCCTTTGCCACCGCAATTAGATCGGGTCTTACATTGTAGTGCTCAATCGCGAAGAGCTTCCCTGTCCTACCCATTCCACTCTGAATCTCATCAGATACTATTAGAAAACCGTATTCATCCGCAAGTCTCCTGAGTCTCTGTATGAAACCGTCTGGAGCGGGTATATATCCTCCCTCACCCTGTATAGGTTCTATAAATACAGCCGCTAACTCCTCCTTAGGTAGATACTTCTCCAAGATCCACTCCTTTATAAAATCTATACAGTAGAAGTTGCATGATGGATACTCGAGTTTGAATGGGCATCTATAGCAGTATGGAAATGGTGCATGGATGACCCCGGGCATCATAGGGAAGAAGTATCTTCTTTGAATAGGCTTACTCGCTGTCAAGCTTAAACTACCTATAGTTCTTCCGTGGAATGCACCTATAAATGCTAGGAAGTAGTTACGTCTCCCTTCAAAATAGCCTTTCGATACCTTGATGGCTGCGTCAATACTCTCTGCCCCACTATTGGTATAAAATATTTTATTATCATGCCATTCCATCGCATTGAATAATTTCTCGGCATAATCTACAGCCAATTCATAGTAAAAGTCTGTTAGACTATAATGCTGAAACTTCTCAAGCTGCTCTTTAATAGCCAATACCACACTCGGATCCCTATGTCCAGTGGCTAATACCGCGATACCAGCATTCATGTCAATATACTTATTGCCGTCTACATCCTCTAAAATGACCCCATCACCCTTCTTAATAACTAGAGGATACCACCTGACGTATGACTGCATTAGATACTCCTCGTCTCTACCTACTACCTCTCTAGCTTTAGGACCCGGAGGCTCAACAACGATTCTAGTAAATTTCCTCTCTTCATTCATCCTACTTCACTGATATACTAATTTAACTTCCTAGCATATTATAATGAGTATTGATAGATTATATCTATTAGGGCTATGGTGGAATAATGAGGTGGAGTGACATATTAGAACGCTATAATAAGTATGATGATAGAGGATTTATCCAGGAATATTTGAAGTGGGGTGAGAGGCTTAGGAAGGCTTTCAACCAGGCTACAGAATTGGAGAAGATTCCTAGGAGAGTTGTATTTATTGGAGTGGGTGGATCAGGGATAGTGGGGGATATAATCCGCGACTATACATACCTTACAAATAGGAACATTGAAGTATACGTCTATAAAGGAGTTACCCCGCCGAGGAGGATAGTAAGGAAATCTCTGGTAATTGGGGTAAGCCACTCTGGAAACACTATAGAGACGATAAATACATTATTGAAAATGCATGAATACGCCCCGATAGTAGCTGTAGTAACAGCAGATGGGAAGTTGTTAGAGTATGCAGAGAGATATAAATGGGATATAAACATTATCGAGCCTGCATTAGCTCCGCGGGCGGGATTGCCACAGATGCTAGGCGCGTCTTTAAAAATGCTTAATCACGTATTTAAAGTTGATAATAGGATTACAAGAGTAGCTGAAAAGCTAGATAGGTTAGGTCGCAAGTTAAGTATAGAGAAAAGGTATAATGAAGCATATAGAATGGCGTCATTTATATGGGGATATACCCCCGTAATATATGGTACAGCATATTATATAGGGGTATTACACAGGATAAAATCCTCCTTCAATGAAAACTCTAAAGTACATTCATACTACGTAGTTTTTCCTGAAGGCTATCATAATGAGGTTGAAGCGTATGAAAAATATGTTAACCAGTTTCTTCCAATAATATTGAGATATGATGGAGATGAACTAGATTACCTTATAGAGTATTTCAATAAAGAAGCAGTCAGATTCCTCACATATCAGATGAACGAAAGGGATATACTATATAGAATTTTAAAGACTATTATGTTCTTTGATTTAGTAAGCATATACTTAGCCTATTTAAGGAAAGTCGATCCGTATGTAATCAATGTAATAAATGAGATTAAGGAGATGAGAAGATGAGTAGAATAGATTTAAGTGATATCAGGGTAGTTGTTATAGACGTTGATGGAACTATAACTGATGAGACGGATCTGCTAAGTATAGAGGCTATAGAGAGAATACGGCTTCTGGAGAGAAGTGGATTCATGACCATATTGGCTAGTGGAAATGCCCTGCCAGTTACGAAAGCTTTAGCGCATTATATCGGTTCATCAGGACCAGTTATAGCGGAGTCTGGGTGTGTAGTAGACATACTAGATGATATAATTACATTTGGGAACCCTGACTCGGTTTTAGATGCATTGAATGAAATTAAGAGATTGTTTGGGAACAGGGTGAGGGAGAGTTGGTCTAATAGATATAGACACGTGGATAAGGTGATTTCACCCACAATACCCAAGGATAAGCTTATTGAAATAGTATCTAAGTATCCTGATATATCGATACTCGATAGCAAGTTCGCATTCCACATCCATCCTAAGGATGTAGATAAATTCCTGGGTGTTAAGGCGATATCAGAGACTTTAAATATTTCTCTAGATGAGATAGCGGCAGTCGGAGATAGTGAGTTAGAGATACGTCTGCTTAAGAACGTTGGATTCGGTGCAGCGCTGGATAATAGCCCTGATAAGCTTAAGGAGGTAGCCGATTACGTGACCAAGGAGAAATATTGGAGGGGGTTCATTGAGTTCACTGATCTATTACTAGAGAGTAGGAGAGTATGAAGATAGGTATTTTAAAGCCTAAAATAAAGCTTATAGCTTATCTACGAGGAAAGAGGATGGGGCCTGAGGAGATTGTTGCATTCGGAGCCCACGCGACATTGAAGAAGGAGGAGCCTGAAACCCTTTATCTAAAGGCTTTAAAGGAGGGTAAGGCGGATAAACTTATAAATAGAATTTTAGATGTAACACTCTCAGGTGGGCATTTAAGTGTATTAGACCAGGCTGTATATACATTTTCAATTAAGGATATACCTCGCCTAGCTACCCTATATCTAGTCCAGCCTCTATACCTAAGTCATCTACAGCAGTCTATGAGGAGAGTAGAACCCTATGGACTGTATATCCCTCGATCCATTAAGAAGTACGAGAATTTACTATTCAAGTCCATCGACTTATATTATAAGATGGTTTCCAACGGTATCCCTAAGGAAGACGCTAGATATGTAATACCGCTATATACAGTTACTAATATCTTGACATGCGGAAATGCTAGAGAACTGACTCACCTAAGTTTGATGGCTAGGTCTGAATATACTCCTGAAATCATTAGAAAAATAGTTGGTGATATGATTATAGAGGCATCTAAAAAATCACCTAACTTATTTAAGGAGTGGGGTGAGAACTATAATATTCTAAGATATTATCCAGCCCCAAACATATTTAGAAGGCCTGGTGATGAAATAGATAGATTTATAGATTATTTAATGAGGCTATCAGGCGGGTCGCCGACATATTTATACTCGTATTCAGAGGCGTATAAGCCTTCAAATGAGGAGATTATAAAGGCTATCAAAGATCGAGACCAAGCTATTCTAACTCTTTTGAGAAATAATAATTATAATATCATAACTAGAATGAGTCTCTCAGCGTTTCACCAGGCTATTAGACAAAGGACTTGGAATCATATTCCTGAGAGCATATATAACGCTCTAAACCGCTTAGATTATATTATACCATATACAATCAGAAGAAGCAAGTATATTGATGATTACAAGGATATGGTGACCAGACTTTATCGGTTATATCATAAATCAATTAAAGAGGGAGTCAAAATGACCGAGGCAATAGGTGTGGTTTCACATGCCCATGTAATATATGATTTAATTAATATAGATGGATGGAATCTAATTTCGTCTCTACCTATACGTAGATGTATTAAGGCCCAGTGGGAGATTAGGTATATAGCTGGTGATATAGCTAAGGCTGTAGGTAGGATTAATAGATTATTAGCTATATATACGTTACCAAAATGTATGACACTAGGAGTATGTCCAGAGAAATACCCATGCGAATACATAGATAAATTTGTTAATGTAGGCCCACTTATTAAGTAGCTTCTTCACCAGCCTCCTTAATAGCCTCCAGCTTTAATATACATAATCCATGCCTGATCTTAAAGGTATGTAGCACGACTTTAATCTCATTATCCATAAAATATCCTAATACCCCTATCCAGAACAATCTACATAGCCTACACATAGGTTTCTGAGCATCCATCATATCCCTAGCGCTGGGTTTAACACCCATTACAATAAATGAATATAGTAAGAGAATTGGAGGCCATGACCCGAGAACCTTTACCTCAATATTCCCATTATTAACCTCTAGATCAACATTTTTACTTAATACAAACATAGCATACTTAAATGTTCTTGAAACCCATTTTTCATCATATCCATACAATCTACTCATTTTAATGAGATTATGAATAATTTTACGGTGTAGTCCATTCTCGAGAGAAGCATCTACAATATCATCTAACTCTCCATTTCCACGTAAAATTTGAAATAAATATGTATATAGATATAGGATCCATGCGAATATTAAAGATATCTCAATACCAGTTTTCATAAGAGAAGTATATAATTTGTATAATGTCTTGAACTCGGAAGACGCCTTTCTACGCTCCGACTCCATAATCCTTCTAACCTCCTTAAAGTAAGCCGAATAGTATATGTTATCAACTTTAGTACCGATATTCCTAGATAATACCTTTGACCTAATCCAATCCTCATCGAATCCATACTTCCTTATAAAATCCCATTCATAGTCACTGAGTAAATTAAAATAGCTTCGTCTTATAATATGGAGCCTACTTATTAAATTCCTTCTAATCTTCTCTCTAGACGCTATACTTAGATTATTTATGATATATTTTGAGTAGGCTTGAATCAATTGAGTGAAGAATAAGATATAGAAGATATACCCTAGATAGCCAGGTCCCTCGAATCCATCGAGAGATGAATTGAAGACTATAAAATAAAACTCCTCAGCATCACCCTTCTCGACAATCCTCATCATCCTCCTCTCAAAAGTCATTGGAATCTTGAGGATTGCAGGAAGGGTTGGCATAGATATCAGAAATATTATATATAATATTTAAGATATATCAAGAATGTGACAGTCTATCCTATGTCGCCGGGACATAGGATGAATATATTTGATTGAATGGAGTTGATGGCTATAATGGTTAAATGCATGATGTGTGGAGAAAGAGACGGGACGATAGAGTTACGATACGCTAGACTCGTATTATGTGAGGAATGCTTTAAAAAATATTTTGTTGAGAGGGTAAGGAAAACCGTCGATGAATATAAAATGTTTAAACCTAGTGAGAGAGTAGCTGTCGCAGTCTCTGGAGGTAAGGATAGCGTTGCTCTACTGCATAGTTTAAAGATGGCTTATCCAGACCTAGATATCCATGTAATTCATATCGACTTAGGTATTGACGAGTATTCGGAGGAAGCTAGGAAGGTGACGGAGGAAGTATCTAAGCTCGTTAATGTACCTCTACATATATTTTCTCTAAAGGAGGAGAAGGGATATACTATTAAAGATTTTATAGGTACTAAATATGGAAGGAGAATATGTGGGACTTGCGGTATAATAAAGAGATACTATATGTCGTATTTAGCTAAGAAAATAGGTGCGGATGTATTAGCTACGGGTCATTTACTTGATGATGTAGTTGAGGTGATGATTACACTCTTCGTCGATGGTAAATTTGGGGATTTGATCACGCAGAAACCTGTACTCGAGCCTGACTTCCCCAACCAGGTCAGAAAGGTTAAGCCTTTGGTAAAGATATATGAATGGGAGACAAGGTTATATGTTGATTTAAATAATTTACCTAGATTAACGAGGTCATGCCCATTAAGAATAGGTGCTAGAAGTATTAGAAGAAAGGAGATTATCATGAGATTTGAGGAGCAGGAGCCAGCATTTATGAGGAGGCTGTATAGAGTATTTACTAAGAAATTGATTCCTATATTAGAGAAGAGCGTCGAGAAGCCTAGGTTGCAGCCATGTAAAATCTGCGGCGGGCCTAGTCTCACGGGAATCTGTAGTAAATGTGCAAGGGAAGTGTACCTTAAGGATAAAAAGCATCTAGATATTAAAATTGGTTGAATATGGAAAATATTATATGGATTGATCACAATGAATCAGACTCTAGAGTGGAGAAATCAGGATACAGTAGTTAGAGTCTTAGGAGGCTATCGAGAGATAGGCGGTAATCTTATTGAAATTAGATATCGTGACAAAAGGATATATCTCGACTTTGGATATTCACTCAAGAGATATAAGGAGTTGTATGAATGGCCTAGGCGGAAGCCTAAGGGGATAGATGAATTAATAAACGTGGGACTAGCTCCGCCAGTAGATGGACTATATACTAGATGGATCAACGAAGGGAGGAAACCAGATTTAGAATACGGTAAAGATACCGATGTATATGCAGTATTCATCTCACATCCACATCTAGATCATATGGCTCTATTACCACAATTAAATAGAAATATTCCAATATATATCGGGGAAACAGGTAGAGACATACTTAATCTATGGAATCAAGTTTCTGTAAGGGAGAAATACAATAAATATGACGGACTAGTCTTCAAAACATTCCGAAGCTTTAATACGATAGAGTTAGATGAGTTTAGGGTAACCCCG
>DQXH01000047.1 GCA_011043415.1 Thermoprotei archaeon | reverse complement strand
TTCATAGTCCCATACTTAGCTCCCATCATCCCCCCTGAACCACTATTTATAGCCCCTCCCACGGTAGCAGATTTTATCGATGCAGGATCGACTGGAAACATATAACCATATCTCGATAGCTCCTGATTTAACTCATGTAGCCTGACTCCAGGCTCAACAGTGGTATACGAATCCACGATATTAATATCCTTGATCCTATTCATCATCTGAAAATTAATTATTATACCGTTATAGTCTGGAGTAGACGATCCTACGATCTCACTCGATGATCCCTGGGGGTAAAGCTTAATACTATTCTTATATGCATACTTAACTAACTCAGATACTTCATAAGTAGATTTAGGGAAGACGAGTGCTATAGCTCCTCCCTCCATGTAAATCGCGTTTTTACTATATAGCCTTATAATTAATTCATCGTCTATAACTCTATCAGGGTCTATAAACTTCTTCAAATCTCGAATAATCTTATCTTTATCCATAATATCCTCCTTAACATAGATTATATATATGCTAGAAACTTTAATAATCTAAACCTAAAAATACTCTATAGTCCTAATTAATTTATTGTAATGTCTAAATATGATTTAAAACCTAGGAGTAAATTCTTCAGCCTTGAATGGGGTCAGGCTCCACATAGGGTTTTATTTAAAAGACTCGGTCTTAAGGATGACGACTTCAATAAACCATTTATAGGTATAGCCAATTCATGGAATGAAGTTAATCCAGGACATCAACACCTTAATATCTTAGGAGAATACGTTAAACAAGGTATTAGAGAAGCTGGCGGCGTCCCACTACAATTCCATACAATCGGTATATGCGATGGTATAGCTATGGGTCATGAGGGTATGAGAGCTCCACTACCTAGTAGAGAAGTAATCGCCGACTCCATCGAATTGATGGCTCTAGCACATAGATTTGATGGAATCGTATTTATCGCATCATGTGATAAAATAATACCTGGAATGTTAATGGCCGCCGCGAGACTTGATATACCAGCCATATTTGTATTAGGAGGAAATATGCCGTCTGTAAAAGCTGAATGGGGTTATTTTAAGGGGAGGAAGGTTACATTGGCAGATATATTCGAGCTTCAAGGGCTTCTAAAGAGTGGGAAGATTAGTGAGGAGGAGGCCGAGTATCTTGTCAATTTAAATGCAATGGGCCCAGGCGCATGCTGCGGAATGTTTACAGCCAATACTATGCAGGCTTTGACGGAGGCTTTAGGTATGGCTATCCCGTATATGGGTACCACCCCCGCTACATATGCCGAGAAGAAGAAGCTTGCACTAGAATCTGGTAAGTTAATTATAGAATTGATTAAGCAGAATCTAACACCCAGTAAAATAATGACTCCTGAAGCATTTGAGAACGCTATTACAGTTGATATGGCGCTGGGAGGCTCCACAAACACTATACTCCATCTTCAGGCAGTGGCACATGAACTAGGTATAAAGCTTGACCTAGATCTATTCGACGAGATTAGTAGAAGGACTCCTCACATATGTAATATGGCTCCAGCCGGTCCATATACTGTGGAGGATCTTCATCTAGCTGGCGGAATACCCGGGGTAATGAAGAGACTACGAGAAAAACTCAATCTAAATGTTATTACAGTAACGGGAAAAACGCTAGAAGAGAATTTAAGAGATGCAAAGATCTATAATGAGGATGTTATTAGGTCTTTAGATAACCCTATTCATCCAGAGGGTGGAATCGCGATTTTAAAGGGTTCACTAGCTCCCAATGGTGCAGTCGTCAAGACAGCTGCAGTCTCACCCCGTATGATGAGGTTTAGAGGTCCTGCAAGAGTATTTAATAGTGAGGAGGAGGCTATAGATGCATTACTTAAGGGAGATATTCAGAAGGGCGATGTAATTGTCATTAGATATGAAGGGCCGAAGGGTGGTCCTGGAATGAGGGAGATGCTTGCTGCTACATCACTCGTCTGGGGCCTTGGACTAGCCGAGGATGTTGCATTAATAACAGATGGAAGGTTTTCAGGAGCCACTAGAGGTCCATGTATTGGACATGTTTCTCCAGAGGCTATGGAAGGCGGGCCAATAGCAGTTGTGGAGGATGGCGACATAATCAATATCGATATCCCAAATAGAAAAATTGATTTAGAAGTTGAGGAGGAAGTTATTAAGGAGAGGTTAAGTAGATGGTCTCCGCTTCAGCCTAAAGTAAGGAAAGGAGTATTATATAGGTATTCCAAGTTAGTTGAATCAGCTGATAAGGGAGCAGTATATAAGACTCTTTATCCATAAATCTCTATTTTTTATTAGAAATTAAGTAAGTATTTTACATAGTAAAGAGAATTTTTGTAAAAGCTAATAAATGATCATGTACTATAATATTATTCGTATTTAATTAGGTGTATACTATGGCTGAGGAAAAGTCTTCAGCCGCTAAACTAATTTTAGGGCGCCTCGATGAACCGCTTAAGGTAGCTGCATTACCAACCTTAATATCGATATGGATGCTATTCGGTCCTGGTATGGTATGGGCAGGTCTATCACAAGGGAGTGGAGAGCTTATTTGGTGGCCATATATGGTCACCAAGTATGGATTATTCTTCGTAGGCTGGCTAATTATATTCGCATTTCTACAGCTTTGGTATAATCAGGAACTAGGAAGGTATACCGTCGCCACAGGAGAAAGTATATTTGAGGGATGGCATAGGATACACCACCTATTCGGATGGTTCATGATGATCATGGCTATCGTATTCTACTCATGGGTCGGGGGCTACTTAGGTGGAGCAGCAAGTGCATTAGCTGCAGTGACAAATTTCCCAGCCGGATGGAGTTTCACAGACCAAGGTAGATTCTGGAGCACAATATTAATTATAATCTTATTTATCTTGATTCTATTAGGCCCTGTTGCATATCGGGTAGTAGAGGTTATTGAGTCGCTAGCTGCAATAGCTTCTGTACTAGGTATGTTACTAGCCATAGTGGCAGTACCTGCGGCTAGGGCTGTCGTAGGAGAGTACTTCGCAGCATTAGTTACACCTAGGTTCTCATTAACCCCACCTGGATTCGATTTAGCGGATACAGGAATTTTAATTACATTAATAGCATATACTGGAGCTGGTGGCTTCTGGAATATGGCATATAGCTTCTGGCTAAGAGACGCTAACTGGGGTATGGCTAAGCATATAGGTAGAGTTACAAGCCCAGTTACCGGAGCCCCTGAAGCCATTCCCTCCACCGGAGTAGGATTCGAGCCTACAGAAGAGAATGTTAAGGCGTGGAAGAAGTGGTCATTAGCACTATGGGCTGATAATTTATTCGGAGTAATATTTAACATGATTACAATAATCTTAACATCAATATTATCATATGGTATATTAAGGCCACTATATCTAGCTGGGAAGATAGAGGTTCCATCTGGATGGAAGCTTGTTGTAGTCCAGGGTGAGTGGCTGGGAGCTGCATGGGGCTTCGTCGGGAGGGCTATAATGTTGATACTAGGATTCTTCTTCCTATTCGATACATTCATAACCGCTGGAGACTTCTTCTCAAGAATCATCGCAAGTAACTCCTATACTAACTTGGCTGGTAAGGTTAAGAGTCTCGGTTGGACATGGCTAGGATTATTTATACCAACGGTTATTCTAATGCTTCCATTCTCATATGATCCTAAATTGATATCTACGAATCCCGCACTAGGATGGGGTGGAGTAGCTATCGGAGTAATATATACAATAGCAGTTACAGCAGTCGCTGCTTATAGTGCAGTTAGAAACTGGGAATATAGAAAGACTTACTATGCGATAACGGTAATCTTCTATATAATGGGTCTAGCGCAGCTATTCCTGAAGAAGCCTGGGCCACTAATTATATTGACTGGGGTAACCAGCATGTTCATAATGGTCGTGGCATGCTGGGCACTTCTATACTTAAATTGGTTCCATCTACCTAAGATACACCCAGCTAAAGAGAACGTCAGGCCTAGTTGGATACACTTTATATTACTGCTTATAGTTACACTAGTCTTTACATGGACATTCATATGGTACTTATCAGTTAAGTTCGGATAACCTATATTCCTCACAACTTTTTTTAATTTTAGAACATGATGAAGTATGACTTTATAAAGAATTATCAGAGGGATCTAGGAGCTTTAACATCATTTATACCCTCAATCCTATACCTCATATTTATGGTTTTGGGAAGGGAGATAACGGTATATAACTTGGCATGGCTGATCCTTACATTTACACCCTTGATAATTGCATCGGGATATCTCGACATCATCTTGAAACTGAAGGTCTTAGATATCCTTAGATATTGGTGGCTAAAGATTATAACTGTATGGGCTATAATATTCCCACCAATAAGAATATCGTCAATGTGTTCTATGGCATATATATTCGGAAATTATATTCAACTAGATCTATTTCTAGTTCTATTCTCAGTTCTAGCAGGAGTCATATATGGATTCTTCTTTATAATGCTCTATATATATCTGCTACGGATATTTAGGAGGATTAGATAGATGAAGAGGATAGATGAGGTTGAGGAGGAGCTTGTAAATATTATTTTAAAGGTAATTAAAGATATGAATGCAGGTAAACTCGTTAAAGATACGGTGAAACTATATGGTGATACAATCTATATTAAGGGTAGATATAGAATCAGGCTTGATAAGGTTGGAGGAATATATGTAATAGGCTTTGGAAAAGCTTCCGGATCTATGGCTGAGGCTATTGAAGATATATTGGGGGAGAATATTATAGATGGATATGTAATAATTCCAAAAGGTACTAGAGGGAGGTATAAGACAAAGAGAATTAAATTACTGGAGGGTACCCATCCACTTCCATCCATTGAGAATGTAGAGGCTGCTAGAAAGATCCGTGAATTAGTAGATGGATTAGATTCTAGGGACATCGTGTTTACATTAATATCTGGGGGAGGTTCCGCGCTATTTACGCTACCTTATGACGATATAACAGTTGAAGACCTTTCTATAACGA
Source organism: Thermoprotei archaeon (assembly GCA_011043415.1). GTDB lineage: Archaea > Thermoproteota > Nitrososphaeria > Geothermarchaeales > JDFR-13 > B109-G9. The sequence goes on along the minus strand of DQXH01000047.1, from coordinate 3,475 downwards.
CTAAGTTGATTATGGAGGCTGGGGCGGATATAAATGAGTTGAATGCCGTTAGGAAGCATTTATCACTTGTTAAAGGCGGGGGATTAGCACGTCTAATCTATCCCGCTAAAGTATACTCTTTAATTCTATCGGATGTAGTTGGAGACCCGCTGGACGTAATAGCATCAGGACCTACAGCGCCAGATACATCTACGTTTGAAGACGCATATGATGTATTGAGGAGATATGATTTAACCTCCAGAGTCCCAAGTAGAGTATTGAGGCATATTGAAGAGGGTTTGAGAGGCTTAATTCCTGAGACTCCGAAGCCAGGGGACAAGATCTTTAGAAAGGTTAGAAATATAATAATCGGGAATAATAGGATGGCTTTAAATAAAGTTGTGAAATACTCTAGTGAGTCTGGATATATGAGTAGGATCTTATCATCATATATTGAGGGGGAGGCTAGGGAAGTTGGCAAGTTACTCGCGGGGATAGCGTTGGAAATTTATCATTATAATAAGCCATTTAAGAAGCCCGTATTATTAGTAGGGGGTGGAGAGACTACAGTTACTGTAAGAGGGAAGGGGATAGGAGGTAGAAACCTTGAGCTTGTATTATCTGCATCCATTAAAATAAGAGGTTATAGAGATATTGTGATAATATCCGTGGCATCCGACGGTAAAGACGGTGTTTCACCTGCTGCAGGGGCATATGCGGATGGAGACACATATTTTAAAGCTGTTAGAGACGGGTTAAAGCCTATTGAATATCTCGAGAACAATGATTCATATACATTCTTTAGGAGGGTAGGTGGATTAATAATTACGGGACCTACGGACACAAATATAAATGACATTACATGCATCTACGTAGGTTGATTCAAGGCTCATTCAATACTTGACTATAGTCCCTTTCACCTCGACACCCTCTAAAAAACTCTTTAGATTACCTGGTTTCAAGCAATTCAATATCATAGAGTTGACTCCATATTTCGCTAACTCGTATAAAATCTTGATTTTAGTTCTCATACCTCCCGTAACATCTATCCCATATGAACCTCCCAAATATCTTAAAACTCTTCTTATATTCAATCTATTCACTTCATGAATGAAATTCGCCTCTGGATATTTAACCGGGTCTTTATCATATACCCCATCCACAATTCCACACATTACAATAAAAGGCTGATAATACCTCCTCAATTTAATTGACAGTACTCTAATGATCTCCTCCGTTGAGAGTATGCTACATCCCTGTATTATATCAATTCCCACGTCTCCATAGACTAATGGAATAATATCATTTTGAAGGAGTTGGATAATCGGTTTAATATATATGCTGACTATCTTACCGCGTTTAGATAGCGAGATGCTAGAAGGATGTATAGTATATACGTTTAATCCAGCATCCAGGAATTCCTTTAATAGAATCATATTGAGCCTTAATGCATCATAATGTACTATAGACATTCCACGCTTACTATCTTCATCTATAAATCCTAGGCTAGTCTTATATTTGGCGGCAGATACGTGTGGAAAACTTCCCCCTCCATGGCCTATAATCAATTTATAGTCATCGATATATCCCTCCTTAATTTCCATTGCAAGCCTCCTTATAACATCTATTCTAGGAGTATATTCACGTAATTTATCGGTTATCAGACTGCCACCGAGTTTCAAAATATATAATCTAGATTTATTCATCAATCCATATATAGCATAGCTACTAAATGAAAATTACTTGAATTTAGCTAAGCCGGTCCACCTCCTATATAAATTGTGTTTTATCCCAAGTACATCCATTATCCTACCTATAGTGTAATTTTCCATATCATCAATACTACTTGGCTTATGATAATACGTTAAGAGAGGAAATATAATATATATGTTATCTATTTTAGATAATCTATATAGGTTCCTGAGGTGGGTCGAGCTTAATGGACTCTCCCGCGGGACTAGAATCAATTTATTCCTCATTTTAATCTGGTTATCCGCAGCCCTTAAAACCAAGTTATCGGAGATCCCATATGCCAACTTAGCTATTGTATTCATCGAGCATGGTATAATAACCATCCCATCAACGAGGAATGATGCGGATGCGAGTGGTGAATCCATCTGTCTCTCATTATATAATGCTTTTGAAAAGCCCTTGATCTTATCGACGACCTCTAAACCCTCCTCAGCCTCAGCAACCTTATATGCATTATCAGTTACTATAGTATAGACTTCATTATCATGCTTATATAATTCCTCAACCAGTCTATAAGATAATCTTATGCCTGAGGCCCCTGTAATCCCGACTATAATCTTCATTACCATATATTTAGTCGACCATACTATTATAATATAGTTATAACTCCCTGATCAGCGTCCACTATAACGTGATCACCGTCTTTAACCACATTAAATACTTCCCATGCAACCTTATCAATCAATGGAATATCAGATATTATGGCTCCAATAGCTACAATAGGCTCCGCCTCTATACATACCATAGCCTTAGGTGCAACTCTATTCTTCTTCAACCTATATATTATATATGAACCGACTGTAGATCCTTTCCCACCAGGGAAGAATAGTATCTTACCAGCTATGGAAACTCTACTTAACACATGTCCCTTCTCAATAACTTCTCCCGTATCTGGGTCTACTCCACCATAGAATGAGATGGGGTCTTTAGATATTAAGGCTTCTCCCTCGGCAACTCCACGCGAGATAACTCTACCCTTAAACACATACATTCCAAATAATTCTTGATTATTGAGTTTATATATTAGGCTTGAGTTAGGTTCTCAAGTTTCCCTTACACTCATTATCTTACCAGGTAACGATGCTGCAAACGAAGCATATTTATATACATTTTCAGGCTTTTCCTTCCATACATATGGGGCATTCCTCCAGTCCGGATCCTTTAATAATACCTCTCTCCATCATCGCAACCCATTTAGCCATAGGGACCTTATCCCTTAGACTCATCACCTCAATGAAGTCCTCCCTATTTGAAGAGGCTAGTATTCTATAGATCAGACTCGGGTCATCGGGTTTAATTTTTAGTAGCTTAGTTATACGAGTCTCGAATATCGCTAATTAAGAATTACGAGATATATAGTTAAATAATTTTACTATTTAGCAGCTGACTCTACAATCTCATTTAAACTATATACCTTAACCTTAAGCCTATTTAATCCACGTGCATAATAACATCCTTTAGCCGAGTTAGTGATTATGTTCTCGATTATACCCTTCAAAGGCATTACAGCTATACATGTATCAGCATAAACTTTTCCACCAGCATCCTCAATGAGTTTAATATAACCTTCATTCAAGGCCTGTAGATATACTGATCTTGATGTAGTTATCCAGAATCTTCTATCAATCCTCCTTCCCCTTAATAAGCTTGCTATATGAGCTATGTCCTCTAGAGAAGCATGTGGACAGCCTATCCATATTAGATCAGGTTTATCAAAATCATCATGAAGATATTTATAGCCTTC
>DQXH01000116.1 GCA_011043415.1 Thermoprotei archaeon | reverse complement strand
CCCCTCTAATGCGATGCTATTAGCCTTTCCAACTATCTCCATAGCGACCTCCTTATTCATCTCCTCCATAGGAAAATCGATCCTCGCACGATCCTCCTGTATATTCGACCCAGTTATGAGCACGTTATAATCCTTATACATAACGGCTCCTATAATATGTAGACTTGTATGCATCTTCATAATCCGATACCTTCGTTCCCAATCTAATTTAAGTAATACTTTATCTCCCGGCTCCAATTCTACACCTTCAACCACATGGTATATCTCATCCTCCTTAAACACCCTGGGCACACGGTATTCTACGCCTCTCTTAACGATATACCCTGTATCATGTATCTGCCCACCTCCACCCGGGTAGAATATCGTTTTATCAAACACTACACCCTTCTCAGAAACATCCAGGACCTCAGCCTCAACCTCCTTAACATATGAATTATATTGATATAAGGGATATGTCTTCATAGACTATAAAATGTTCATCGAACTTTAAAAACAATGAAGTAACTTATCTTCAGGGGTATATGCTAGATAAATGACTTAATAGATTAATTATTTATGTGGTTTAAATGAAGAAGATATTGATTCTGGCTGGAGACGCTGTCGAGGCGCAGGAAATCTTCTATCCATATTATCGTCTGAAGGAAGAGGGGTTTGAGGTTAAAGTTGCAGGTCCGAAGAAAGAGCCTTTATATACTGTAGTACACGATTTTGAGCCTGGGTGGACTACGTATACTGAGAAGCCGGGGTATAGATTCCCATGGGTAGATATGACTTTCAAAGAGGTTAATCCGGAGGAGGTTGACGGGCTTGTAATTCCTGGTGGAAGAATGCCAGAATATATTAGACTTGATGAAAATGTTGAGAGAGTTATAAAGCACTTCTTTGAAGCTAATAAGCCTATAGCAGCTATATGCCATGGCCCACTACTATTTATACATTTAGGACTTGCGAAAGGGAGAAAGATGACTAGCTATATAGCTATAAAGCCAGATGTAATTGCAGGTGGGGCAGAGTATTTGGACGAGGAGGTTGTCGTGGATGGGAACCTAGTTACAAGCAGGGCTTGGCCTGACTTACCATCGTTTATGAAGAAATTCATCGAACTATTGAAAGAAAAGTAGTCTATACCCATAATCCCTTTTTATCCAATATATAGCCATTAACCTTGATACATGATAGAGAAACTAACTTATACATGCATAGATTCATTTAACGATATTATTTAGCTAATTAACCAAATATATATTTGGGATGGATATCGAGAGAGTCTCTACAGGTGTTCCAGAGCTCGACAAGTTATTGAGAGGTGGTATACCCAAGAACTTCTTCGTCGCTGTAACTGGTGAACCTGGTACTGGTAAAACCATACTATTATTACACTTTATAGCTAAGGGAATTGAAATAGGCGATAAATGCATATACATTACTACTGAAGAAAGTAGAGAAAGTATAATTAGGCAGGCCAGCCAATTCAAATGGGATTTTCAAGACGCTATTAATAAGGGTAACTTAGTAATTATAGATGCCTTAATGAGGCCTATCGAGGATGAATACAGTTTAAATAGACTCGATATTGAAGAACTCGTTAACAAGGTTATAGAGATTAAAAAGAGATTCGGATATGGACATTGTAGATTAGCCATCGATTCTTTATCTGCCTTTTGGTTAGATAAGCCTGCCATGGCGAGGAAATATAGTTACTTCATCAAGAAGGTATTGAATAGGTGGAACATGACTATAGTGGCTACAAGCCAATATGCTATAACTACCTCCGATGCATTTGGGTTTGGTGTAGAGCATATTGCAGATGGTATAATTAGATTTAGGAGGGCGATTAGAAATGGTGTTTTAAAGAGATATCTAATAATTGAGAAGATGAGGCAGACACCTCACGACCTTCATCTATGGGAGATTGAGATTGTAGATGGAGTAGGGTTAAAGATTGTTAGACCGGCTATTGAGAGGGCTGAGGACTATGCTTTACCTACACACGTTAAAAGAAGAATTATTAGGGCTAGAGAAGAGAAGGATTCTGAGATACCTTGAAGACAGCTTATTAACCTATGTTTGAGGAGATTTTTAAATGAATTATAATAAAATTAGGGAACATTATCTAAAGAGTGATGTTGCTAATGAGATCATAGAATATTCACGTGATAGATGGATTGGAATCCATTGTATGGAAAGGGATGAGAAGGGTAAGCAAATATTCCATAGATATATTAATAAAGTACCGATTCAAATTAACTCCATTAATGACCTTAGATACATTTTCGAAGTTTTTAGTGACTGTAGACCTAGAACATTTTATGCAAGTATCAATAAATATCATTCTATAAGTGATAAGGATAATCTATACCTCCTAGACAATATATATGCTGTCTCACCAGTTTGGGATATAGATAATAGGATTGAATATTGGCGGGCTACCGTCGAAGCAGCGAAATCTATCGTCGATATTTTAAGAGACTATAGAATTAAATATGGATTATTTATAAAATGGAGTGGAGAAGGCGCACATATTCATTTACATGAGAATATATTTTCTAATGATGTCAGAAAGAATATACGTCCACTTGATATAGCATACTCAGTAGTCGAGTATATTATGAGAAAAGCTATGGATTCGATTGATAGAATCAGGAGAGAATATAATATAGACACAATTAAGGTTGAGAATAAGGTGGATATTTCGAGAGTATTTACAGTTCCTTTAAGCCTACATAGAGAACTTGATAGGGTGGCAGTATGTGTAAAACCAGATAAATTAAATATATTTGATATCAGCTGGACAGAACCATCCAACTATAGACATGATACGAGGTGGAGGGAGTATAAGGTTGGGGAGGGAGATGATTTAGCCTATAAAGCATATGAAGCCGTTGGGGGATATCCATATAGAATAAGGAGAAGAAGGAAAACGAAGCCTGTCGATAGTATGATTAAGAGGTGGCTCAACGAGGGTGAGTTATAGAGGCTCCTTCAAATACTTATTGAACCATCCTACTATCTCCTTAATTCTCCTAATCCTATGCTTAGGCTTACCCTTCCTCGATAAATCATGATTCTCCTTCGGAAACAGTATCATTTTAGCTGGTATACCACGTACCTTTAGTGCTGTAAATAGTTGGAGGGCTTGATCTAGCCAGCATCTATAATCCTCCATACTATGGATGATTAAGAGTGGAGTAGTCACATTTCCAACGTATTTTAATGGACTTTGGCTCCAGTATTTCTCAAACCACTTATTATCCCAGTAATGCCTCCCAAATCCACCTGCAATCTGATCCTCATTGAAATAGAAGCCTATGTCTGTGGTTCCATAGTCGCTGATCCAGTTTACAATCGATCTCTGTGTTACTGCAGCTTTAAATCTATCTGTATGCCCGATAATCCAGTTCGTCATGAAGCCTCCGTAGCTACCTCCAGTAACACCCAGCCTCTCACCATCGATATAATTATATTTACTTAATACATAATCTAAGGCCTCCATCAAATCCATATAATCTCTCCCACCATACCTCCCTCTAATATCTCTAAAGGCTTGGCTATATCCCGTGCTACCTCTTGGATTTACGTAAATAACTACGTAACCCTCTCCAGACAACACATGAAACTCGTGTATAAATCCCTCCCCGTATGTTGTCGCAGGACCTCCATGAATATATAGGATAGCTGGATACCTTTCATTATCTTTAAATTTACATGGCTTGAGAATCCATCCCTCGACCTCAACGCCGTCGCTAGCCTTAAATACGAACTTCTCATGTTTAATTAGATTCAATTCATCCAGTAGATATTTATTAAAGGATGTAACCTGCCTTAAATCCCCATCCCTATATACGTAGATCTCAGGAGGCTTCACAGAATTCATTAAAGTAAGTATAGTGAAACCTTTAAATACACTGAAACCTTCTACTGTGAACTCTCCAGCTATATATGGCTCAGGTCCACCTTCTAAATTCACTCTATATAAATGAACCTCACCACCCCATGCAACTGGAAAATAAATATAGTCTCTATACCACTGTATAGACCTTGCTGAAGATGGGCCTCGGACATCAGAATTCATAGCATTATTTATATCCCTATCAATATCAGTCAGTAGTCTAACCTCACAACTCGATATATTTATAGTCCAGAGTTTATTATGGGTACTTAATCCATATTTAAGATCCTTCCCCCTAAATGCAATTAATTTATCATCGGGACTCCATGCTAAATCAAATATATACATTTTACTATCAGTTAATTTTACATCTTCCTCATCCTTCAGGTTATAAATATGGATATCGCTGATGTATGGTTTTAATCGATTCTCCACCGCTACATAAGCTATTGAACCCCCGTCTTTAGACCACTCAGCATATTTTACGTCGTAATCACCCTTTATGATGCCCCACGTATCTCCTGTATAGGTATCGAGTATGAAGATATGGTTTCTAATCGAGTATACAAAACCCTTTCCATTAAACCATACAGGTATATCCTCGATGACCTTAACATCCTGCTCTATATCCCCTACAGGCATTATAAATAATAATCTTCTATTATCTGGAGACCACCTTAAATTTGAGACCTGCCGATCCGTCTTGAATATCTGCTTAGGCTCAAGCCTCCTCTCAATATCTAAAAGCCATATCTCAGCCCCAGGCTCATCCTCCTTAAAGGTTCTCCTCGAGATAAAAGCTATTTTCCTACCATCTAAACTCCATTCCGGAGAATGGTCCGAGGGTCCTGTTGTAATCTGTTCATATTCTAGACTCTCATTATCCAATATCCATAGTCTAGAATAATATCTATTATCCTTAATACTAGGTTTTGTAACTGTAAACACAGTATATATACCATCAGGAGATACCTTGGGATCCGAGACTAAAGTAAGCTTCTCTAAATCCTCGAGACACATACATCTCGACATACCAATATCCCTAAATAGTAATAGTGGTTATTATGATAAAACCAAATATTATACTATAAATAGCTAAAATACTTCCTTAATAACCTCCGAAACCTTTTTCCCAGGTTTAATAAGATATAATTTTAAACCCTTCTCTTTTATCAACTCTCGGGTACCAAGCCCGATCTCAGGTGCTAATATAGTATCCACCCCTCTATCAATTAATATTTTAATTGCAACAGGTCCCGCTCCATGTGGAAATGTTTTAGCTTCATTGTCAAAAATCTCATAATCCTTTATATCATGATCTACCAAATCGATTATAATAAATTTATTTGCCCTGGCAAAGACGTTAGATACTATACTATCCAGACCTTTATCCTCATCAATTGGGACAGCTAGTCTCATAACAAGATTCTAATAAATACTCGATATAATTTAAATATTAAGTGTCTGGCGGTTATACATTTAAATTATGTTAGTTTAGATATATGCCTCGCCACTCTTCTTATCGAAAATATGAATCTTATCCTCTTTAAAACTAAATTTAATATCCTTACCTTCCTCAACCTTATAGTCTCCAGGTGCTAAAGCTCTAATTATCTCACCGCCTATATCTATGTGTATTATTTGATCTCTACCGAGTGGCTCTACAACATAGACTTTACCACTATATTCTCCGAATCCAATGTCTACATGCTCCGGTCTGACGCCTAGTATAACTTCAGTCCCCACCTCAATATCCTTTAGTACATCATGGTATGTTCTAGGGATTTTAAATAGATAATCTAAACCCTCTAATATATAATCTCCATTAGTCCTCTTCAACGCCCCACGAATGAAATTCATTGGAACACTCCCGATGAAGCCGGCGACGAATATGTTCTTAGGCCTATTATATAATTCGTCTGGAGAACCGTACTGCTGTAAGACTCCTTTATTTAATACTGCAATCCTATCAGCCATCGTCATAGCCTCAACCTGGTCATGAGTCACGTATATCGTTGTGATCTTAAACGTCTTCTGCATCTTCTTCAATTCAGCCCTCATCTGAATCCTAAGCTTCGCATCAAGGTTCGATAAAGGCTCGTCCATTAGAAAGATATCGGGCTCCTTAACTAAAGCCCTTGCCAGAGCAACCCTCTGCTGCTGCCCACCACTCAATTGGCTCGGCTTCCTATCTAGTAACTCTCCTATTCCAAGTAGATCGGCTACCTCCTTAACTTTACGTCTTATCTCATCCTTAGGCCTCTTCTTAAGTTTAAGTGGGAAAGCTATATTATCGAACACAGACATATGTGGATATAATGCATAGCTTTGGAAAACCATCCCTACGTTCCTATCCTTCGGAGGAACATCATTCATCAACCTATTATCAAAATAGATATAACCATTTGTAGGCTTATAGATACCTGCGATCATAAGCAAGGTAGTGGTCTTCCCACATCCACTAGGCCCTAATAAAGCGACAAACTCTCCATCTTTAATCTCAAGATTTAAATTATCTACAGCCTTCACATTATGGAAGTACTTACTTAAATTAACTAGCTTAACGCTCACCATACAAATCACTTCCAGGGATTAAGGATAATTTAATATGATTGCAACAAATTATGTATCGATGACCAAATAATATAATATCTATACGCTAATATAAGTTGATTAGAAATTTTACTAGTTATACGGTACTTTTTCCAGCTATCTGAATCCTCAATAGGTACTTCTGAGCAAATAGGAAGAATATAATCACTGGAATCATATAGATTATAGCTACGGTGGCTGTAATCCCTGGATTGATATACGAATATTCTCCGGTAGTTAATGCATATACAAACATACTGAATGTCCAATAGTCCTGGGACGCAATAAATGTAAGGACATAAATAAATTCACTCCACCCAGATAGGAAGCCGAATATAAGTACAGCCATTAGACCATTTCTAACGTTAGGCATTATAACCCTCCACCATGCACCCAGTCTACTGCATCCATCTACCAGTGCAGACATCTCAATATCCCAGGGTATCCCATCGAAGAACCCCTTCATAATCCATATACCGAGAGGCAGGTCAAGAGCCACTTTAACTATAACTACACCGATTAAAGAGTTATATAGGCCTAGTGCATTTAATACGTAGAATAATGCTATCAATAGCGTTATTCCAGGAAAGGCATGTAAAATTAACGTAAGTGTAAGGATCTGACTCCTACCAGCGAATTTATATCTGGATAATGCGTAGCCTGCCAATGAAGATAGAACAACCTCGGTGAATGCGATAATAACGGCTAGGATAAATGTGTTTGAGGCGACTAGATAGAGATTTGGATAGTATTGGGTCGTCGTGCCAGGTACCCGTATATTACCCGTACTTAATATACTCCAGTGATCAAGTGTAAATCCATTTGGTATAACCCCGTTTAAATTAACGCTTATACTCTGAAGAAATAGCAGAGTATATAACAAGATTATAGGTAGGGTAACGAGTAGTAATATAATATATACGATTGAATTCTTTAGAAGTGGTACTATCCGCATATTTACACCTCGATCTTAGGTTCGACCATCAACTCCCTGAAACGGAAGACTTTCCAGTATATCACCGACATTATCAATCCTATAATGACTAATATCGTCGCTAAGGCCGCTCCATATCCAAATTTAACTATCCCACCATACTGTGCAAACGCTAGATGATAGGAGTATAGTGCCCATACCTCTGTCGTATATAATCCTGGCCCGCCATCCGTAACTAATAGAATATATTCATAGCTAGTTAGTAGACTTAATGTCTGATACGCTGTAACGAATAATAGAGGCCATTTAATAAGTGGTAGTTCAACATACCTAATTATCTGTAGTGTAGATGCACCATCGACCTTAGCGGCTCTAATATAATCCTCTGGAATACTTTTTAGGGCTGCGGTGAATATGATCATACCGAAGCTAGTCCCAACAAATCCATTTACTAGTATCACTAATAGCCATGGATAAGTTAGTTTCCAGTCTATTGGATGTAACCCGAATATGGATGTAAGCCAGTTAAATAAGCTATTTGCCTCTCCTCTAGCAGCCCATAACCATAGTAGGGCATATACAGTTGACGGAGTGATCCTAGGCAGTAGCCATATAGATCTGAATATAGATCCTATCTTATCATTTATATGGGTTGTGGCTATCGAGATGAAGAGAGCCATACCAACATTAAAGAATGCTAATGTCGTGAATACATAGAAGAGTGTATTACCTAGGATCTTGTAAGCCCATTTATCTCTTAATATATAAATATAGTTACCTAATCCAATCCAGTCCCATCTAAATGAATAATCCATCTTCGTTAATCCGATTAGAAATGTCAATATTACGGGAATTAGGAAGAAGACTACTATGAAACCTAGGCTGGGCAAGAGAAATACATATAAATACCCCTTATGAAGCTTCCTAGTGAATGAGTTACTTACAAAAAATTTTTTAGGGGAGAATCTCAACAGCGTCACCTAACGTACTTTGGATCTCGTCTAGCAGCGTATTATATGCCTCCTCAGGACCTAAGTCTCCAGTTTCTACAGCCCTGAGAATATTGTATACGATCCTGCTGTAGTCTCCCCACTTCGGGTGGTTAGGTATAAATGTCGT
>DQXH01000010.1 GCA_011043415.1 Thermoprotei archaeon | reverse complement strand
TTCTTACCCTTCCTTAGTGCATGCCTTATCTCTTTTGCTACGCCGGCTGATATTATTCCTGGAGCCAATTCATAGTAGACTAGTATATCTGCATCATCTACCTTAGATAGATAGTACTCCATTTTATGCTCTCCATGCCTATACCTCGATGGATCGAGGACGTCGTCTCTACTTAGGTTGAATCTATCTATGATATACCCTAGTATTCTATTATCCATTTCGGTTGAGTAGGATCCGATCCACCTCGAGTAGTAGATCTTCACACTCCATTAATGAATCCCGGTGAAGGGGTTAATTAATCTTTACTCTATCGAGTCTATGATATGTATCGCTGGGTGAGGCCTCACCTCCCTTGCTTCTCTGGTGATATCTTTATTATTTGTTAAGGTTAATTATTTATTTAGGTATGTGGCTGCCTAATTGGCTTGGGTCGATATACTCTAAACTGTATTATATCTATGGATGTTACAGTGTATTTACGTTTAAGGATGCTATGGATAAGTTGGGTTTGAGTGAGGGTAGGTTGATGGTTGCCTTCTCTATGTTGAGGAGGAGGGGTGCCTTAACTATATTTGAGGGTGGTAGGCCTAGGCTATATAGGTTGATGAAGCCTGAGAATTATATGTTGATTGCATCTGGCTATGTTAATTTAATTGATTTGAGGCAGGGTAGGTATCTAAATCTGATATATGATTTCTATAGGTGTGTCAAGGATCTGTTTAAGATTAATTCATATGCTATATATGGTTCTGTAGCTAGGGGTCAGGCTAGGCGTGATAGTGACGTCGATATCCTAATTGTCTCGAGAGACTTTAGTGGGAGTATATCGAGTAGGATTGACGGGGTATATCCATGTATAGAGGAGGTTTCTAAGGAGGTTAACTGGCTTATCGACCATAACATATATGCCCCGTTAAGTATATACCCCCTTAAGCCTAGTGAATTGAATAGGCTCCCCATCCTCCTCCTAGATATCTCGGAGGAGGCTAAGATAGTTTATGATGATGGGACGCTTGACCGGGTGTTCAAGATCTTGAGGGCGAGGCTCGCGGAGATAGGTGCAAGGAAGATAGTGCTTGGAGACGGGCGCTGGTACTGGGATTTAAAACCAGATTATAAGTTGTATGAGTTGATTGATATATGAAGTTCCTGAAGCTCGCTAAATCATATTTAAGGCAGGCTGAGGCTAGGATGGAGGATGCTGATGACGCGTTTAAAGAGGGGAATTATCCATATGCACTGAGACTATCCCAGGAGGTCGTTGAATTATGTTTAAAAGCCTCCCTACGTCTAGTGGGGATCGAGTATCCGAAGATTCATGACGTCTCAGATATATTACTTAAGTATATAGATAGATTTCCAGACTGGTTTAGGGAGAAGGGTGGGTATCTAGCTGAAACATCTAAGAAACTGGCTTTAAAGAGGGAGATAAGCTTCTATGGAGGCGAGGAGGGGCTACTATCCCCCGATGAATTAATATCTAGGGATGATGCGTTAGACGCTGTAGAGAGGGCTAGGGAGACCCTAAAGCTATGTAAAAAACTTATAGAGGAGTATATGAAGCTCTAGAGTCATTAGTTAAAGTTGCTACTGAATCGGGGATGCCTCATATAACATATTGTCGATAAGCTGTTTTCAGCTCTAACTATAATTAAAATACATCTACTATTGAGTCAGATATTATATTTGATATGGTTACGAATCTACCTGAGGCTGCTAAGGCACAGTGGAAGAGGGTTGTAGCAGCTAGGACTCCTGAGGAGAAGCTTGAGGAGCTTAGGAAGTTCTATAGTATGATTCCCAAGCATAAGGGTACTAAGAACCTTGTTAAGCAGGTTAGGCGCCAGATGGCTAGGCTTAGGGAGGAGGTTGATGAGCGTAGGCGTAGGAAGGCCGGGGTATATAGGTCTAGATGGAGTGAGGAGAAGCATGGTGTGGCTAGGGTCGCCATATTATCTGAAGACCAGTTTCTAGGTGAGAATATATTTAGGAAATTATCTGGTAGGGATGTGGAGGATAGCCTGAGATGGAGTTATGAGCCGATCTATGGAGTATTCTCATATGACTCGATACAATTCCAATTGACTCTACTCCCACCATATAATATATCGGATAGCCTAGATCATAGAATCTATACCTATATAAAATCTAGTGTAGACTATATACTGGTATCTGGATATAACGTCGATGATGTAAATAAGTTTCTAAGCCAGTTATCCGAGGATGGGTTATATATAGGCTGTGGATATGGCGAGATATATATTGAGAAGACCCCGACAGGCGGGGTTAGGATAGTTAACAACCCTGGATTAAGGTATGATGAAGTCATAAACCTACTTAGAAGCTATAGAATCTATAATGCGATAGTAAAGTTCGATGGTGAAGTATCTCTATCCGATATTGAAGACTATATCCTAGGTATAAGGACTGTAAAACCCGGCTCAGCAATATTATGTGAAGGAGAATGTATAATATATAGAATTTGTAGGGGTAGGATATGTGGGGAATTAGGTCCACTCGATAATATCTCAGCTGGTAAGGAGGTTCTAGATGGATTAGGATTGATTAGAGTATATACAAGGCCTCATGGAGGGGATATATTGGATAAGCCTGTTATATTGAAGAAGAACTCTAGGGTAATCGACTTGGCTAGGGAGATCCACTCGAGACTATATAAGAACTTTAGATATGCTGTCATCGAGAGAGGTGGGAAGAGGATTAGAGCATCTAAAAACTTTAGGCTGGAGGATGGGGATATAGTAACTATATATGCCTAACTATATAAACAGGATATTAAATTATGTGAATGCCTTCACCAGGAACTCAGACGCCATCAACACATCATCCACCTTAACATACTCCCTAGACGAGTGTGCATAGTTGATATCTCCAGGGCCGAATACAATAGCCTTTATACCACCCTTATGATATAGTTCATTAGCATCTGATTCGCTAGGCATATGTGATAGAACGTCATCTACCCCAAACAACTTCCTTGCAGTATCCTCCAAATGCCTTATAAAGCTATCCCCTCTATTGAGGATATATCCATCGCATCCATGGATGTAACTCAACTTAAATCTACCTCCAACCCTTTCCCCAACCTCATCTATATAACTAGATAGCATATCCCAAACTTCATTGAATGAATGTATCGGTATGAAGTGGAGAAGTAGCTCGGCCTTAGCATAGGAGGGGATCATCCATGCACTCTCTCCACCACTAATCTTACCGATATTCAATATATTTTTCATATATCTCAATCCACCTTCCTCACTTAATATCGGATGCCTCCTCAATTCAATAAGAAGTTTAATGAGGTTCTCTACTGCATTACCCTCAACCACAGTACTTGCACCATGTCCAGACACCCCGTAACTCTCTATGATAAACTCGATACATCCAGCTATACTTACTGAAATTGTAAGGTTCGTCGGCTCTATGACGATTCCATAGTCTGCCTTAACATCTCTAATCAAGAGCTCCTTAGCCCCCCTACCATACAACTCCTCATCCACAACATATGCAAATATAAGTCTATTATCGAGGTCACCCTCCCTATCAATCAACTTCTCAAGAGCAAGTAAAGTAGATACCAGCCCACCCTTAGTATCGCAAGCCCCTCTCCCCCTTACAATATCCCCCTCTACAACAGGTTTAAACGCATCCTCCATATCCCAAGCAGGCACCACATCCATATGCGACTCAATCAAAATACTTTCTCCACCCTTACCTAACTCGACTACAACATTATATCCTCCCTTATAAACCTCGTGTTTAACCGGGTTCAAACCCATAGAACTCAGGTATTCATATATATATTCACTAACCTCATATTCCATTCCAGATAAACTTGGAATCGAGATCAAGTCTGTAAGGAGTTTTATAGCCTTATTCCTCAGCATGTCCGACATAGTCAATCAAATAAAATTAAATCGGTATAGAGGATATTTAAGAAGTATTAATCGACTTATATAGAACTTTGATATAATATCCTTCCCAGTGTAAATAGCCGGTTTTCGACTGTACAGACCAAATTAATATATCTTTTAATATGATCGCTATGCATTGTAAAAACATAAAGATTATTTAAGTTGTTCACCAAGTTATTAGACGATGAGGTCTAATTTACTCGTACTCACATCCTCATTTTTAATAGCTCTGCTACTAGTTGCATTAGTCTCTCATATAGTCTACCCAGTAAACTATGCTAGTGGGGAGGAAGAGGAGTATCCATATGGAGGTACATTTAGAGTTGGATGGAGTGAGACTCTAGATACTCTTAAGATGGGGCAGGAGATCGCGTGGTCACTACTTGGATGTGCGATCCTAAGTACTGTGTATGAGGAGCTCGCATTCATGGGGCCTCCGCCAAACTACGATGAATTCGTACCTATGCTAGCAACTAGCTGGGAGGTCTCGGAGGATTACACTACATGGATATTCCATCTAGATCCTAAGGCTAAGTGGCATGATGGTAAGCCTGTAACCGCTGGGGATGTAGCATTTACAGTAAAATATCTTATTAAAGTCCCAGTCTGGAATGGAACCGATACCGATGCTAAGGAGGTCGAGATTATAGACGACCATACTGTTAAAATAGTTATGAAGCAGCCGATAACATTATCAGTACCACTATGGTGGGTTCCAATACTACCTAAACATATCTGGTGGGATTATAGAGACGATATACTATCTTATGATAATAAGGAGGCTATTGGATCCGGGCCATTTATACTGGAGGAGTGGGAGCCCGGTAAATACTTTAAGTTAAAGGCTAATGAAGATTATCATCTTGGAAGACCATATATAGATTACCTAATATTCAAGAGCTACTCCTCAGAAGATGCATTGATCATGGCGTTACTGAAGGGAGAGATAGATATGATTGCACCATATGCATTATCCCCATCAGCAGCCCACCAGATTATGAAGGAGGGTAATCCCAATGTAAATATAAAGATTGATACTGGAGACAGCTTCTACTGGCTGACAATTAATTTAAAGAGGCCTGGGTTACTCGGAGACTTACTGAGAAACCTTGAATTCAGGAAGGCGCTGGCATATTCTATAGATAAGAGTAAAATTGCTGAAGTAGCCTTCCTAGGATATGCCGACCCGGTAGACGTACCAATATATAAGGAAATGGATTATTATAACCCTAATATAAAGGGGTATGAATATAATGTGACTAAGGCTAATAAGATTCTGGATGAACTTGGCTGGAAGGATATAGATGGAGACGGTATTAGAGAGGGTCCCGATGAAATCACCGATTTAATACTAAATCTACTTATCATAGGGACCAACCCATATCACGTTAAAATCGCTACAAGCATAACTGAAGACCTCGCTAAAGTAGGTATAAAAGTTAATGTCGTACCAGTGGATGATAGTGCATACTGGAATATACTAGGCGGTGGACCCGAGAACATAGAATATCATTTAATACTATTCTACGAGGCTATCGGACCGGATATCACATTCGCGTTAGAGCCTCTCCTGACTGGGTCATGGTCTAACGTCGGTGGCTATTCCAACGAGGAGTATGACGAGCTATTCTATAACTTCACGTCCCAACCAGATAGGAGTAAGAGGGTTAAGATAGCGCGGAGGATGCAGGAGATAATGCTTGAAGACCTCCCAGTAATATATCTCGTGAATCCAAATGCATTGACAGCATATAGAACCGATAAATTTGAGGGATTCGTATTCGGCATCGGGGGAGCATGGACCTGGTTTAGTCCATGGACATTTAGGAAGGTACATCTAAAGCCTGGGCTAGTTGAGAAGCCTAAGCCCACTCCAGACTATACCCCATGGATCATCGCGGGAGTCGCTATAGTAGTCGCTGTAATAGCAATCGTATATGCGGTTAAGATGAGGGGTAGGAGATGATACTATCATATCAACTTTGTCACTATATCTTTTTATAATGGGATGAGTAAGGGACAGGTAAAATATATTTTAAAGAAGGTTCTATCCCTCTTAATAACACTTTACATCGTTATCACAATAAACTTCTTCCTATTTAG
The DNA here is from genome assembly GCA_011043415.1 of Thermoprotei archaeon. Lineage (GTDB taxonomy): Archaea > Thermoproteota > Nitrososphaeria > Geothermarchaeales > JDFR-13 > B109-G9. Next base: position 2,884 of record DQXH01000010.1, on the reverse strand, counting down.
GATTATGCCAGGTAACGCTGTCAGACTGATGTTCCTAGATCCGAGGGTGTCGAAGGAGAATATTGATTTAATGATGAAGAAGTTCGGTTTAGATAAACCTCTATGGATGCAGTATCTAATCTATATTAGAGAGACGGTCTCAGGTAATTTGGGTATATCATTCTGGAAGAATGAGCCCGTAATCAACATTATAATGTCTAGACTACCACAGACTATCATCCTATTGACTATAGCTATAATAGTCTCTACATCCCTCGGCATAATATTAGGGGCATACTCCGCATGGAGAAAAGGTAGTCTAACGGATTCAGTCATCCTTGGATTAAGCCTCATTACATATTCAATACCATCCTTCTGGAACGGCATCCTCCTACTACTAGTCTTTTCCTTCTGGCTCAACCTCTTCCCCCTGGGGGGAACGGGGAGCATAGGAATCTCACACGCTTCTCTAATGGAACAGATTCTAGACTTCGCCTGGCACTCTACACTTCCTCTAATTACACTAATACTATATTATCTGGGTGGGTATGTGATGATAATGAGGAACTCCATGCTGGATGTATTATCCGAGGATTATATAGTGGCTGCATATGCGAAGGGGCTTAGTGATAAGAGGATTCTATGGAGACATGCGGTTAGAAATGCCCTACTTCCAGTTACCACTGTAACCGCACTCAACTTTGGATGGATGATCGCTGGAGTAATAGAAGTTGAAGTCGTATTTTCATGGCCCGGCGTAGGTAGACTCGTATACGACGCTATTATCCAGAGGGATTATCCACTGCTACAGGGGGCTTTTCTAATAATAGCGATCTCAGTAATTATAGCCAACTTCATATCGGATATAATATATGGATTTCTAGACCCTAGGATTAGGAAGGGTTGAAATGTCCTTATCTAATGATAGGATAAGTCTCCTAAAATACTATTTATCGATATTTAAACGCTCTAAACAAGGGGTTATAGGACTATTCATTATAATAGTCTTCATGCTACTCGCTATATCAGCCCCCCTACTAACTCCATATGATCCACTCAAGTTAGGTAGTCCAGACGAGCTTTTAACCCCTCCATCCCTCACACATATCCTAGGTACAGATGACTTGGGAAGAGATATATTTGCCCAGCTTATATATGGAAGTAGAGTTTCCCTACTTGTAGGGTTCTCCGCCGCATTTATATCGATAACCTTAGGATCTATCATAGGGTTAATCGCGGGGTATGTAGGAGGCCTAGTTGATGAGTTGTTAATGAGGATGACTGACATAGTTATGGTCTTACCAGCATTGCCACTCATGATCGTGTTATCAGCGTTACTAGGACGTAGTCTAGTAAATATAATTATCGTAATTAGTATAGTGGGCTGGCCCTATTCTGCACGTGTAATTAGATCTCAAGTACTGTCTATCAAGGAGAGGCCATTTATAGAAGCGGCCAGATGTATCGGGGCGGGGAGATTCCGCATAATATTTAGGGAGATATTTCCCAATGTAATTCCTCTAATGATCGCTGAAGGCGTATTATATATTGCGAGTGCTATATATAGCGAGGCTGTATTAAGCTTCCTAGGGCTAGGTGACCCGATGAACATTAGTTGGGGTATGATGCTTAACTTCGCCTTCTCATCAGGTGTAATTGCATATGCATGGTGGTGGGTTCTACCACCTGGATTAAGTATAGGTTTCATAATTTTAGGGTTTGCATTACTAGGGAATGCGATAAATGAAATATTAAATCCTAGGTCAAGACTATTTTAGACGTATCTAGCCTCATTAGTTAGACATCTTCATAAACTACTTCGGTTTTTAAAATATTTCATATAGTCTTCTCTGGGAGGTATGAAGAAGTCTAGGGCGTATAAAGGCTTCTTCAAGACTTTTACAGAGTGCTCTACATTAGATGGGATGTAATAAAATGTATTTCCACTCACCTTAAACTCTCTATCACCTATCTTAAATATTGCTTCCCCATCTAAAATCAATCCAAACTGTATACTAAGGTGTCTATGCAAGGGAACTTCATCCTCGATAACAAATAGTATCACCATAAAAACATCTGTATAGTAGATAGGCCTCAATCTAATTCCTGGACGGACTACATACTCAGGCTTATTAAATATATTAAACAACTCTCCTAATGCCTTCATAAAAATATTATTTCCAGTAGGATGTTTTAATAATCGTAGGCAATATAAAAAATTTAGGGTTTCAGGATTATATGATTAATATACTCAAGTGTAGATAGTGTATATACTTCAACCTGGTTTCCAGTTACAATATATAGGTAATCCCCGATATATAGTCCACGCATGTAGTAGTACCATGGGTAGAATTGTGCATTATCATTCACTTTATGGAGCTCAATTAACCCCTCCTTATACAGCCCCGTTTCATTAGCCTTTACAACTAGATACGCTGTCTTCCCTTTAACACCGTAAAGCTCAACAGGTATCCCAACATACTCAAGTTTAGGTACTTTAAGTATAGCATGGATATCATGTGTGGCCTCACTCCATCCCCATCCACCCTCGCTAAACACTATTTTACCGATCTCCACAGGATCCTTCGGGTCAGATACATCGAATAAACTTATTTTAAGGCCTATTATACGGGTCTCGTTATCAGTCTCATACCCGATCCCAATAATTAAATTATTCCAGATAGGCTGCAGCATACTACTAAACCCTGGAATCTTAAGTTCACCAGCCACCTTCGGATCCTCAGGATTAGATAAGTCGATTACGAATAGGGGGTCAACTATACGGTATGTAACGAGATATGCATAGTCACCCATAAACCTAGTTGCATATAGATGCTCAGACTCACCCAATCCAGTTAACGAGCCTACAATCTCCATATCTTCATCTAAGATGAATATACTTGTA
>DQXH01000105.1 GCA_011043415.1 Thermoprotei archaeon | reverse complement strand
TAATGCTTGGAGACGGAAGCCTTAAGAGACATAGTCGTGATTATGACATAAAACTTAATACAATCGATATCGAGTTTGCAGAAACCTTCTCAAACATGCTAGCAAAATTACTAAACAGAAAGGTCTTAAGACCAAAATATATTGGGAGAAAAAGAGGTAGAAACTATGGATGGGAAATAGCCTACAGCTCAAAAGCATTCTACACATGGTTTAAACGACAATCACTAGAGACATTAAAGAAGTACATCGAGTATGATAAAGATACTGTAAAATACTTTCTACGTGGACTATATGACTCAGAGGGAAGCAACTATAAATGCAGAAGAATATCTCTATACAATAGTGATTTAGATTTACTACAATACACCCAGTATCTACTGAAAAGGTATTTCGGTATAAGGGCTACAGGGCCGTATTTAGTCACTAGGGCTGGAAGCATAATGATAAGGAATGGAAGAAGATACAGAAGAAAAGTTGATGTTTACGCACTAAAAATTTGTAGGAAGAGGGGTGTACAAGAGTTTCTAATTAAAACCGGATTCAGCATCAGGGAAAAACAACTGGGACTACCAAGGAGAAGAAAGTAACCCAAACCTCATCCCTAAACCCCTATCCCCCTACTCCCTTTTTACCAACCCTCTAATAAAAATAAAAGTAAAAAGCTACGCCGGGGGCCGGACTCGAACCGGCGACCACCGGGTTAACAGCCCGGCGCTCTACCTTCTGAGCTACCCCGGCTTGTTTCGATAAATATTTATTTTCTATTATTTTTTAAGGTTTTATTTTTCATTCTTCTTCCACGTATACGACTATTATACCTATTCCTAGTAGGGTTAGTATTCCTCCTATTAAGTATCCGAATACCCTGTCTGAGACTCCTCCACCCTCTAGGTTGAGTGCTACTCCCAGTATTGCTATTCCGACTATGAGTGTTATCATCCCAAGTAGTTTTATAATTACATTTGCCCTGGGAGCTATTTTAGGCATTTATACCTCCCTATCTAATATAGTAGGTGGGGAGGAGGTAATTAAATATTGGAGTTGATTCCATGAGTCTCCAGAGGAGGCGTAGGTTGGAAACAATTAATTTATTGGAGGAGTTGGGTAGGAGGCTTGTGAATTATATTAATAATGGCGAGTTCCCATATGTAGATATACCTAGTAGGAGTGTCTCCAATATTAGATACGATCCTAATGAAAGGGGTTACGTAATCGGTGATAAGAGGAAGGTTAGAAGCGCATCACATATGATGCATCTAAAGAAGTTTACACAGTTCATATGGATAGCATACTTCGCTAAGGAACTTCTACAGAGGGGTAGGACTAGCACATTAAGGGATGTCTACTACTCCTCACAGGCATATGGAATAGACTTTGAGGAGCAGCAGGAGTCCGATGAATTGATTATGGATCTAGAGGCTTATATAGGTAGGCCTAGGGAGGATATGAATATATTCCCCGCCGAGAGAGCTGCCATCTTTGGAGACCTCACCATAGAATATACTGTACCAGGTTATGAGGGTAGGAGGGTTAATCTATTAAGCCATCCAGATGGATTGATGATTGGACATAGTCTAAAGACTAGTGAGTTTGTAGAGTGTAATGCCGAGAGGGTATTCGTGATTGAGAAGGACGCTATATTCAATAGGTTTATCGAGGAGAGGGTCTATGAGAAGTATAAAGCGATTCTAATAAGTACATCTGGACAGGCTCCTAGAGCAGCTAGATATTTGATAAGGAGGCTTAATAAGGAGATGGGGCTCCCAGTCTATATATTTACTGATGGGGATGTATGGGGTCTACATATAGCTGGTGTAATTATATATGGATCAGCGAACTCGGCGCATGTCAGGGAGCTACATACACCTGATGCAAAGTGGATTGGGGTATGGGCTAGTGATATAGAGAAGTATAAGCTACCTACAGACCCATTTACAGAAAGGGATTTGAAGAGGCTCGATGAACTACTTAAAGACCCTAGGTATAATGAGGATCCATGGAGGAGAGAGCTACTTAAGTTTAAGAAGCTTAGGAGGAAGTCTGAGTTAGAGGCATTCAGTAGATATGGATTGACTTATATCGTAGACAAGTATTTGAGGGATAAGATGAAGGAGGTTGAGTAGAATTAAGATACTTTATACCTCTCCCTAACCTTATCTATCAAGGGTGTTACATCAACCTCATCTACACCAGCTAGTTTCCCTGAGAAGAATCCTATAAGCTTTAGATACTTCTCAAACACCTTAAACCTCTTCCTAGCCTCAATACGTCTAACCACACTCCTAGAGTATTTTGTAAATCTCCTTAGTAGGAATCTTATAGCGAGCTCAACCTCATGCTCAATCTCAGGTATATCCGCGATAGCCTCCTTACCAACTGATTTGAAGGGTACCTTAGTACTTACTATATGGATAAATAATCCAATCGGCTTATCACTAAGCCTCTTATAACTACTTAAATTAATGTTATTCAATACCTTAGAGGATACGTCGCTACCCTCGTCAAATAACAATGGAATCTTATTTGCATATCTAAATAACGTTATCCCACCAGGCTCACCAGGTATATCACCGCCATATGCCAATGCAGCCTCGATCCTGAAGGGATATCCAGAGTAGCTTGACGGCGGCCTAGAGACTACATCTACATACTCGGGATGGAACTCCTTTATAATACCCTCCCTAAAGATCTTCTCTCCAATGGGGCTCAATACATCTCCAGACGGGGACCTAAATCCACCGAACTCCCTAAACTTATTATATAGCCTCTTAATCAGATCATCATTCAACTCAGAAAGCCTTGTAGCAGGGTAGATCCTAGCGAATCTAAAGAACTTATCCGCAGTATTATAACCTACTCTATGAAATGTATTTACGAGGAACTCCCTTATAGTCCACTCGGGTGGAGAGGATTTAATAAGGATCTTAAGCATCTCGAGATCTATGCCATGTGGATGTGGCTTAGTCTCCTTCGGGATAGGTGGTAACATCGTGATCGTCCTCGGGAAATAGTATAGTGTACCGAATGGATCTACATACAGGATCTCGGCATATGGGGATATAGCTGCCGTATACTTTAAGTAGTTGATGATGTATCTAGACGCCCCAATATAATTACCTTCGAGGTAGAACTCTATTATAGTGCCTCTCCAACCCAATTTATTTAAAACCCTCTTCTTAGAATGTATAATAGGCTCATTCTTATTGATATCGATTGAAAAGATGTATTGATAGATATACCTACCTCCAATTGAGGATACTACTTTAATAGGCCTGCCAGTAGTTATCTGACCATATAATAATGCGAGGGTCCCACCCAACCCGAATGTCCCTCTACTCTGCCTAATAACATACTTACTACTATAGAATATCTTACCCAATGCATTTAGAATATGCCTCTCCGGTATCCCTGATCCGTTATCCTGGATATATAGCTTATAAATCCCCCTGACTCCAGAGAGCCTCTTAATCTCCCTAAGTATAATTATAATTTGTGGTAGTACACCCATCAACTCACACGCATCCATAGAATTCTCGAATAACTCCCTAAATGCAGTGTATAATGACCTGGCCGGGTTCGTGAAGCCAGCTAACTGCTTATTCCTATAGAAGAATTCACTTGGGCTGAGCTCCTGGTAAGACTCTACCATATTTCACCTCTCCCCCTGGAAGCCCTCCTCATAGTATATAGCTTCTCATACACAACCCTATGTGGAAGGCCTTTAGCAAGCATCTTAATAGCCTCGTCAGCCATGTATACACCCTCGAAATCCCCTATTATACATACGTAGTTACGGTAGACCGATATATGGGTCCCGGTAGTCTCCTCAATAATCCTCTTCGCCTTACCCTTCTCACCTATGATCCTACCTAATACACGCCTAAGATTATTTTCATCCCTCTTCTTAAGAAGTGTGTAGACGTCTATAATATGTAGATTCATATCAGGGTCTAGAAGTATAAATGCCTTATCGGGTGAGAAACCTAGGTTTATAGCCTTTACAATATTGGATGCAGTTATAACAGAATCTACATCATCACCATCTATAGTTATAACACCATTCTTAGTATCGATATCAACCTTACATCCAGTTAAATCCTCAATCCTCTTCTTAACCTCACCCCCCTTACCAATTAATACGCCAACCCTATCAGGGTCTAGAGACATCTTATACTCCATTATATCAACCCTTTATATACTCAAGCACGTCATCTAGAGGAGGAGTCTCAATATCATTTAATCTAAAGAAATTCAATATATTATTAATGTCACGGATTAGGAACACTTCAGCCTGTGGATGGGATTTAACGACAGCCTGCCCAAAATCAAATAGAATAGGTTTACGTTTATAGTAGAATATATTATACTCACTTAAATCTGCGTGGACGAGTCCCGCGTCATTATATAAGATCCTAACTTGACGTAGAATCTGATACAATATATGCGGAGTCAGATTATGATACTCCTTTAGAGTAGGGGCAGGCTTAAAATTCTTCCCAATAAACTCCATCACAATAATATTCTTATGCTGTATAATAGGCTTAGGAACATATACACCTGCATCATATGCAAGCTTAAGATTCTTATACTCTTTAGAGGCCCATGCATATATAAGCTTTTGAGGAGAGGAGTATATCCCATCGAATCTAGGATCGCCTAGAATATACTTCATCCTACCCCTTCTAAACTCACTAGTCCAGGTTAAGAAGATTTTAACCGCTATAGGATTCCCATTAGAATCTACAGCAGAATATACACGGGCCTCCTTACCAGTAGATACAACACCATAAAACTCATCTATATATCCTCTATTCATCAAGTCATATAACGCTATTAAGGTAGTCCTGTCGAATACCTCCTCCCTAACTTCATACTCATCACTAATCTTCTCAAGCATCCTCTGCTCCCTAATATACTTCTCAATCCTCCTCTCAAGCTTCTCAAACTCCTTATCCTCATCGTACGCCATACTTCTAACCTATTACACAAGCCATTCAGGGAGGTATCCATTCTCGATGAGCCACTGCTTCTGAGCCTTAGTATATCTACCTACTATATCCCCTCTTTTATCCTCCTGAAATCCCCATAACTCGACTAATACAGCGTCTCCAACCCTGATCCAAACCCTCTTCCTCAATTTACCTGGTATCCTACAGACCCTCTCCTTACCGTCTGCACACGCCACTAATACCCTATCAGCACCTAATATCCTCTTTGCAATACCGAGTATCTGACCCTCACTAGGCAGTGGAGTATCCTTCAACTCCTTCTCACTCAATACACGTCTCTTACCCATAGTAAATCACCTCTAGATCCAATATATTCATATTTAAGAAATGATATTTAAAATGACTCTGTAGGTCTATAGCCTCCTTGTCTCAATATATATAGCTACTTTTACACCATATTGGATAGTGACTGCATCAGGATGGATGTAATTTTCTTTAATACCTAGTTCAACAGCCTTATCACCATATAATATTATCGATACAGCCTCACGCATATATCGCCTAACTTCATACTCATCAGTAAGTCTAGTGACCTCCTTATTCTTGAAATGCTCATTATCCTCAATTACATCCCTATCATATACGGTGATAAATAAGCCTAATGGATTCCTCCTGATATAGATATAGAACTCCATGTCACTTAATCGGCGGGACCGGTGATTCAGCGCCACAGATATCACACTTCAATATAAGGAACTTGTGGACCCTAATTAAACGGGTATCATATCCGCCGCATACGGGACATCTTACATACCTCTTCACAAAATATTCTATAGTATTTTCGATAGCCTGTTCATCGATCCTGGCCAGGAATACAAGCCTATCACCACTTGGTGCGGAGGGTGCTGCTAACTCCCTACTAAGGAACTTCCTAAGTAGATTAGGGTCTCTATTTATATACTCTGCAATCTCCTTGAAATTCATTATTATAGTCCTACTCTTACCCTGGTAGAATACTTGTGGCCTAGGCACCCTAAACCTACTCTCAACCTTAACTCTCTTTTCAGGAAGCTTGCTATATGCCTCGTCAAGCATCTTATAATATGCGTCTTCAGTCCTTAAGTCACGTCCAGACATATGTACAACCTCTCTACCTCTAATAAAGAGTATTCGCATAAATATAAATCAAGATGGATATTTGGAGGTTAGGGAATTAAATATATGTAATGTATAAAGTAGGTGTGATAGGAGGATCAGGCTTCGAGACTCTAATAAGTGAAGGAGTTAGGAAGAGGGATTTAGATAGATACGGTTCCATCGACTACACTCTAGGATATGTAAAGGGTATTGAGACCGTATTCATACCTAGACACGGTTTTAAACATGAGTATCCACCTCATAAAATACCGTTTAAGGCTATGATAAACCTATTGAATAAACTCGATATCGATAGGGTTATAGGGATAAGTGCAGTAGGTAGTTTAAGGGAGGACCTTCCACCAGGCTCCATAGCGATACCTATCCAATTAATAGACTATACGATTAGGAGGGATACATTCTATGAGGACCATCCAATCCATGTAGATGTATCTAGACCATACTGCAGAGCATTAATTAAGATCCTATTAGATAAGGCTGAGGAGCTTGGAATTAAGGTGGAGTATGGATTAACATATGTAGCTACTGAAGGACCTAGGTTCGAGACCCCCTCTGAGATTAGGATGTTCAAGGTGCTTGGAGGGGATTTAGTGGGTATGACCAACATACCTGAAGCCATCTTAGCTAGGGAGGCGGGGATGCATTATGCATTGATCACCTTAGTAACCAACTATGCAGCTGGTATGCAGGATCTAATTGATATGGATGAGGTATATAGGATATCGAAGATGCGTGAGAGGGATATATTTAGATTGGTTGAAGAGTCTATCCCAGTCATATCATCATCTGAGTTAGATGATGAATGCATTAGATTTAGAGGAAGGTTTAGGGAGGTGTCTAGATGATTATTAAAAATGGATGGATCGTAGTAGATTATATAAGGAATTACCGTGACGGGGCTGTGGTAATTGAGGATGATAAGATAGTTGATGTAGGCCCCACCGAAGATGTATTGAGAAGACACTCTGGATCGGGGCATGACGTTATAGATGCTAGAGATAAGATCGTTATACCGGGTTTAGTTAATAGCCATACACATATTTCAATGACTCTATTGAGGGGGTATGCAGACGACCTCCCACTCCAGGAGTGGCTTGAGAAGTGGATATGGCCCTTCGAGGCTAATCTAACTGGCGAAGACATTGAGCTAGGGGCTTTATTAGGAGCCTTAGAATCTATTAGATTCGGTACAACCACAGTCTATTCAATGTACCACTATCATCCTGGCCACAATGAAGCCTCTGGATTGATTAAGGCTGGTTTAAGAGGGGTTATAGGTATAGCGATATTCCACTGGAGTAGGGATAAGAATATAAAGATGTTCTGGGATGCCATGGGGAGATGGCATGGTAGAGACGGTTTGATAAAGGTTTCACTAGGACCTCATGCACCGTATACAGTAGATCCGGAGACCTGGATGAGGCTACCTGAGATCTTGAATGAGGCTAATGAAAGGTATGGCGATAGGGGAAGGGTGATTATATCGAGTCATATAGCTGAGGACTGGAGGGAGAATGAGTTGATTAGAGACAAGTTTAACGTTGATATACCTGGGGGTAGTATATTCAGGTATCTTGAGAAGTTTAACATTCTATCTGGAGACTTCCTCGCTGCACACTGTATACATCTAAATCAGGTGGATCTTGATCTAATACATAAGTATAGTGTTGGAGTCGCCCATAATCCAGTCGCTAATCTAAAGCTTGGGATGGGGTTCGCGGATACACCTAAAATGCTTGAGAAGGGTATTAGGGTAAGCTTAGGTACGGATGGACCAGCGTCAAATAATACTTTAGACATGTTTGAGACGATGAAATTCGCTGCATTAATAAATAAGCCTATAAAGAGGGATCCCAGTGTAACGCCTGCAAACATCGTATTTAGAATGGCTACCGAGTATGGTGCATTAAATCTAGGCTATAATGATCTAGGTATATTGAAGCCTGGTTATAAGGCTGATGTAGTGATACTGGATAGGAGGAAGCCTCATCTAACTCCAGTATATGACATATATAGTCACCTGGTATACGCCGCTAGGAGTATGGATGTCGAGACGGTGATTATAAATGGGAGGATAGTATATGACGGTGGATTTGTAAATACCTCACTAGACGATGTTATAAGTAGGGTTGAGAATAGAGTATATGAGTTGCTGGAGAAGGTGGGGAAGGGTGACTAGCATAATTAAATATCCTGAGAAGTGGAGGGAGGGTAAAGAGCAGGTTGAATGGGCATATCAGCATATGCCTGCTATAAAGATGATATATGAAGATTATAAGGATGTAAAGCCTTTTAAAGGATATAAAATTACATTATGCCTACATATTACTAAGGAGACCGGGGTATTCGCGAAGACTCTAAAGGATTTAGGTGCTGAAATATCATTGACAGCGTCAAACCCATTATCTACACAGGATGATGTAGCCGCATACCTAGCTAGGGAGGGGGTAAATGTATTTGGATGGAGAGGCGAGTCTAATGAAGAGTATTACCAGATGATGCATACAGCACTCGACTTAGAGCCTAATCTAGTCGTCGACGATGGCGGAGACCTACATAGCCTTATACATAGTGAGAGGAGGGAGTTGACTGTAAATATATTTGGAGGGACTGAAGAGACTACCACCGGGGTTATAAGGCTCAAGGCTATGGAGAGGGAGGGGGTATTACAGTATCCAGTTATAGCTGTTAACGATACGCCTACTAAGAGGATATTCGATAATAAATATGGCTCTGGACAGAGTACTATAGACGGTATTCTAAGGGCTACGTCAATATTAATCGCTGGGAAGACCGTTGTAGTAGCTGGATATGG
>DQXH01000115.1 GCA_011043415.1 Thermoprotei archaeon | reverse complement strand
AGGCTACTTCTAAATACTATCCTACCAATCCTCCCGAAACCATTTATACCGATTCTCACCATGTTAGACACCTATTAAAAGATATTTAAGAGAAGCCTAATATTTAGTTGGTATTGAGATGGTCGATTTAATAAAGATATCTAAGTTGATATATCGTACACAAATAATTTCATTTGGACATTATATATTATCGAGTGGCCTACATTCTCCCTATTACCTTGACTTCACGATGTTATCGAATAAACCGTCGTATCTAAAGACTTTGATAGGGGAGTCTATAGCATACCTGGATAAACTTGATGTATTGGATGACACAGATAAAATCGTGGGGATCCTGGATAAAGGCGTGGTAATAGCTATTCCACTCGCACTAGAAACTGGGAAACCATTTGCATTATATTCATTGACGAAGGGAGATTTCTCTGTAGGAGGTATAGATGTTAATGACAGGATCTTATTAGTAGATGATATGTTAAGTACTGGGAAGACTTTATGCAGGGTCTTAGACGACATAAAGGAGGATTATGGGGTTGATGTTAAGAATGTATTTGTAGTTCTAGATAGGGAGGAGGGTGGGTTCGAGAGGCTTACTAAAAGGGAAGTTAAGGTTCATAGGTTGGTTAAAATAAGTGAGTTAGCCAAGATTCTTAAGGATTATGGGATAATCTCTGATGAGGAATATGATATTATAGAGGCCCACCTTAATGAAGTAAGGAGTAAAATATAACTGCTAATACACCACCCGCTAAACTTGAGATGAAGTTGACGACGTGATTATCTATCGGCTCGAAGCCTTTCACGAGTTCAGCCTCCTCACCACAGTGGTATCGGGTCTCTATAACGCTACCACATAATTTACATCTATATTTAGCCTGTACAGTAGCGCCTAATATACTGTCTATTATACTCCCTATAAAGCCCGCTAAGATTAGTGTATAAACATCATAGATAGAGGATAGACCAAATAAAATTGCAGATAAATATGAGAATAGTATGGCAGACATAAGCCCACCTAATAAACCGATTAGAGTAACCCCACCTGAAAATCCTTTTGGCACATGCACCTTAGGATTAGTTATCAATACAGGCGCGCCTCCTAAATACATTCCCACTTCAGTCGATACAGTATCACTCATCATCGAGGTCAGTGAACCTAAGAAGAAGAACATAGCATACATTTTGTGGGTATCCGGATATATGGAGTATATTATAGCTGAGTACATGGGCCAGAATCCATTAGCAAGTACATTCTTCCAACTCCTCAATCCATTACTATTAAAGTATGACACCCAGTCGACAGACTTCTTACGAACAATCTTAGTTAGTATACTACCTACGATCATAAATATGAAGAGTAATATGAAGAATACCCATCCACCAGTATAAATGATTAATACACCTATTATAAACGCTGCAAACACACCTTTACCATCCAGGTACTTCTTCCTATATGTAAATATTGAAATTAACAGGAGTACCAGGAACCTCACTGATAAATCGATGACTTCACTGGATAACTGCATCACTGCACACATTATATCCAACCCACTTAAATTAGTCAATATACATATGTCCTTTTTATTAAACTTTTTATAACTATGAATACTTATTATCGATCTCATCCACGAGTATCTTTAATAAATCCTCAGTATTTTTATATCTTGATAACGCTAATATTACATGTTCACGCTCAGCTATCCTAATGGCCAAGTTATCAACCTTCTTAGGCCCATGTAGTACAACCATCCTAGGCTTTAACGGATACACTCTTACGGCAACCATAGGCGATCTACCTGTAGATATATTGATGAATATCAACGCCCTCTCAGTAGTCCTACCGAATATCCTATAGTATGACTCGCCGCTCATCGACAATATGGCGGCAATTCCATCGATAACGGTATATCCATATAAATATGTTTTATCGACATATTCAGAGCCCGTTAATACATCGGCATCTAGAACCTTAATAAATTTTTTAACTGGGATCTGTTTAGTAAAATCTTTAATTCTTAGGATCGCTTTTAGACCAGTATACTCTATATCAATATTATTAAGCATAGATATTATTTTTCCTCCTCTACGCATATCAATCTCGATTAAAGACTCGACATACCTCCTTAGAAAACGTGTTCCAGGGGATTTATTTGGATCATTCTCATATTCAGAGACTACAGATGATGATACACCCATCACCCTAGCCAATTCAACTTGAGAAACTTTAAATATATTCCTCCATTTACGTAAAGCACCAGCCACATTATTCGATGTCAGTATATCACCATATATCCTTCTTTTTATACTATTGATTATATCAACAGCCTCATACATCAACTAAATATTAGGTAAAAACCTAATATAAAATTCTTTTTTATCCTAAAAACTAGTACTCCTCCCTAGCCATTCTCTCAGCATATCCGCCTATCTTAACTATTCCGTAGTGGACTGCACATGATACACAGTAGTATTTTACGATAGGCTTCCTAAGTATTACGGCGCCCTGCTTCTTAAGCTCCTTCTCCAACTGCGGATCCACGAGTGAAGACCATCTAACAACGCGAATAGCCTTATCCCTTGGAATCCTTGCTCCGCAGTTGGAGCAGTATACATAGTTTTCTCGACCCTTCTTACCCTTACCCTTTCTACGTCCCCTACTCTTCCTTTTTACAGGCATTTAATATCCACCAGCTATATATATGGGATACTCCTTAATTAGGATTAATACTTAGAGTAATATTTAATTCTAATTCTACCATGACACGAGAGTATAATTCCATATTACTATATCGCCATCATGAATTATTGTATGCATAGCACCATATGGCGAGAGCTCGAAGTTTATATATAGCATCCAGTAATACCCACTGTTTTCACTAACCTGGTGATTACAGACCCCATTTATACATTCTATGAATACATCGTCATAAGCCTCATAATATTTGTATTTGATATCCCCTACAACAGATTTAAGTATCTCAAATGCAGTGTCATTAACCCCAGAAATAAATTCGATCTTATAAATCTCGCGATGCCCCTTACCATAGTCGATAACAAGTATGGCTACAGACTTATTCAGAATATTATGGAATCTAGTCAATAGATCCTCATAATTCGAGAGGAGAACGATATATGAACTATTTAGGGTATGTAGAGTCTCATTAATTGCATCTAATGCCTTCTTATACCGTATAATCCTATTTTCAACTACGTTCAACTGAATTTGTAGATTCGTATATTGTATATAGTAGTATGAGAATAGTGTCGTAGATACTGTAGCCCATATTAATAGCGAGATTATAAGGACTTTATAAATCCTATTCATATCAACTCACCCAAGTATCTCCTAAGAGTCCGCAACACACCTACAAATAATACTGAGGAAGTATATTCATGCATCAGCCCCATTGGATATGGGATCCCATATTGTATGGCGGGTATAAATAAATTGATCACAGCTATATATGGAGGGACCCCAAATGGATACATCAGGATAATGCTTGTGAATACGTCATAGAATAATACTATAATAAAGCTTATTACAAGTGTTAAAGTATAGTCCAGTTGAAGCCTCCTAATTAAACCGCCTAAAACACCTACTAAACCCATCCCTAAACTCGTGATTAGGGTCCAGGGCCCAGGCCCAATATAAATATCACTTATAAACATACTCATGAAACCTACTAGAAAACCGACGTATGAGCCACCTAGATAACCCGCTAATAGAGTTAGAGGAGCCACAGGCGAGATATTAGGAAGAATCACTAACGATATTCTACCAACGATATTTAATGCAGTTAAAACTCCTGTAAGACTAATTGCTAGAGATAATTTCATATATTATTATAGGATAAAATATCCTATAAATAAATGTTTCCTATCAAAGAAGAAAAATTATTTCACATGGGATACAGATAATTTTGTTGAGTATGATTAAGATAGGCTGCTGTGGTTTCCCAGTTAAGAAGAGTGTTTATTATAATGAATTTGAAGTTGTTGAAGTCCAGAAGACATTTTATGATCCGAGGGGTGTTAATACGTTTAGAAAGTGGAGGGATGAGGCCCCTCAGGGATTCGAATTTACAATCAAGGCATGGCAAGGGGTTACACATCCTATGAAAAGCCCTACTTGGAAGAGGTATAAGGGTGAGTTGAAGGGGAGTAAGGATAATTATGGGTTACTAAAGTATACTGAAGAAGTTAAGTGGGCTTGGGAACAGACCTTGGAGGCCGCTGATTCACTAGATGCAGATAAAATTATTGTACAGCTACCGCCTTCTCTAGATTGGGATTCACATCATGATGATATCATTAAGACTCTTGAGTATATGAGGGGGAGCGGTAAGAAATTGATTATCGAGCCTAGACACTCTAGTTGGTTTAAGGAGGATGTATATAAATTATTTAGAGATATGGAATTGACCTTCTGTACAGACCCATTTAAGAATAATATAGTCGACGTAGGGGGAGACTTGATATACTTAAGGCTACATGGAATAGGGGGATATAAATATCAATACACTGATGAAGACCTCAAGAATCTATATAACTTAGTTAATAAGCATATCAATACCAGTAAAATGATTTATGTAATGTTTAACAACGTATATATGTATGATGATGCACAGCGTTTTAAGAAATTAATCAGTTGATCCCTCCCATATAATTTTCTTTAAACTACTCCTGAGCTCCATAATATACTCATCTAGTGTATAATGTAAACGATATTTTTCAAATATGTTTTCATATGTTTTCACTACTAGATAGACGCTAATGATAGCGGATTTAACGGGATCCTTATATATTGCATATAATCCAGATAATAATCCGGTTAAGATGTAGAAGAGGCCATGTTTAGTAACTGTATATTTATCAGATTTAATTACATATGCCTCCGACCCATTGTAAACTATATATTGCATATAATCCTTAACGAGAATCACATAATCTGATTTATATTTACTTAAGCTACTTATAACATCCCTACTATATTCTTCACCTAATATAATCCTCAATTCACCTACTTTAGGAGCATATATAACATTCTTAAATTTAACTAGCTTTACAGTCTCGGGATATATAGCTCCAGAGTCAATTACAACATTAATATCCATTTTACTAAGATTGTATATCAATGCAGCGATCTCCTTCCCGATTCCTGTTAAACCTGGTCCAATCAGTACAGTATCTATAACAATCTTCCTCCTTTCAATTAATCTAAGAATCTTCCTAACGATTCCATGTGTAATCTTGAGATCGGATAGGGGGATTATAGTTGTGTATGGGGATATAAATGCTATTCGATTAATGATCTTCTCTGGAGCAGCTACATATATAGAGTCAAGGCCACAGTATTCCGCGGTCCTTAGAGATAGTATGAGTGGTGATACTTGGATCTTACTTCCTCCGATTATTAATAGCCTCCCATTGTCTCCAAAGTTTGGAGATGGCTCTATCTTTGGATTCAGTGACTTAACTAGGTTATAGTCTATCTCAATAGTATTTATAGATACCCACCTCCACTAAGAGTCTTAGATAAGAATATTTTTAATTACTATATTATAATTATATAATGCGATACTAGGTGAGATAGTGACGGAGAGGGATATTGAGGAGAGCCTCCCTGATAAGGAGAAGAATTTAAGCGAATGGTACTCGATGGTTTTGGAGAAGGCTGAGATCGTCGATATCAGGTATGGTGTGAAAGGATTTATCGTATATATGCCTTATGGAATGGAGATAATGAAGAATATAATTAGGTTATTCGAGTCAGAACTCGAGAAAACAGGTCATAGACCAGTCCTATTCCCAGTCGTGATTCCAGAGTCTAACTTGAGGAAGGAGGAGGAGCATGTAAAGGGTTTCGCTGGGCAGGTATTCTGGATAACTCATGCAGGATATAGTAAGCTCGAGGAGAAACTTGCATTACGACCTACTAGCGAGACCGCTATGTACCCGATATACTCGTTATGGATAAAGAGTTATAAGGATCTACCGCTTAAAGCGTATCAGACTGTAGCGGTTTATAGATATGAGACGAAAGCTACCAGACCATTATTACGGGGTAGAGAGTTCCTCTGGATAGAGGCTCATAACGTGTTTAGGAGTAGGGAGGAGGCTTATAAGCAGACCCTGGAGGATGCGGATATATTTAAGAGGGTGTCATATGAGAAGCTTGGGATACCCTTTATACATGTTAAGAGAGAGGAATTCGATAAGTTCCCTGGAGCCGAGGATACATTTGCATTTGATACATTAATGCCTGATGGAAGAGTTTTACAAATAGGGACCACGCACTATCTAGGTACTAAATTCTCTAAAGTATTTGATATTAAGTTCCATGACGTTGATGGTAAATATAGATATGGGCATCAGACATGCTATGGGATAGGTTTATCAAGGATATTAGCATCCCTCATAATGATACATGGAGATAGCTATGGAATGGTCCTCCCGTTCGACATAGCTCCACTTCAAATTATTATAATACCGATTCCAAAAACGGGATATGACTTAAATAAGATATTTGAATACTGCGACGATATACAAAGGGAATTAATAGACAAGGGTTATAAAGTAAAGGTGGATAAGAGTGAGAAGACTCCGGGTGAGAAATATTATTATTATGATATGAGGGGGATCCCAATTAGGATAGAGGTAGGGCCATTTGAGGTGGATAATAGAAGAGTTACGTTATTTAGGAGAGACCTTAGAATGAGGGTCACGATACCTCGAGAGGATCTGTTTAATAAAATTGAGAGGTTGAGAGTAGATATAACTGAAAATTTAAGGAGGAAGGCTGAGGATAAGATTAAGAATACAATTAAATATGTGTCTAATTTAGATGAGCTGAAGAAATATAGTGAAGAAGGATTCTCAATATTCAAGGTACATTTCTGTGGGAATGAAGAATGTGCAGAGAGGATTAAAAATGAGACCGGAGGCTTCGAAGTAAGGGGTAGTGGCGTCAGTGAAGATGGATTTAATGGAGAGTGTATTATGTGTGGTAAAGAAACAAGTAAAATAGTTTATCTTGCAAAAGCATATTAGAGTATTAATTTAATAATCTATCTTAGATGAATATATGGAGGGATTTTATTCAGAGATTCAATATAGTTAAAGGTAGGTTAGATATTACCCCAGCACATATATATCTAACCCTGAAACTAGCTGCATTAAAGGAGGGTGTAAGTAGGTATATTATGATTACAAATCTAAGGATATCTGAGGCTAAGGCGAAGACTCTGCAGAGGAAGCTTAAAGAATTAAATATATTGAAGCCATTGAGAGGAGGACATATATTAACAGAGTATGGAAATAAACTATTTAATTATTTGTCACATAAGTTAGTTGACATAGGATATATACCTACTAAGGATATATCGAGATATTGCTATGCAATATTATTAAAAAAATATAATAGAGTACCTAATGCAGTTCTAATTAGAGATACGATAATTAGATTCGGTGGCAGTGCTGGATTAATATTATATAAAATAGATTCAAAAATTATTTTCCCAGAATCAGGTGAACCATTATCCACATACGATGATGAATTAAATAGCTATTTATTGAGAAAGGGCGTCGAAGATGGTGACTTAATATTGATTGCAGGGTCAAGCGATGAATATACTAGTAAATTAGCTGCATTAAATACTGCATTATCAATTTTAGAGGAGATTGAGTAACAGGTATAGAGTAAATTTAATCACATCAAAGATGAAGAATAATTATAACTATCTATTTTAAGTTATTTATGATAAGGTGTCTATAGGATGGGGGATATCGAGATCATAAATAGGGGGACTTGGATAGATAAAGTGGCATATGAAATTATAAATAGGGAGAAGAAATTAGGTAGGGACCTAAGTATCATTAAGACTGAAAGTGGATTGGGGGCGTCTGGGATCCCACATGTAGGTAGTATGGCGGATGCTGTTAGGGCATATGTAGTTACATTGGCATTAAGGGATATGGGATATAATAGTGTTTCAATAGCATTTTCAGATGATATGGATGGATTACGTAGTGTACCGCAAGGTCTTCCTAAATGGCTTGAAGACTACTTACTAATGCCCGTATCAATGATACCAGATCCATTTGAGTGCCACTCCAGCTATGGTGAGCATATGTCATCACTATTAAGGGAGAGTCTTGATATGGCCGGAATTGAGTATGTACATTACTCAGCTAGGGAAGTGTATAGAAAGGGTATGCTTGTTAAGGAAATCGATGAGATACTGAGGAATGCTGATAAGGCTGGGGAGATCATTTATGAGGAGACTGGTCAGGAGAAGTATCTTAACATCCTTCCATATTACGTGGTCTGTGAAAAATGCGGCAGGATATACACGACTGTAGTGACTGAATACGATCCGAAGAGGAAAATGGTTAAATATGAGTGTGTAGGAGCTGAGATAAAGGGTAGGTGGTATGATGGATGTGGGCATGAGGGGTGGGTTAAAATAGATAGTGACAAGGGTAAGCTGGTGTGGAAAGTTGAGTTTGCAGCCAGGTGGAGAGCGTTGGATATTAGATTTGAGGCATATGGAAAGGATATTGCAGATTCTGTTAGGGTGAATGATAGGGTTTCAAGGGAGATTCTGGGGTTTGAACCTCCATATCATATTAGATATGAGATGTTCCTAGATGAGGCTGGTAGGAAGATTACTAAGTCACGTGGAAACGTATTTACACCCCAAGTCTGGTATAGATACGGCTCTCCCGAGAGCCTAATCCTGTTCCTACTCAAGAGATTCATAGGGACTAGGAGAGTTAAGCTAGAGACTATAGTATATATGATGAGGGAATTAGACTACTACAGAGACGTATATCATGGGAAAATAAAGATTGAGAACCCTATGAAACTAGCTAGGATGAGGGGGTTAATCGAATATACTTATAAACTAGGTCCAGTCCCACCTGTAGTAGTGCCCTATGAAGTTATATTAAGCTTAGCTGAAGTAGCTCCTGAGGGGAAGGAGAGGGAGTTTATACTTAAGAGGCTTGATAAATACGGCTATAAATATAAGCCGGATGATGTAGAGGAGTTGATTGAGTATGCCGTAAACTGGGTCCGTGAAGTAGGTAAACCTCCGCTATATGAAGCTGAAATCGAGTTAGAGCCTGTTTACCAGGAGGCCCTCAAGAAATTTATAGAAGAAATTAATGACCTCAGCGATGGTGAGGAGATCCAAAGTGTAATATTTAAGACTGCACGGGAATATAATATTCCGATCAAGGAATTCTTTAAGACACTATATATTATAATATCTGGAAGGGAATACGGGCCACGTCTAGGGCCATTAATAGCAGATATTGGTGTAAATAAGGTTGTAGAGACTATTAAAAAGAAGTTAAATATCTAGATACAATTTTTTAATGGGGGCCCGTAGCCTAGCCAGGATAGGGCGCCGGCCTGCGGAGCCGGAGATCCCGGGTTCAAATCCCGGCGGGCCCATTAAAAATATATTTTTGTTTAGGAAATGGGTTATAAAAAGGGAGTAGGGGGTTTTTATCTCCTCTTTGAGCCTATTTGT
>DQXH01000058.1 GCA_011043415.1 Thermoprotei archaeon | reverse complement strand
GCACAATATGCCATTGCTAAGGCGGTAGCAGATTCCGTGGAGGAAGGTATCATCCCAAAAGATAAGGTTGATGACTTAGTAATTATATGTGGATTATTTATACATCCAAAGGCGTCAGACCCCGATAAAGTATTTAAATATAACTATGAGGCGGTTAAACTCGCTATTAAAAGAGCAATGAACCTCGAGCCTAAGGTAGACGAAATTTTAGAGAAGAAGGATAAAGTTGAGCATCCATTCTACAAACCTAAATAAACCCACAATCATCTTTTTATAAAGCACTTGCATGTAAAATGTCTTCTTTTTAATTACATAATAGTTTATTAAAATAGAGTGCAGATATACTCCTTCTATGATATAGGAGTGTTATATTTAAATTAATATAATAATTTTTTAGTGTTTTTGCAGGGGAATTATTTAAGAAAATTATCTTTCTAAGAATGAACTAGAACTGATATAGAAGAAAAAACATTATTTCTTTTATTTATTAATGGAATAAAAAATAATTATATTTATGAAAATAGGATCATCTAAAATATTATATATAGATTCTACACAGGCAGGGATAGCTGGAGATATGTTTCTTGCAGCTATGTCAGATATCGTCGATATCGATATGAAAGTATTGGCTGATGCTGTATGCGAATCCACACCATGGTGTAAGAAATTAGATGTAGATGCTGTAGATGGATTTAAGAATAAATTTAGATGTAAAGAAATTAAATTAGCTCTTGAAGAGGAACATGCACATAAGAGAGATGGTAAAGATGTTATCAATGCTGTACTAAAAAGTGGTAGTAAATTGTCTTTATCCGATAAGGCATTAGAATATGCGAAGAAGGTGGTGGAAACTCTTTTATGGGCAGAATCGAGAATCCATGGGAAATCTATGGATGAAGTACACTTACATGAAATCGGATCTACAGATACTATATTAGATATAGCTGGTGTATCATATGCGCTTGATAAACTAGGAGTATTTAAGAAGGATATAAAGGTATATGGATCTCCAGTAGCAGTTGGAGGAGGATATGTTGAAATGAGGCATGGAAGAGTATCTGTCCCGGCGCCAGCTACATTAGAGATACTATCTAAATATAATTATCCGTTCATTGGAGGGCCTGTATACGATGAACTTGCTACTCCTACTGGAGTTGCTTTGCTAGTGAATATCGTTGAGAAAGTATTAAGGTACCCCCCGTTAATAAAACCCTTAAAAGTGGGATATGGAGGAGGCATGAAAGAATTTAAGTCGGTACCGAATATCATTAGAATAGTCTATGGGGAGGATGATGAGATCCCTTTTTTGCATGATAAAGTCTATGTCTTAGAGACTAATATCGATGATTTAGATGATGAAACAATCGGATATACACTTGAGAAACTATATAATGAGGGGGCAAGAGACGTCTCTATAATACCAGTAACTACAAAAAAGAGTAGACCAGGTAAGATAATTAAGGTATTATGTGATGAAGATAATTACATTAACCTTGTTAAAATATTATTTGATGAAACAGGGACACTTGGAGTTAGGGTATACCCTGTCAATAGAATAATTCTTAAAAGAGAGATTATACCATATAATGTAGTGTTATCTGGAAAACAATATAAGGTTAATATTAAAGTAGCTAAAGATAATCTTGGTAGAGTTATTAGAGTGAAGCCGGAGTATTCAGATTTAGTATATATATCTAAAAAACTTAAAAAGCCCCTTAGAATAGTCAGGGAGATTATTTATGAAGATGTTAGGAAAAGAATTGAGCGGGTATGACATTAACGAAATTATCGATAGTCTATTGAAATATATGGATAGATTTAAAAATGGAGTGTTGGTCCCCTTATCAGGAGGGGTGGATAGTAGTGTACTAGCTTTATTAGCATATAAGAAATTTAAGGATAAATCAAGAGCAGTTACATTCGACTCTCAATTGACACCCAGATATTTGTTAGAAGCATCTAAAAAAGTAGCGAAATATATAGGAATTAAACATATTATAGTAAAGTCAAATGAATTTGCCATAAAAGAATTTACGAGGAACCCTATCAACCGTTGCTATATATGTAAGAAATATAGGTTTAAAGTATTAGAAGAAATATTGCTGAGGGAGAAATTGGATGCTATATTAGACGGTACAACATTTTCAGATTTATCTGTATATAGACCAGGTCTTAAGGCTATAGAAGAGATGAAAGAGTATGTAAAAACACCGTATATTGATTTAAAGATTTCGAAAGATATTACTAGGAAACTGGCATCCTACTTTAAAATTCCTACATACAATTATCCTCCTGACTCATGCTTGGCCACTAGGGTGATGTATAATGAGGAGTTAACACCTGAAAAGTTAAAGAAAATTGATATAGCTGAAGACTATATTAGAAATTTAATCGGTTTAAAACCTATTCGAGTACGTTTACATGGAAACTTAGTAAGGATTGAAGTCCCTCTAGATTCATTCACAGATATACTGAAGCATAAGGATCTTATAAGATTGAAGTTCCATGAACTTGGATTTAATTACATCACACTCGATTTAGAAGGCTTTAGATCAGGGTCATTCGACATATATGTCAAAAAGTAACATGATATACTTAGAAGGAGATTTTATAGAGGATTATAATGGAATAATTTATGATGTAAAAGGATTTGAACACCCCCCTAATAAAGTAGTAGCTTATCCTAGGTATATTCCTGATCCGAAAGGAGATAGAAGACGTGGTAATATAAGATATAGAAAAATATACGACTTGAATGAAAGATATGAATTTTTGAGGAAGAGGCTTAAAAAATATATAGTATATGACCCTATATTCGACACTAATATCCCTGAGATACCTGTCGAAGATCTATTAAGACATTACAATCCTAGAGAAACTTTGCTTAAGCTACTTTCAGAGAGTAGGTCTTTAAATAGAGTATTATCAGATATAATTAGTCTAGTAAACTATATAATAGAATATTCGGGAATCAGTTACGACAATATCGGTTTAAGCGGGTCCTACATGGTTGATTTATATAGGCCTGACAGCGATATAGATCTAATTATATATGGTGATGAAACTAGTAAAGCAGTTATTAAAGGTTTGTATGAAATGTATGAAGATAGTGTTATAAGAAGATACTCATTAGATGAGCTCCATAGCCTTTATAGATTTAGAAAAGCCTATAAAATATCATTTGAAGAGTTTAAATATATAGAAAGCAGGAAACCATTCCAAGGAATATTCCATAATAAAGAGTTTTATATTAGGTTTCTTAGAAGCCTTGAAAAATATCATAAATATGGTTATTTAAAATATCATAACCTAGGTAGATTACATATCACAGCATATGTAACTGATGATAGTGAATCTATATATACTCCATGTAAATATAGAGTTGAGGTATTATCATCTAACCCTAGTTATGAGATAGACCTTAAAAAACCATTTTATGTTGTATCATTTAGAGGCAGATATACATATTCAGCATTTAAAGGAGAGTGTATCGAGGCTGAAGGGAAATTAGAGGAGGTATATAGAGATGATGAAGTTATACAGTATCGACTACTCCTTGGTGAGTCTTACTCAGATTATTTAAGGATAGTTAGATATAATGAGTATCAAAGTCATAATATATAGAAAGCCATTTAAATACTGGTACCCAGGTACTGATGTAGTAAAGTCTATAGTAAAAAGATATGGAGATAGAATTTTAGATGGAGATTTTATAATAATATCCGATAAAGCGCTTTCAACAGCATATGGATATATATATGATGAATCGAGCATAACATCCGTAAAAACATTTGTAATCCCTACATATGTGGTTTCAAGGATATTCTGGTGCAGGATATTTGGCAAAGTATTTTCAGAGGATATTCTCAAAATTTTATGTAAATATAACATAGTTAAGCTAGCTAGACACAAGAAGCTTGCGTTGAGAATAGGAGGGTTTAAACATTTTATAAAACCTATATCAGAAGCAGGTATAGATACTACAAATCTTCCATATGAATATGTATCGATTCCAATTAAGGAGATAAACGATATTGTAACAGAGATATATTTTGAACTATCTAGTATATTACATAAAAGCTTGAACCTCCTTATTGTAGATACTGATAAATGCTTTAGACCCATTAGTCTTAAATCTATAGCATTATCTACACGACCCTCTAAAGTCAAAGGTATAATAGATTTAGGAGGATATGCATATTTAATAGGTAAGTGCTTTAGAAAATTTTTTAAAGAGTATCCTACCCCAGTATCTTATAAAGGAATATGGATTGGACTTGACAAGATCTTGAGATTAGCAAAGATAGGAAATAGCGCTATGGGATATGGGGCTGGTAGAAATTTAATCGAAATGTATAAAAACCTAGGTATCAATCTCAATAAACATATTAAGTGGCTTGACTTGGCTAGGATAAGACACTATCCAGCAGTAGTTGTCAGGATTCCAAAAAATTTAAGAAAGTTAATATGATTCTCGTTCATGGATAATGATTATAGGTGTATTAACTAGAAATCGAAGAGGATGGGCGACTAGACAACTATATCATGCTATTGAAAGATATGGATATACACCTTATATTTTTAGATATAATGATATAATTTCATATGTTTCAGAAGGAAAAACACACATATATACTAAAAGATATAATCTTTTAAATGATGTAGATGCAGTTATTGTAAGACCTATAGGTAGATCTAGCTTGGATGAAGCCATATATAGGCTTGACATATTATACATCCTTCAGGAAAATGATGTTCTAGTTATTAATAGACCTGAGGCCATTGAAAGAGCTATAGACAAGTTTCGTAGCATATATATTCTATCTAAGCATGGGATACCGACGCCGGATACACTCATATCAGAAAATCCAAATCTTATATATACTATGTTGGAGGAGCTTGGTGACGATCTAGTTATTAAACCACTTTTTGGTTCGAGAGGATTAGGCTCAACGAGAGTATCTGATAAGGATGTTGCATGGAGGATATTAGCAAGTTTAGCATATAATAGAAATATATTATATGTACAGAGGTATTTGGAGCATGGTTATAAAGATATAAGAGCATTTGTGATAGATGATAACGTAGTTTCAGCAATGTATCGAGTTAATCCTAGATCATGGAAAACTAATATTGCACGTGGTGGGAAACCAATATATATAGAACTACCGGAGGATATTAAGGAACTTGCTATAAAGTCAGCTAAGATACTTATGTGCGATATTGCTGGTGTAGATATTTTAATCCATAAAGGATCACCGTATGTCCTTGAAGTAAATAGTCAACCATCGTGGAGAGGGCTTCAGTCAGTTAGCAATATAGATATTACAGGATCTATAGTGAAATATGTAATTAAGAAGCTTAAAAGATAATATAGATTCAATCAACGTATGTTTTAAAGACTCTGCATATGCATACATAGAACCCCTATCATGACTCTAATAGAGAGTATATATCAGTATTTTAACTAATTAATTTATGTATTTCCTTTCCTGACTAACAACTTCTTTACTATATTCGGCTTTAAAACTATTTTATGATCTATTTATTTAGAAGGATATAAAATCGCCTTTCTTAAGAGTGTTAAATTGACATCTCCAGCTTTAAATACACTTCCAGTCATCAAGTTATTAACGGTTATTGATGCTGGTGCAAATAGTTTAGAATCTACTTTATACAGAAATTCAGGACCAATCTCCTTAATCTTCTCGGTAATTAATACGCCATAATCCTTTGAAGAGCTAGATGGAACTAAGTTGATGTATTCTTGAATCTTAGAATCGTCATCTGCAATATAAAGCACCACCTCGCCGCCATAAAGAAGCATATCATTAGTCTTTCCTATCATTATTAAAGGATCTGGATATATAGGTGATATCGGACATAACCCATATCCAGCCACTATATTTTTAATATCATAACCTAGTACATAGAGTTTATATATTGCTGTTTCTACAACTCTAGCACTCACTTGAATTGAACCTGCAATACTATCTGTAGAGGCTATTAAAATATAGATGCTGCTAGATTCAATCTCAGTCTCTTTAGAAACATATTCTATAACATCTTCGCTAGGCATCTTATTAGTTTCTATTGCTAGTATCGCTAAATCCGAGTCCTCACTATAACCTAGATAATCGTATATCTCAGGCGGTTTTCTTGCTAATATCCTTGCAGGCCCACTGCCCATTCCAAAAAAATTACCTACTTTGATCTTCCATCCTGCTAATTGAGATGCTATACATGCTTTCAACGGATGATCTGTATATAACTCTACAACGGGAAGCATAAGGTCGCCATATCTTCTTAGCGATAGCTTTACATCCCCCAATCCTCCTAGACAAATCTTCGATAGCTCCACTCCAGCAGATACGCCTCCCAAGGCTTTCACTCCAAGATCTAAAACTGTAGAGCCGCCGATGCTACATATATTAATATTATATGTGGAGGGGCTGGAGATCATCTGAGACGCAATTTCATAAGCTAATCTA
The DNA here is from genome assembly GCA_011043415.1 of Thermoprotei archaeon. GTDB lineage: Archaea > Thermoproteota > Nitrososphaeria > Geothermarchaeales > JDFR-13 > B109-G9. The sequence goes on along the minus strand of DQXH01000058.1, from coordinate 3,135 downwards.
TTTATATTTATCATAATGTAACCTCCTTAATAAGAGGCTCATATTGCTTAAGAAGCTCTACATTATTTTTATATGAAATATATAGTCTTCCTACTCCATTAACCAGCACATCACCAGTAAATAAGAAATACCTATTCTTAAATACCTCCTTTTTAAATTTTACTTTATCTACGATTTCATCGATATAAAAACTTGGTAATATCCCGTCTATAGAACCATTTATAACTATCTTTCCTCCTAACATCCTAGCTCCCGTAAACCTTCCAGATCCTCCTCTAACAAGTATGGACCCTCCAACCATATTTACACCAGTGAGATTCCCTGAATCTCCATCTATTATTATAGTACCATCGCTCATCCCATTACCTACATTAGCCCCTGCATTGCCATGTATTATAATATATCCTCCTTTCATACCTTTACCACTTTTCTCACCGGGCAACTTACTTCCTATAAAATCTCCAGAATCCCCAAATACTTCTATATACCCTCCTTTCATTTTAGCCCCTATCCAGCTCCTTGCAGATCCATAGACTTTTATTACACCATTATTCATCTTATATCCCAAGAATGGCCCGATATCACCATGAACTATGATAGCCCCGCCACGCATTTTAAAACCTAGATAATATATCTTGTTAGTGGCTTTTCCAGAAATATTTATCTCAATCTCATTAAGGTCGTTACATGAATTTTCTTTATCAATATCAAATATATCTCCAAGTCTAGCCTTTTTATTCCCAATCCATATAATTATATCTCTTATCCTAGACAAATCTTTATTTATAAAGTTACTAGGTCTTACATTTCTCAGATCTAGAGGGGCATTCAAATACTCTATCTTCATATTTAAATAATATTTACATGTATACATGTTATCACCTTATATCCGTATAGAAACTTACTTCAATAGGATTCCTTATCTCACTCTTATTTATGAAATAATTTTCTGGGTTTATCGAATAATATTTTTTAAATTTCTCTCTAACATCTTTATATACATCCTTCGCTATATCATTCGGGATCTCAGGCTTTAAATAATATGTCGACCCATATACCGTTTTAATTATTCTTCCATCTCTAACGACTATCTCACCATCTTTAATTACATATGATGCATACCTAAATGCCTTTAATATCTTCTCATAATCTCTGTCGAAAGATTCAGTATATGGATTTAAATTATATATTGCTATATCGGCTCTCGCACCTATTCCTAAGTGTCCTCTTTCACTATCTAATCCAAGCAATTTAGCTGGCGATGCCCTAGTTACAATTGCTATTTCATATAATGTATATTCTCTATCTATAGATGGTAGTACTGATCTAGATAATCCTCGTCTATTAACTTTAGACATCTCATCGTCTCTAGCTTTCCTACTCATAAGCCATGCAATAATCTTCGGATACGATGTAAATGGACCCGCGTTAGGATGGTCTGTAGTCATAAATATTCTCCACACATCTCTAGCAAGAAGCATAAGCTCCAATCCTATTACCCATTGTATGGTATTTACATAATTTTTCCTTCTATATCTATATGGGACTATGCCGCTAGCTGTTTCAGCCTCAACATCCCCAAAACTCCATTTCCATTTAGTTAAATGATATAATATATTTTCAAAGGGAGCGTCTGCAGTCATTGTAACTGCAGTATAATTTAGAATAACTTGCCCAATATCTATAGTGACTCTTCTATTTCTATTAAATTCTTTAATAATCTCCTCTGAGCCACTCCTTAAATTGTACCAGGAGTCACCAGCATATCCCGTGAATTGAGTGTGAGTTACATGAAGAGCATGTTCTCCCCCTATCTTCCCACCTAACTTCATAGTATTTATAGTTGTAATATAATTCCCGGGATAGCCTAGTCTATTGCAATGTACGTGTATTTTGTGAGGAAGATTTAGTTTATTTGCTGATAACCCGAGAGAATAAATTATATCACGGGGTGTGATGCCATACTTAGGCATGGGATCATCTAAATCTAGACTTTCTTCACCATATATCCACGCATAATCCGAACCTGGATCTACGAGTTTTAATCCGTATGCTTTTGTAGCATATAATAACCATGCAAAGTAAGCTGACAACCTCTCAATATCTTCATTATATATATAATCTAGAACAAGCCAATTTGAGTCAACTAATAAGAGAGCTAATTTATCTAACATAGGTATAGCATTAAGCTCTTCATGTGTATGCCTCGTCTCCAATGCTGGTGTAGCTGGCTCAACAACTAATGTATAACCCATCTGAGCATATGCATATCCGATTTTAAATACATTAGGCACCGCCTTACCAGTCTGAGCCCTTACAACCACTCTATCTCCAGGAATATTAGTCATATAGTGATCCTGCGGCATTATAAGTCTCCCTACGGATACCTTAGGACCTGCTATATGTGAATGTACATCTATTGCACCCGGCATCACAACTTTATTACTAGCATCTATGACTAATGCATCTTTACTTAATTTCGATGGATCTACAATCCTGCCGTTCTTAACACCAATATCTAAAACCTCACCATTAATTTTATTAAGAGGATCATATACGATTCCATTCCTAATTAATATCTCCATATTCAATGCCTCCTTTCTTTACTTTAATTATCTTTTTAAGAATTAACTTGAGAATTTCAGTATCACATAATACTCCTGGAGGTGGATCAACTATCTTTTTAAGATATAATGGTACTGAATCCATTCTATATGCAGTACCACTACATTCTATACCTGTAATTCCAGAGGGTATTACAACATCTGCTATTAGCGCAGTTAAGCTCCATTTCGGGTCTATAACAATTACAGGAATTTCAGATAAATATTCAACAGCCTTCCTAGGAAAATGCGCCACTGGATCGCTAGCGATTATAAGAGCGGCATCGACGTCTCTATTTAACAAAGCATCTGTCGACGTAGTTACTCCAGGTACCATTTTAGGAAAGCCTCTCATGTAGTCAATTGCATATGGATAACCGCTTATCCATAACATAACTTCATTACCCCCAGTGACATTATAATGTCCTCTCATGGGTATCAAAACAAATCTAGTCCATTCATTTAGATCATGGGCAAGCTTTATAAGCTCCTGAACATTTCTATATTTTGCTCCTGTCATAGTCACACCCAT
>DQXH01000049.1 GCA_011043415.1 Thermoprotei archaeon | reverse complement strand
TAGTTAAGAGGAAGATCACTGAGGCTATGGAGAAGGGTATTGAGTATAAGAAGTTGAGGGAGGAGCTTGAGAAGATTAGGGAGGAGACTAGGAGGATTAGTGAGAGGATCGAGGCTATAGAGCATAAGGGATTATAGTCATTTTATAGCGTTATTTAATCTATAGTCTATAATCTTTTTATATGCATCCTCTGGAATTGATATTAAATATTTTTGCAATATATATGCAGGTATTCGCTATCATGGATCCATTTGGTATAGTGCCGATCTATATTGGATTGACGGAGGGATTAGACCATATAGATAGGAGGAGGGTCGTTAATCATATAGCGATAGTATGTACCGCCCTAATACTTATATTCACAGTCAGCGGTAAATGGATTCTAGATTTCTTTGGGATTAGTATACCAGCAGTTAGAATAGGTGGTGGGATACTACTTCTTGCAATTGCAATTGATATGCTGGGTGGACTACCGAAAGCTAAGCAGGTTGAGAGTGAAGAACTTGCTACAGTACCACTTGCAACCCCGTTATTAGTCGGCCCAGGTACAATCACGACATTGATCCTGCTCGTTACAAAATATAGTATCCTAGAAGTATTATCAGGGTCACTTCTAGTTGTTTTAACTACATATCTAATTTTATACTATGCAGATAGGGTATTAGGATATTTAGGTAGAGGCTTTATAAGGACACTGGCTCGTATAATGGCTGTTATTGTAGCTTCAATAGCGGTCGAGATGATTCACTCAGCGATGGTCGAATGGTACTTAGATTTAATTAGATGATGTTTCAAATATAACATTTTAATTATATTTAATACATTTCTACTTATATGAGGCGTAAGTATGGTAATATTTCTAATGCAGTCAAGAGCGTCGTACGTAAATATCCCTATATAATCCCCTGTCTATCCATGGGGATTATAAATTACTCGAAACTAGCTAGTCAGATCAAGGGTGATGTAGATACTTTACTTGATGTAGATGTGAATATAGACTCTATAAAAATGTCGTTAATAAGGTATTCTAGAGAGTTGGAGACATACTATAATCTCAGGGATAGTATCAATGTATTATCTGGAAGTAGTCTACAGTTAATTAGTGATGTAGTACTAGTTACCGTCGAGTTAAGTACGCTATTAAATGTATTCGATAAGATCCTGAGTATATTAAGTGGAAGGCGATTTATACAGATTACACAGGGCAGGAATACGGCTACGCTTGTGATGGAGTATAATGTTTATGAGGACTTGATGGATGAATTTAAGGATGTTATATCAATCATGGATAATAAGGCAGCCATATTAATTGTGAGTCCTGAGGATATAATATATACTCCGGGAGTCATCTATCTGATATCATGCTTATTATATGTTAATAAAATCAATATTACGCAGATTATAAGTAGCTATATCGATACAATCATTATTGTGGATAGGGCCTACGGATCTAAAGCATGTGAGGTTATAGATGAATTTATTAAATGGTATAGAGGCGGTTCCAATGGAGATAGAACCATTTTATGAGGGATTGATATTTAAATGGGATGATGGGAAGGCTTATCATCTCGATATAAGCGAAGATTATATATCGAGCTATGTATTAACCGCTGGGTCACCTTCGAGAATTAAATTAGTCTCAGAGTTTCTGGAAGAGCCTAAGGTATATGAAGCTCCTAGAGGCTTTACGATCGTGAAGGGATATTATAGAGAGATCCTTGTTTCAGGATTCTCAAGTGGTATAGGACCGTCTAGTATGGCTATAACATTATCCGAGTATCTTGAGATGCTACTTAGTAAGTCTAACTTAGGATATGTCATTAGAATAGGTACGGCAGGGCCTATACAAGACTATATTGACCGCTGGTCTATTGTAATAGCTGATTCCGTAGTTAGAGACGAATCTACTTCAGCTAGGGTGATATACCCAGAGTATCCCGCTAAAATGGATCCAATAATATATTTATCGTTATTAGATTCAGCGTATTCGCATGGATATACTCTAGACAAGAATTTATTTATAGGCGCAGTCCAGTCTAAGGATGATCTATATTATTATGAAGGCTTTCACAATAGTCCGTTAGAGTCTAGTAACAGGAGCCGATTCCAAGCTTTGAAGGAGATGGGTGTATTAGCAACTGAGATGGAGGCTAGTATCCTACCTATCATAAGAGATTATTTTAAGTATAGATATAGAAAGATGGGTAGAAGCATCGGATTATACGTCGGGGCTATCCTACTTATTCTTAAGGGAAGGTTTAATAAAGAGGAGTTACTCGGGCATGAGGAGATTCTAGTTAAGATATCACTGAACGCGTTGTATACTATAGACCAGTTTATTAAGGGTAGGAAAAGTCTAGATAATATATTAAGATGGGTTAGTAGCGGCTATTAATTCATATTCAACGATATATAATCTTAATATAATGATTGTATATTAATTAACTAACTGTCTATGAGTCGGTGTGTCAGATGTACGCTGTTGAAGTAAAGGATTTAGTAAAGTATTACGGGAGCTTCATGGCGTTAAAGGGCATTACATTCCATGTAGATGAGGGAGATATATATGGTTTAATCGGCCCGAATGGAGCTGGAAAATCTACTACATTAAGGATCTTAGCTACTTTACTTAAGCCCTCATCTGGTGTAGCTAGGATATTTGGATATGATGTTGATAAGGATGCCGACCGTGTTAGAAGGATAATAAGTTATCTCCCTGAGGAGGCGGGGGGATATAAGTACTTAACCGGATTCGAATACCTATCTATGAATGCTAAAATGTATGACCCCGAGAATTTTAGGGAGTATGTTGAATATGGTATCGAGATCTCTGGATTAGGGGATAGAATATATGACAGGATCGGAAGTTATAGTAAGGGTATGATTAGAAGGCTACTCCTGGCTAGAGCATTGATGATGAAACCGAGATTAGCTATATTAGATGAGCCTACAGCTGGTATGGATGTCGTACATGCTACGGTTATAAGGGATATTATTAAGAATGTGGCTAGGGAGGATGTTACAATATTATTATCGAGTCATAATATGCTTGAAGTACATTATCTATGTAATAAAATCTCTCTAATTAACGAGGGTAGGATAGTGGCGTCAGGATCTCCATCTGAGATTATAGACTCTGTTAATGCATCTAACCTTGAGGAGGCTTTTGTGAGGTTGGTTAGGGGATGATGAGAGGAGTTAGAGACATATTGGTTAAGGAGGTTAAGGAGACATTTAGAAACCCTAGATACCTCATATTCACAATTCTATTTCCTCTCTTGATATACCCGATCATGGGTTATATGTTCGGATTCTCATTCTCAGCAGCACAGGAAACTATATCAAAGGGTACTGTATTAGTAGTCGACTTAGATAAAAGCAGTTTTAGCCACCTACTTACAGACTATTTAAAAGAGAGTGGTTTAAACGTCATCGAATCGGATCCGAATTCATTGAATAATACAGAATATTTAATCGCTATAATAATTCCTAAGGGCTTCTCTGAATCGATATTAAACGGCTCTCAGCCAGTATTGAAGTCTAGGGTGAATGTAGGTAGTATATCATTCATGACTATGAGTATAGTATCGATTCCACAGTCTATACTAGAGGGGTTTAAGAAGTATATAGGTAGTGAGATATTAATTGAAAATAATATTGACCCTCGCATAATCTATGATCCATTTAGAATCGATACTCTAGTCTATGTTAGGGAATGGGGTAGACTAGTTCCCCAGCCACAGTTATCCATGTATATTATGAACATATATATATGGCCGTGGATACTATTTGGCCTAATAATAAGTATACTCCAGATATCAACAGTATTCCTAAGTGAGGAGAAGGAGCAGAAGACTCTAGAAATATTATTGACTCTACCGATTGATAGGAAGGCTATTATACTAGGTAAGATCTTGGGGAGTAGTATAGTAGCTATATCTGCGACGGCCTCATATATCGTCGGTTTCGTATTATATATTGTATTAGGCTCGACATTCTTTAGTATGGTTGATGGATTCACCGAGATCCTAAATACCCCACTACATGCTATAATACTCATGTCTATACTCTTCTTCCTCGAGCTCTTATTTACAGCTAGCTTAGGTCTAGGTATAGCCGTATTCGCTCAGGATACTAAGGCTGCAGAAAGTCTTGCAGGCTCCTTTGCAATGCCTCTAATGCTTCTTATACTAGCTGGCTCAATGCTTGATTTAGAGAGTCTACCGCTTATAGTTAAGTACATATATTATGCTATACCATATTCGTATATGATTAAAGCCTTTGAACATATGTTACTAAACGATTACAGCTACTTTATATTCGGCTCCGTCATAACTATTATATGGCTTATTATAATGCTATTCATTATATCTAAGATATTCTCGAGTGAGAAGCTCTTGACTATGAGGGTTAGACTCTGGAAGAGGAGAAGGGGAGTTAAGGAGTAGCTATGAATGGAGTCAAGTTCATCAACGAGTTTATAAGGGCTTTTATAGAAAATTACCCTAGGTTTAGAGTTAGTAGATGGGTATATGGGGATAAATATCTGGCGATTGAGAATGAGAATTATGGGTTAGGATTTGCACATGTCGACTCTGTAGTTAAGATGGTCTGGAGAGACCCGGATAATATATTAGATAGGCTTGACGAGGTCGATCCAAATGATTTAACATACTTGATCCAGCATCCCAATCCAGCGTATAAGTATGTAGGACATGCATATATCAATTCAATAGTAAATAGTAGAGACTTAGTTGAACTTGATATTGGGGATCCTCTAGATAAGATACCGTCTAATGGAGGTACCGCCATCGTAGTAGGTTTCATAGCTCCTATAGTTAGGAAATTAAAGGAACTGAGGTATAGAGTCTATGCTATAGAAGCTTCGCTAGATACCATACCGGGTGATATAAGGTATAGAGATGAAATATATCCATGGTGGTCTTATGAAGATCTAGTTATAGATGCAGATATTTTAGTGTTATCGGGATCTACAATATCAAATAATACAATCGGTTATCTACTTGATAAGGCTAGACATGTGCCTATGAAGATGATTCTAGGCCCGAGCACCACCCTCTTAATAAAATTATTCAAGAAGTATAGAGTGAGGTTTCTAGGTTCTTCAATATCGCTGGATAATGATAAGGTATTTAAAATAGTTAAGGAGGGATACGGCTATCATACCCTTAAGAATATGGGTTTAATAAAGAGTATAACGATCGATCTATCACACCTATGACTTGATTTAAATATTTATCTAAATTTTATTAAGGTATTTACCTAATTATTAATGATATGAGCGTGTTAAACTCTAGAATACCGAAGTTTTATAAGAAGTCTATTGAGGAGAGGCTTAATATCGTTAAGGAGTATACAGAGCTGAGTAGTGAAGAATGTAATCTTCTCCTTAAATTCGGTAATCTAGATCCTAAGATAGCCGATGCTATGATCGAGAATGTAGTCGGTGGTATGTCATATCCATTCGCTATTGCGGTAAACTTTAAGATTAATTACAAGGATTATCTTGTGCCTATGGTTATCGAAGAATCTTCTGTAGTCGCTGCAGCTAGTAATGCAGCTAAAGTTATGAGGAGAGATGGAGGTATACATTCTCATGCAACTGACTCGATTATGATAGGGCAGATTCAATTGGTTAATGTTAGGAATCCATTCTACGCTAAGCATTTAATTCTCGAGTATAGGGAGGAGCTTCTTAAGATTGCTAATGAGCAGGACCCTATCCTAGTTAATTTAGGGGGTGGAGCCAAAGATATTGAGGTCAGGGTAGTTGATAGTAGGATTGGCCCTATGGTCGTCACTCATCTAATAGTTGATGTTAAGGATGCTATGGGTGCAAATGCAGTTAATACCATGGTTGAGGCTCTAGGACCTGTTATAGAGGATTTGACTAGGGGTAAGGTCTATCTAAGGATAATATCTAATCTAGCTGATAAGAGGCTCGTAAGATCGTATGTAAAGGTTTATAAGGAGGATATAGGTAGTGAGGAGGTTGTAGACGGAGTAGTGGCTGCATCAGCATTTGCAGAGGCTGATCCATACAGAGCTGCTACACATAATAAGGGTATTATGAATGGTGTCATAGCAGTTGCATTGGCGACTGGGCAGGATCATAGGGCTTTAGAGGCTGGTGCACATGCTTATGCAGCTAGGTTCGGTAGGTATACAAGTTTATCTAGATGGGAGAAGGACGGTGACGGTAATTTAATAGGTACGTTGGAGATGCCTATGGCCGTCGGAATTATCGGAGGGGCTGTTAAAGTACATCCTATAGCTAAGATAGCATTGAAGATATTAGGTGTAAAGACGGCTAAGGAACTTGCTGAGATTATGGGTGCAGTTGGATTAGCACAGAATTTCGCCGCTTTACGCGCGCTCGCGACTGAAGGTATTCAAAAGGGTCATATGAAGCTTCATGCCAGGAATATAGCTATAATGGCTGGAGCGGAGGGAGAGTTAATTGATATGATTGCTAATCGGATGATTGAAGAAGGTAGAATAAGGTTTGATAGAGCTAAGGAATTACTTGAGGAATACATTAAATCAAGAGATTTAAGTATATAGTCTCCTTCGTTATCATAACATTTTTATTTATCTTTTAATACTCTGGTTTACTGGTTATATTGTTAGAGTGTCTAATAATAGTTTTGATAGGGTTATTATAAAGAGGCTGGGATATATAGATGTAATTGGAGTCTCTATCATTATTATCATATTAACTATATTCTTCTATATCCTCTATAGAATTCTATCGAGTCTATACCCATTTGGATATGCCATATCTAATCCGGTAATATTTTTCATTTTATTCATTATCATAATGGTGATCCACGAGCTGATACACATTTATATAATGAAATTATCTGGAGTAGAGATACTGGATATCAAATTAGTTAAATACCGTGGTTTTCCCATAGCCCTCAATATAGTTTATGATGTAATGAGTATAAAGCAGTATATAGCTTCAGCTCTTTCACCTCAGGTAATTAGTATCAACCTATCTGTACTTATACTGTGTAATAGCCATATGATTAATTTAGATCCCGTGTATATAGGACCTATATGGTTATTCAGCTTCATATTACTTATGTTCCATATATATGTATCGTCAGGGGACTTCTATGGAGTACTTTATATTCTTATTAGGGTGGGTTCGACGAAGGGTTGGATTAAAAGTATTGTCGAGAATGGGAGGCTAATCGGATTCGAGATCCACGCTGAATAAGGTATTCTCCTAAATTAATTTATTAAATATCGTGATATAGAGTATATGATTACGATGAAGTTAAGCCTATTCCTGAAATATAATGAATATATATGTAGGTTGAAGGATCTTGTTAGAACGGGTTGGATCAGATCTAACGTAAGTGGTGGAGAGACTGTGGCCGAGCACATGTATCATACTGCATTAAATACCATAATAATCAGGGAGGTTACTGAAGATATCGATGTAGATTGGAGTAAGATTCTAGTTATGTCGCTAGTCCACGATTTATCTGAATCTATTTTAGGTGATATTCCCACATATGAAAAGACGCGTGAAGATAGAGAGAGGGAGAAGGAGGTTTTGAGAGATATGCTTATGGAGTTGGGATATCCATCTGAGTGGGCTGATGAGATAGTTGAGCTCTCATCTAAAGAGAGTATTATAGTTAAGATTTTAGACTTGATATCAACTGTTTATCAGGGTATTAAATATATTGAAAAGGGATACTGCTCAGATTATCTAGTTAATATAGTATCAAATTCAATAGCTGAATTAGATAAGTTGATTGGGGAGTTGGAGTCCTATCAATTAATTAATTTAATTAGTTTTTTAAAGGGGTATGCGGTCGGGTATATTAGGAGATGTAAATAGAGTTTAATATGGTGAGTCAGATGAAGGTTATGGTTAAGCGTCTCATAATGTGGATCTTAGCAATCTCTTCTGCATTTATACTTGGGATATATTTAGATTACAATGTACTTAAGTTCGTATTTCCTATATATGTTAAGATACTGGGTGTTATCGGAATTATAATATCTTTTAGAATGCTTCAAGTCTCTGGGAGGACACTTAAGAAATATGGCATGGCTGACGAATGGGGTTGGACAACTAAATTGGTTAAAACCGGGATATACTCATGTATTAGGCATCCCCATCATTTTGGTATAGGCATATTTACCTCATCCCTAACCCTAATTATAGGGGGTATTAACACGTTTATAATATCTTCAGTAGTTATATGGATTTTAATTGTATGGTTTTTAAAGAGTGTTGAGGAGCCTGAATTACTAGAGAAGTTCGGTGATGAGTATATTAAATATAGAGGTGAGGTGCCGATGATAGTACCTAGATTAAAATGTTTATTGAAAGAGCTTTATAGAGGGGTTAAATAAATATTTACTTCTCCCTCCAATATGCTACTTTAATACTCAAGCCTATAAACAGGATATTCCAGATTAATATTAATAATCCGAGTATCCATATGCTAAAGCTGGTTTCCGAAATATTGTATAACTGCCTTAGTAACTCTGGTATAGGTGTTGAAGGTAGTATTAGCGTGTATATCCTGTATTCAGGTGGAATTAAATCCATTGGATAATATACTGGTGCTAGGAATCCTAGTACAAGGACTAGTATATTACTTAATCCATTAACTGTAGTTGGATTGTTGGTCAATGTACCTATTAAATATCCTAGGAATGAGAATCCTATCCCACCTATCAATAATATAATTAATGTTATAAGTAGCGACATCACACTTGATATTACTTGTAAGTAATATAGTATAACTAGTGATAACGCTAATGACGGGATCATTATTACATATGTGGATAGTGTAACTCCTGCCACATACTCCCAGCTCTTCATCGGTGATGATACCAGGAAATCCTGTAGTCTAAAGTATATTCTATTATAGACATAGTCCTGAGATGTAAAGATGCCTGATAGTACAGCGGAATTAACTAATACGCCTATTAAACCATGTATAGCGCCAGCGTCTCTAAGGAATATCGCCATGAATATCATTGGAAGGAATATATATCCTACTATTGTAATCATCTGCATAGGCTGTTTAACCATAGGAATTATACTATAGTGTGCATATGCCAGGATCCGCCTTAAACTACTCCTCATACATTTCACCAACCAGACTAATAAATACATCCTCTAAGTCAGGTGGTTTAATCGTTACACGATATCCATATCTCAATGCATCTCTTACGGCATCAATCAACTCCTCCTCATTAGAGACATTTATAATCCACCTTCCATCGACATTCCTCGGACTCCAGTTACCTAGCCTCTCACCTACATCATCTCCATATACATGTATCTTAATTCCATTCCTAACTATAGATAATAACTCCTCTATAGTCCCCTCAGCGACGATCCTTCCAGAATCTATTATAGTAACCCTATCGGAGATTTCCTCAGCCTCATCCATATAATGTGTGGTTAAAATAATGGTTTTACCAAGGTCCCGGATCTCTCTAATGAAGTCCCATATCCTCCTTCTTCCAAGCGGATCCACACCTATGGTAGGCTCATCAAGAATCAGTAACTCTGCATCAGTTACCAGCGCCCTCGCAAGTAAGGTTCTCTGCCTCAATCCGCCACTTAACTGTATACACAATTTATTTCTATGTTCCCAGAGCTCAAGCCTCTTTAAGACTTCTTCAACTTTCTTTCTAGCTTCAACTCTACCGTATCCCCAAATCCTTGCAGCGAGGTATACCTCATGCCATGGTGTAGTGAAGTTATATGTCTTACCCTCCTGGGGTACTACAGCTACCTTAGATCTAATTCTATCCGCATCTTTAACGACGTCATAGCCATATACGTATGCCTCCCCGGATGTAGGTATTAATTGAGT
>DQXH01000131.1 GCA_011043415.1 Thermoprotei archaeon | reverse complement strand
GGTCGTATCCAATTAGAAATGGTGAGATACTAGGGGATAAAATTGTATTGCATTATATTATTAATGCAGCGTCTAGGCTAAAGATATATGGGTTGAAAGGCGAATTTATCAAAGAGATCTATATAGATCCACCCGGCACACTAAGTAATTTTAATAGATTTGAGAATGAACTTGTATTCAAGTATGAATCGTTTTACATTCCATATAGAGTATATAAGCTGGATGGATGGAATTTAAAGCTCCACTTATTAGATGAGGAGAGGGTACCGGATAACTATATAATAGAGGATAGATGGGTCAAGTCCTATGACGGTGCATCGATCCACTTCTTTATATTCAGGAAGGGTGATGCTGAGTTAAAAAATGTTATTGCATATGGATACGGAGGATTCGGGTTGGGTTTAACGCCTAGATTTTATCCACATATAATTCCTCTCATCGAGGATGGATTCGTATTTACAGTTGCTAATATAAGAGGTGGAGATGAATTTGGAGAATCTTGGCATAAGGCAGGCATGAGAAGCAATAAAAATAATGTATTTAAGGATTTCATCGCTGTTATTCAATATTTTAAAGATATGGGTTCGAAGGTGGTGGCATATGGATCTAGTAACGGAGGTTTATTAGTCGGGGGAGTCTTAACGATCGATCCATCTCTTCTCGATGGAGCTATAATAGGATATCCTGTATTAGATATGCTGCGTTTTCATAAGCTGTATATTGGAAGAGCGTGGATTCCAGAGTATGGAGATCCAGAGAATCCCGAGGATCTAGAGTACCTCATTAAATACTCTCCATACCATAATATTAGGGAAATGGGTTATCCACCTACGTTAGTTTATACAGGGCTGTATGATGATAGGGTGCATCCCTCTCACGCATTTAAATTCGTTGCCAAACTAAAGGATTATAATGCTCCAGTATATCTGAGGACGGAGAAGTTGAGTGGGCATATGGGTGCATCTCCTGAGGTTAAGGTAAGAGAATTATCTGAAGTCGTATCATTTATATATAAAGTCTTTGAGTCTAGAGCTAAAGATAAGGAGTAGAATTAGAATTGTATTATCTACCTACGGTTTTCCTCAACTTCTCTAGAAACTTAGATCTATCTACAATATATCTATCATGGATACCATATCCAATAACCATCTGATTCCATATAACTTCAACATAATATGTGAGTCTCTTGCCATCTATATTAATTAGCTTTGCTATAACCTCAACCTCTGATTCAATTGGAGCGGCCTTAACATGGTATACATCTACATGAATCCCTACAGTCGTCTCATTTCTACTTAAATATTTCTCTGCATGAAGTCTACATGTTTCCTCCATAAATAGTATCATAGATGGGGTGGAGAGTACGTCTACATCTCCTGAACCTATATGCTTAGCAGAGTGAATCTTCTCTACAAAATACCTCCTACTAAATACCTCGCCGACTTTAAACGTCATAATAAATATAATTCAGATATAGCTATTTGAAGAATAGCTTGGGGAATCGTCTATATTTTTACACGTCTTATTAATGCATGTATCGTCTTAGCGGCAGAAATATGGGTCAAGGGGGTCGGTAGTCCTGCTTCTCTAATGACTTTATATGCCCTCCATCGATCTCTACCTAGGAATAGCGGTATTAGAGTCTTTTTCCTATTATGCTCTAGATAAACGTCTCTAACGGCTTCAGCTATTTTAATTGGGTTGATGAATGTGGGCGGAACATGAATAACATATATTATATCGGGCCACCTATTCTCAAGTAGGGTTTCTAATACTTTTCTATAATAATCTTCATTACCATCAGCAGTCAAGTCTATTGGATTACCCTTATTCATATAAGGCTGTAGGAAATCTAGTTTATCTACGATATCAGGTGGAGTCGTATGGAGAGAGATACCCAATTCTTCAAGCTTATCGGTGGCTGTTACAGCTGGCCCTCCGCTATTAGTAACTATAGCCACCTCCTTACCTCTAGGCGGGGTTACTATAGAGAGAGCTTCAGCTACATCAACTAACTCATAATATTCGTCAACAACGTATGCCCCAGCCTGGAACATTATATCTCTAAAGACATTGTATCTACCCGCTAATGCAGCGGTATGACTGTATGCCGCCCTCGACCCTGATTCTCCCCTACCTGTCTTAAAGATTACTATAGGCTTTAAACTATTTCTAATCGCTTTATAAAGCCTTCTTCCATCCCCCTCATCCAGCCCCTCAATATATATCATGAAGGTCCTTATATCATCAGAGTAATTGAAGTACTCTATAATTTCGTGGTCCTTCACGTCAATCCTATTTCCATAACTAACTAGAAGCCTTAATCCTAATTCTTTAAACTCTAGATATTCTGATATTACAGCAGTCATAGCTCCACTCTGGCTTAAGAGGCCGAGGAAACCATCTCTCGATACGGGTGAGAAACTAGCATTTAATCTGGATCCCCAGTATATGATACCTGCGCAATTAGGGCCTATGACCCTAATTCCATACTTCTTAACTAGTTTAACAAGTTCATTCTGGAGATCCTCCCTCCCGATCTCCGCGAATCCAGCTGCATATATTACAGCTGATTTAACTCCTTTCTTCCCCGCCTCTTCAATAGATTCTAAAATATATTTAGTCGGTAGTGCAATTAGCAGTAAATCAATGTCATCTTCAACCTCGTGGAGCGTTCTATATACTTTATATCCTAATATCTCTCCACCCTTTGGATTTATAGGATATATTCTTCCCTGGAAGCCTGCTTCAACAATGTTTTTAACAAGTTCAAAACCTACTTTTCCAGGTTTATGAGATGCCCCTAATATTGCTATAGACCTTGGTCTAAACAGGCTGTCTAGGGATTTCATCTTCAATTACGAATAAATGTATGGATACTAAAAATAATGAGATATAAATTCATAATACGGTCAGCTCCTGCCTGGATTCATCCCGATTCAGAGGAGGACACATTTCATCATCCCAAGTAAAATATTCATCGAATCAATTTTAAAATAGCTTTAACAAATGGTTTAAATACCCTTCTTAATCCCAAGATCCTAACGTTATACTTAATTATCTTAGCTATATATTCATCATACTTATCATATTCAACGGGAGCCTGAGCATTCATACCCTCGTCAACCCATTCATAATCGACTCCACGGACAATTACAACGGGAATACCCTCGTCAGACTGTCTAAATATAAGTGAGCATGAGCCACATATTGAATATGCTATATTATCCACTCCACCGAACTTGGGCTTTCCATATAAATCAGGTTTACCGAATTCCCTAGTCAATATCCTAATTCCATACGTCCCTCTTGGTATATCCATAGTACCCCATGGGAATAATTCTGTATCACATAATATAACTGGAATCTTAAAGCCGACTAGATTACTGATTTTCTCTGATATACTTTTAGCTACTTCATCGATATCACGGGGTGGGATTGAATAAATATTTGAAGGATGATTAGACGAGTCTATTCCCGAGTCGCTCCATATATGTCCATCTCGCAAAGTTATGAATAACGTGGGGTACTTCTTAATAGCATTTACAGCATCTTTATAACTATATCCAAAGTTACGTGCAAAATGATCTATGTTAACTAACTTCGAAAAAGGTATTGCAAATACGATCTCGTCAGACTCTCTAATGAGTAACTCTAAATATCTAGCGTCTAAACCAGTTTTCTTAGACAATCTCAAAGCCTCTCTGCTGGGCTCTATCCTAGATATATCCTTTAATAAACCTAGGTATTTTGAGACTATTTTCAGCGTTATTACCAGGATATCGCCTTCCCTAAGCACCTCTCCAGACTCATGTATTGAATCCAATATAATTTTAGGTAGATCTACCCCAGGCTCTATAATCGGTAATTTAACTCCTATATACTTAACTCTCCTCATCAAAAGAAATATTTATCCTCAACATGTTAAGTGTAAAGCAGCTACAACCTTATAACCCTCCTTAACGAGTTTATTGTACTCTTTACAAGCCTCATCAGTAGGTAGTGCAATAAGCTTTATACCTTCCTCCCTAATCTTCTTAGCTGTATCCTCTAATATCTTAAGCATGCCATAGGACCCGGTGCCCACGATCAGAATATCAGGCTTATACTCCAGTACATCCCTAATATCATCGACATGTAACTTATGTCCCTCTATCCTCCACCAATTACGTTTAATGTATTCTGGAAAAATTATTATGTCACTATCATAGACCTTACCATTAACCACTATCCTGCCAAATGAATAATTATCTATGAGATTCATCATGAATAATTTAGTCTCCTACAGTATAAATCTTGATGTTACTTATATTTCTATATAGTCTTTCCCTATAAAATTCAGGAATTTTTCCCATCTATCTGGCGTAACTAAGTGGAACTCTATTGGTGAATCGAAGTATTTCTCTAGCAGTATGTCATATATCTTCAGTCTTATATTTCTGTCTTTAAAGTCTTTTGAGACTATTGCTATGTCGATATCACTCAGCCCTATGGAGTAATCTCCCCTCACTATACTCCCAAAGACATATACCTTAGCATCTACATATTTTAAAACAGTCTTCTTAATATCACGAGCTACGTCTTTAAATCTCTTAAAATATTCTATTCTCTCCATAAAATATCCCTCAGTTCACGGTATATTTTCATCGCATTTTCTACCTCGTCTGGAAAGAATTCTTCGTAGTAGTATCTGGAAGATATATATGCCCTCTCCAAATCTCTTAAAATTTTCTTATTTTCTCTAATAAACTCTCTAATTCTATTTGACTCAATTAAATCGGATAGTTCACTCAAGAGTCTTCTAATTGAATGAGTTCTTTCATATGACCCCTTTAAATCAAGCAACTTAGCTTTTATTAATAACTGAATAGCCTGTTCGATATGAAACATCGCTAGGTCATAATCTCTATTTTCATAATCATATTTGGCGTCTCTAAAGAAACTCTCTGCCCTCTTAAGCAGAAATTTAATTTCCTCCTTCACATATTAGAATATCTCTATATACCTTTATAATAGTTGGCATCCGAGAGTTTTAAGCAATTAAATTATCAGAAGTTAAATTATAACCTAATTCTATCATAAGGATCTGAAATATTGATAATTGATTATATATAGTAATTTGATAACTAATTATCACGTTTGAAATGAAGGATTTATGGTAGATTATAAAAGACTGAGAGGGGATAATTTTATCTATTGATAATTAATAGATATCTGTGAAGACTGACAGCCCTCATAGATGAGACTCTAAGAATGCTGTAGTATTAGATAGGGGTGAAATATCTAAATTATCCCTAAGCTCGTAAGCTTGGCGACAACCTTATTTAATCTAAAAAATATGTCGAACCTTAAGAACTCATGATATCGAGAATCTTCTCTTTTATTTCCTGAATAGCGTCCTCAATACTCCTAGACTTCCTAACATGTCATTTTAAAACGATTGGCATCTTACTAGTTTTACTTAATATTAGTCTAATATTAGGTCCAAACATTAATCCAGCGAAAACATCTACATCTGGTAAAACATTTATAATAGCCTTAAATTTATTGGGATCCCCATGTACCTTCTCCATAACTTCCTTAGCCTTATCCAACCTCTTTTCAACAAATTTAAAATCTATATCACCACCTTCTACATATACATCATAAATCATATAATAATCTAAGTCCCCGAAATGGCTCATGCATAAAGTGTCATCTTCACACACTCCAATTGCTACTCTAATTTTGTGCATATTCAAATAAATAACCTATCTAGTTTCGAACAAAATAATGTAATGAATAAAATAAACCGTCGTCAAATATGATAGATACATTCCAACCACTAAATGAAGGCTTCAAAAAATCCTATGTTTCAATAGAGTAAATAAACTATATAGTTTAAAACTATATAGTTAAAAATAAAAATGAGATATATATCTACCTTGTGCAAGCAAATATTTTAACTAGAACTACCACACTTTAGCTCCTACCGGAGTATCATCAGGAACTCTTAGTAGATATACTTTATTAGTCTTCTCATCCTCAGCTACTATAATCATTCCTTCACTCTTTATCCCTCTTATTACCTTTGGAATTAGGTTAAGTATGAATACCGTCTTTAAGCCATTTAGATCTTCCGGCGTATATTGGTCCCCTATTCCAGCTACTATAGTCCGTGTATGATCTCCGAAATCTACTGTTAATTTAATCAGCTTATCGGTTTTAGGTACTCTAACTGCTTCCTTTATGAAACCGACTCTCAAATTGAATTTCCAGAATTCATTTACATCATATAGTTTCTCGCTTATTTCGATACACCTCCAATTATTGAATATAAAATTAATTTAATCATCTTATAAATTCTTTTAACCCTCTCTCGAGAATCTCGAATACTAAGTCTTCCTCCGGTACATTTAGACTCTTGGCTGCTTCTTTAATCATCTCATATAGTTTACCATCTATTCTAATCGTTATATCATCTGAATACGCATATTCACAAAGTGTTTCAACTACATTAATTAACTTATCTGGCTTAAACCCTATATTATCATAAACGGATATTCCCTCGTCTTCTAGTATTTTCTTAATATCACGTGGGGTTTTCGCCTTTGTTATCACTATCATATCTCTCGGATTATAGAAGCGGTTATATAGCCTAACTATATCTACATCCTTAAGTCTGACTCCACGTCCACGTTTTACACTCTCTCTAGTCTCTCTCTTAACCCCAAGTATACCGGCTAACCCGCTCCACAACCCTTCTATCCACATACTTCTCCATTCCTCAATAGATAATGGCTTAGCTAGCGGGCCTCTAACCTCCCTAACTCTCTTATACCAGTCATCCAACTCCTTGACCTCGATTATCAGGTCAGGCCTTTTAACAGGGGGCTCGGATGATAAGTTTAAAATATTCATTACCCTACCTCCATAGATCATTATATCAGGCCTTAATGTAGTATATAATTTCCATATATTTTTTAGCTCTACTGAGTCACCCCATCCAACCGGTCTAGGGGCTTCTATGAATATTGAGATATAGCCCCATCCCCTGATTCTCAAGACTATGTTAGGTGGAATCCACCCCAACTTCTGCATTTTACTTCTTTCTAGAGATATTACATTATTCTCAGGATAAACTATATACCCACCTTTCTCTAAGATATAATCTAGGATAGTGAGTAGTATCCAGTCTTGATATACTGTACGCATATTAGTCCTTAATGAGGTCTTTATAGCGGGGTACGCCTTCTCAATAAACTCATCTAATGATAATATACCTCTAAGTAAGTCGTGAAAGTAGAATATTATCTTCTTCTTAAGATGCCTCTTTGGATCAATTATAAAGCTCCTTAGCTCCCTACTTAATAATATATCCGTTATCGAATCCCTGCTTTTCAGAGAATCAATTTTATCTCTAAAATATTTTATCCATTTATTTACTTGATTGAGATATGGACCTGCGGCTTCATCAACTATCTTAGATAGTATTTTATCTTCATACTTCTCAAATCTTAATTTTAAATTTCCCTTGAATCTAAATCTCCTCTCTTTATCATATTTATCAAGGAACCTCTCTATTTTATCTAGGTCTTTGATCCAACTCATTACCACTAAATTAATTTATTTAATTTAGATACTTACAAAGTTATCGAATCATACGTCTCCACTATAATCCCAGGATATAACATTTTATATGATATTCGTGTATAGTGAATTATGATGTAAAATGTATTCTCTCCCCCCCAAATATAATTTCTTAAATAAATACTTGGTTAGAGACTCGAATACATATTCGGTATATCTAGATGCTGCATCAGCTATTAGGATTACTGGAAATAAACCGATTTTACTTGAGAATATACTACTTAAAGATGGTTCCATCTCGGAATATCCAGTCTTATCTAATGTGACAAGCTCTCCTGAAGTTGTATCAGAGTATTTTGGAGTAAGCGTCAGTTATTTGAAGGACTTTATTGTTAAGGCCCTCGAAAATCCGGTTGAACCTGATGTAAAATCTTCTAATCAATATTATAATATAGAGACCAACTTGTATAAGCTACCGATATTATACCATTATAAAGGCGATGGAGGGTACTATATCACAGCCGGGATTATAATAGCAGAGGATCCTGAATATGGTTTGAATGCATCATATCATAGGTTAATGTTAATTGATAAGGATAGGGTTGTAGCTAGGATACTTCCTAGACATTTGCATAAGTACATTGAGCGTGGATTAAAGAAATTTACGATATGTATAGGGAATACGCCTGAAGTCTTGATAGCCAGTGCACTAAGCCCCGAGCTTGGTGTAAGTGAACTTGCTATAGCGAATTCAATGAATAAGATTAATTTAATCGACTATGATGGATTGATAGGGAGTGAAGCTCAAATTGTTTTAGTTGGAGAGTTGACGGGGGAGTATCATGATGAAGGGCCATTTGTAGATATTACAGGTACGCTTGATATCGTTAGACCACAGCCTGTAGTGAGAATTAAAAAGATTTACGTGAGAGAAAATGCATTCTATCATGCGATCATACCAGCTGGATATGAACACAGATTTCTAATGGGTTTTTCTAAGGAGCCGATTATATATCGAGAGCTAGTTAAAAACGGTATAGACGTAGTCGATGTTCACCTAACCTATGGTGGTGTATCATGGCTTCACGCGGTAATTAAAATAAGGAAGAAGAGCGAGGATGATCCTCGAAAAACTATTGAGATAGCATTTAAAGCGCATCAGTCACTTAAGCTCGCTATAGTTGTAGATGAGGATATTGATATTTATGATCCAAATGACGTCGAGTGGGCGTTAGCAACTAGAGTCCAGCCAGATAGAGATGTATATATTTATAGTAATCAAATTGGATCCTCGTTAGATCCCTCGGCCGATCAAATAACTAGAAAAACATCAAAATGGGGTATTGACGCGACCATACCTGATCTCAAGAGGATAAGGGATTTTAGGAAGGTGGTATAATGTATCTGACGAATGAAGAGGAGAAGATGCTGGAGGGTGAATATGGATATGCGGTTAAGAAGGCTATGGAGATCTTAGTTGCATTGGGTAAGATATATAATGCGGATAAGCTTATCCCAATTAAATCTGCCCATGTATCCGGTATCTCATATTATAATATTGGTGAGTCGGGTCTAGAGTTCTTAAAGGATTTTTTACGTGGTGTGAGGGTCAAGGTTAAGACCACGATAAACCCTTGTGCAATGGATATTGAGAGATGGAATGAAATGGGTATTGGGAGAGAGTTTGCGTATAAGCAGCTCGAGATTATTAAGTATTTTAGAGAAGCCGGAGTAGAAGCGTCTCTGACATGCACTCCATATTATAGCGGCAATAGACCTAGTCTGGGGGATCATATTGCGTGGAGCGAGAGCTCCGCGGTGGCATATGCGAATTCAATTATAGGTGCGAGGAGTAATCGGGAGAGCGGTATCTCTGCTCTAGCCGCAGCTATAGTAGGTAAGACACCATACTATGGAATGCATGTTAAAGATGAGAGGGCTCCTCAAGTGTATGTTAAAATAGGGTTTAAGTTAAGATATGAGAGTGACTACGGTGTATTAGGATATATTATAAGTAAATATACATGTGGATTAATTCCATTAATTAAGTTAGCTAATAAGCCTAGTGAAACAGACTTAAGAATACTATCGGCTTCCATATCAACATATTCTAATATACCGATGTATCACATTCAGGATCTGACTCCAGAGTCATCTGACTTCGATATCCCTAGGGAGAAGATTACAATAGATAAAGATGATATTAATGAAGGCTATAAATATCTTCATGATGATTTTGATAAACCTGATCTAATATGGATAGGCTGTCCACATGCTTCTCTAGAGGACATAGCTCATATAGCAAGCTTATTAAGGGGAAGGAGGATTGAT
>DQXH01000106.1 GCA_011043415.1 Thermoprotei archaeon | reverse complement strand
TTCACATTATGGTTATGTGGATGCAACTTAAGATGCCCATTCTGCCACAACTGGAGGATAGCGGATGGACTGGATTGTAAGGATCTGGATAAGGACGCTTTTCTAATGGAGTTGGTTTTATCAAAGAAATATATAGACTATCTTCATGTCACGGGGGGAGAGCCTTTATTACAGTGGAGGGAGTTAATAGATTTGTTTAAAGATGTTAAAAACCTAAATATCAGGATAAGCTTAAATAGTAACCTTACATTAACAAAACCGCTTAAGAATATCCTAAATAAAGAATTGATTGACCATATTGCAACAGATTTAAAAGCTCCACCTGAGAAGCTTTATGGAGTTTCATCGTGGAATAAATTTTGGGCGTCATTCCTGGATAGTTTAGAAATAATATCAGAATATAATATACCCTTAGAACTAAGAATACCAGTTATAAAAGGTTTTTCAGGATGGGAGAGGCACTTTAATGAGGCTTTCAATGTATTGAAATATGATAATTTCTATATAATACTAAACCCTATATTAGGTCCACCTATCACTGATCCTAGGGATAGAGAATGGTGTATAAAATATTGTAATCCGAGTAAAAATGATATTAATAAAGTAAAATCTTTTATAGAAAAGTTAGGTATCAGCAAAATTTTCATAGCTTATCAATCAACGATAAGTCTTTAAAAATATAAGAGGGGTAAGTATAAAGAATTAGCTTACTGATCTAGCATAATAAAGAAAATAATATAGAAAGAGTAAGCTGAGCATTATGCAAATATATACTTTTTAAATCTCCTTATGTTAGGAAGCAATATATTTATAAAGATATTATTTCCCTAAAAATGTAAGTTGGGGGAAGAAAGTATTTTATGAATATATAAAAAGTTATAGGTTTAAGACTCTTTCGTATTTGAATATCAAGTCGATAAGCTCTGAATAATTTATTATCTTTATAGACGGGTTTATAAGCTTTTCTAATCCTCTTCTAACAATGTCTTTTTCAATGACATATATTTGAATATTCCTTTTAATAGCATCATCAATATATTTTGAAGCTGGTCCTTTACATGCAAGATATACTGCATCCTGTATAAGACATATGGCCTTGTCATTTACATCGCTTTCTAACGCTACTTTTACTCCATACTCATTCTTACTCGATATCAAATATAGGCATGAAGAGGTCATAATACTACACCTCCATTTAAAATATAAGTGTAGTGAAACATTGGGAGATTATATCTACAATTTCCTCGTGAGGGGTTATAGCAGCTTTCTCGATAATATCAGACTTTCTAAGACCTCTCTCCTTTATACTGTCTTCATCAAGTAAGATATTAACTTCAGATTCAGAGAGATATTCTAAATGTTCTTCATATGTAGACTTATCGGCGTCCTTTAAGAAGTTATATACCCCATCTTCAACACCGATTACATATAAATCTAAATCATATAAAGTTAATGCAGTTGCTATTCTTAGCCCTTCAGAAGACAGGTATTTACCGTGCGGAGGTGTTCTAATTATGACTGCTACCTTTCTCATCTTTCATCCCCTCACGTGATAACTATGAATCTATCCACTTCATCTATGATCTCAGCTAGATCTGGTGTGCCTCCCTTAATCACGCCCTCGACAACATCTTTTACACCTCTTTGATCAGCTGTTAAAGTACAGATTATTACTTCTGCACCCCTTGAAATGAGCTCTTTAAAAGCGTCTTCCGTATTTATCATTTCTTTAGGAACTCTTTCATGGCCCTTCATAAGTGAATAAACTCCATCCATAAAGCAAAATATTCTGACTTTATATCCCTTATCCAAAGCGGTCCTAGCTATCTCGATTACGGTCTCTGGCGTCTCATACTGTATAGGGCCATTATAAAAAAGAATACCTAGACTGCTCATCCGGTCACCTCATAAACATTAAATATGCTGCAAACCAACATCCTAATACTATAAAGAATCCGCCTAGCAAACTGCTTAATGCGAGTTGTGGAACACCACTTAATACGTGTCCTATATTACATCCAAAGTTTGTTACTGCACCGACACCCATTAGAGCACCGCCTATAAATTGCTGTATAAGTCTTTTTGCATCTGGCGCCCTAAGTTTAGCTTCACCAGCTATATAAGCAGCTATGAAAGCGCCTACAACTAAACCTACTACCTCTAAAACCTCCCAAGAGATTAGATTAGGGTCTCCGGTTATAAAGTATTTAAATAGTCTAGCCCAACCTCCAGTAATGCCTAGAGGATAGTTTCTACCTGCTGCTGCTGAAGCTGGAAAAGCTATTATACCTACTATTCCCACAGCTATTCCAGTCGATAGCCAACCCCATCCCTGCTTAAATATTCTCTCATATAGTGATTTAGGCTTTTCAACCTCTTCAGATCCTCTACCTTTCCAAGCTAAAACAACTATTGCGATGATCGTTATTATCCCGACCCATATCCATGGGTTCACATTAGTTATTGTAGCTAAGGTCGGATTAGTCCTTGCAGATTCTGCATACATATTTATATCTGTGGGAATTTTAACTAATGTACTCTTCTGCAGAAAATCTTTAAATGGTTTAAAGAGTCCTGATGAAGTTACTATAGCAAAAGCACCATACCCTAGTAGCGCTACCATCGAACCCACCATTCCCTCTCCTACCCTGTAGGAAGTTCCGCTTGCACATCCTCCGGCTAAAACCATTCCAACCCCGAACAGAAAACCGCCAATGATATTTGCTCCCCAGAATAAGGGTTTAGGATTTAAATGAATTATACCTATAGTAGCCATTGCATGAAAGCCGATCATCTCCACGATCAGCGCTATAACGACGGCCTTTAAAAGTGTATAATCTTTAAGAACTAATATGTCTCTAAATGCTGAATTCATACAGAAACGTCCTCTCTGCAATACAAAACCGAAAAGGAGACCTACTATAAAGCCTGATAATATGTGAACAGGGGCTATCATAGCATCAACCCTTTACTTTAATATATAATTTCCACTCACTCTCACCAACTTTGACGATTTTGAGAAGTTCATGTCCCATTTTCTCTACAGTCCTTGGTATCCGCTCTACAGAAAGTGGATAATCGACTATGACCTCTAGAATCTCACCAGGTTTCATACTTTTTAACTTCTTCTTCGTTTTTACATCAGGATAGGGGCAGATTTCACCTCTTACGTCAAGAGTAGCAGTCGGTTTGATATCAGAAGACATATTCTCACCGATAATATATGAAAAATTTTTCATGTATTTTTATAGAATTTTACTTTATATATGCAATATAAACTCTAAGACAGAGGAGGGTACAGTATTTATTTTTTTTAAAAATTTATATATTGATAACTACAACTCATAGAGATTTACATTTAAAAGTAAGTTATTCTAAGGATTTGCTTAAATTTATATCGAGTTTCTTCATCATCCTGAATAATGTGTTGATTGGCAGTCCTATCACGTTATAGTAGCAACCTTTGCTTCCCCCTAACGAATAGTGGCGCATGTTCTTGAATAGAGTCAAGTACGATGTCACAATATTGCTTCCTAGGCAGAACATGCCATATATTGCTTGGGGCGAATCCGTCGAGCCATGGACATATATAGTGGCTCCGTCAAAATAGCTAATTCGATTGAAATGTTTTTAATTATATAATTAAATTATGTAGGTTTGTTTAAGGCCAGAAATATTAAGGTAAAAACAATCTAAATATCTCATGTATCATCGTATATTAAATAGGGTGTTTAAAGCGGGTTATAGAGCTATATTTTTATCTAAATTTATTATGTTATTAAATACCTTTTTAATATACTTTCTTATTTCGTCTCTTACGTAATATAATTCAAATTTACCGATCCTTGTACTGGATATAATACCTGATTTCCTTAAAATACTTAAGTGATGTGAGATTAGGGTCTGGTCCTTATTAAGTATCGATGACATTAAACATACTGGTAACTTAGTCTGTAATAGTAATGATAATATGGCCACCCTAATCGGGTTAGATAATAAGGATGAGATCCTACGTATAGAATCTATTAAATCATAATCCAAGACGACTTTTTCACCACTATACTCGCTAGCTATGAAATCACCACATTCACGTTTCATCATACTAGCATATCTAATTAAATCTAAATACTTCTTTTTCATCAATAGAGAATAATATATAAAGCAATTTAATTATAAAAATCTTGTAGATTTGTATAATCGTTCTTAAGTAAATTATATCTATCAATTAACTGTAGATGAGTCCTATTAAGATCATTTTAAATTCTTTAAGATCGATGATCCTTCCAGTTAATTCTTTAACTTGACTTTGAAGAGATAGTTTCTCATAATATAAATATCCTGAAAACATGCTAAAATAATATAGATATGACATATATATCTTATTTAGATAAGAAAAACAAAATATTTGTAAGTATTTCTGTTAAAGATCGGGTATTATGAAGACTTTTTTATTTTTGAGAGTTTCCTTATATATATTCCCTATTATAGAAAGTATTCCTATTATATGGTTAATAGCATTGTTAGGAAGTTTTTATGACAAATGCCTGTTAAGCCAGATAATAAGTCTTTAAATAAGGTTAAATACATTGCATAAATATTAATATAATTTTTGGTGATATCATATGGGTCTCAGGACTAAAGAGGAATATTTTAGGGGAATAGAGTCTCATCCTAGAGAGATTTATATAGCTGGCGAGAGAGTCGACGATCCATTCAAGCATCCCATTACAAGATCTGTATTAAATTCGATTGGGGCTACCTTTGATCTGGCTCTAAAAAAGGAGTATGAGGGTATTTTAACTGCAATCGGGTTAGATAATGAGAAAATTAATAGATTTCTTCATATTGAAAGTAGTAAAGAAGATCTTCTTCTAAGAATAGAAGCTATGAGAATCGTGAACAGATTCATAGGGGATTGTAACTATAGGTGTGCTGGACACGATGCAATAAATGCATTATATGCAACTACATTTGAAATTGATAGGGAATTTAATACTAATTATCATGAAAGACTAAAGTCGTATCTAAAAATGGTTCAGCATAATGATCTTGTTATAGCTGGTGCAATAACTGATGTAAAAGGGGATCGGTCTAAAGGACCTAGTGAGCAGGATGAGAAGGATACCTATGTACATATAGTTGAGGAGAGAAGAGACGGTATTGTTGTTAGCGGTGTTAAAATGCATATTAGTGGTGCTATGATGTCTGACGAGCTTGTGGTGATTCCAACAAGAGCCTTAAAAGAGGGGGAGGAAGAGTATGCAGTAGCATTTTCAATTCCATCGCATACAGACGGGATATATTATATATCTTCATGGAATAATATGGATGTATTATATAAAGTGGCTAATGAGCTAGGAGTTAAACTTGATGTTCCCAGCATATATGGACATAGGATCACCAATATTATCCTATTTGATAATGTATTCATACCTAAGGAAAGAGTATTCATGTCCGGCGAGGTTAAATATACTGGAAACCTTGTAAAATATTTCATAGCGCATCATAGAGGCGGAGGTGCCGGATGTAAAGCAGCATTTGGGGAGGTAATTATCGGAGCAACCGCGTTGATGGCTAAAGCTAACGGTGTTCTAGAGTCGCGGGTAATAAGAGAAAAGCTTACTGAGATGAAGTACCATGCAGAGGCGTCTTATGCGACTGGAGTAGCTGCCGCTATAAAGGGATGGGCTCATGAGTCTGGAGAATATATACCTGATATTATGTTAGCCAATGTAGCGAAGCTCGAGGCGGTAAACCACATGAAAGAACTGATATCATTAGCTGGTGATATTGGAGGAGGAATCGTGGTGAATATGCCTTCTGGAAAGGATCTTGATAATTTGAAGTTTGGTGATAAGTTGAAAGCAGTTTTAAGAGCAGGCTCGGAATATACGGCTGAGGATAGGTTAAAAATAGCTAGGTTCCTTCAGAATTGGGTAGCTGGCATACATTTAGTAGGGTTGATTCAGGGAGGAGGGCCTCCAGCTACATGCTATATATTTATAGATAGGCTTTTAAAAGAGGAAGTACCTAAACTAATTAAGAATGTGGAGGATATTACAGGTATAAGAAAGTAATCATATCACTTTTTATAAATAAATGATATTTTTATTTACTAGAAGTAATAATGGTTAGAGTCGATAAACGGTTCTACGGATATATAGTGGTAATAATATTAGTCCTTGCTGTCGGATTATTAGCACAGATATATTATAGTAATGTATATATAAAACCTGGTATAGAGAATCAGGTTGAGATTAAGACTACTAAATCGGAATTGATGATCCACGAGTTTAAGAGGGTTATTGAGACTAAGATTAAAGATAATCGGATTGTATGTACAATGATAATATATTATAGCAAAGAATCTTTTAACAGTATACTTGACAACTGGAATAAATACTTCAGTCTTATAACTAAGAATATATCTAAGTTTAAGGAGGCTTCTACAAGTATCGAGGATTTAAATATTAGATGCCAGAGTAGCTCATCCTCTGTTTTAATATATTTTATAGTTGATGGAGCCGTGTCAAAATATAATGGTAGATGTACAGCTACATATTTATGGCTTCTAAGACCGTTAGGGCTCGACTTTATAGAGGATCACTTTAATGAATATAATGATCGTTTAACATGGACTGGTACGATAAATGGAGTTAAGTATAATATTACAATATTACTTCCTAGGCAGAATGTACCATATATCGCCTGGGGTGAGTCTGTTGGACATTGCCATGGACATGTATGGTGGCCTTGTCAAAGTTAGATACTTTGATTTAAGATGTTTTTCAATTACATATTTAATTTAAGCAGTTATGTAGATTAATTTAAGACTAAAACATATAGAAATATTTTTAAATACTCCATATCATAAGCATTAATATTTTAAAACTAATATCTCGGTAAAGAAATAGTAGTTCATCGAGAACCAATAATAAAATATAGATTTTCCAGCTCTATTTGGACCTATTATCCTTAAGATTTCACTTGTAAACCTCCATGGAGACCCTTTTAAGTGCTAACGTACCGTTTGGATACTTAAATGAAATATTAGGCTAAAGATCCTTTCTCTCGTACTAAATATCCTCTCCTATTTTTCACATATTCTAGATAAAACATGTCTTAATACCTTCATCCCCTTTAAATTTTCTAATCTCTCTGCAAGCTTCCTGATCTTCTTAATATCTCCTCTTACTACGATCACTTCTAGGCAATTTATATTGTCTAGATGTACGTGTATAGATGATACTATAATATCAAGGTAATCATGCTGTATATGCGTTATATTGTGTTCAATATCACTTACAGTATGATCATAGAGTAAAGTTAATACGCCTACACCTTTACCTTCCTGAAGAAGAGCCTCCTTTTCAACTATATAGAGATTTAATGCTTGGTTGATCACTCTAGATCTATTTCTATAGCCTGCTATTCTCATGTATCTATTTAATTTATCTAGAACCTCAGGGTCTAAACTTACACCAGTTTTTATTGCGGGCATATTACAGTTCCCCTCATTCAATTAAAAATAGTTAATTTAATTAATTAAGAATAACTACGCTATATTGAAAGTTTTAAATCCAGCTACTTACTACTCTATCAGACGTAATTCATTTCTGATGTAGTTTAAATTAAGCGAAAAGAGATAAATCGATTATTTAGAGTATTAAAATATTTATAGAATTTTAGGATAAATTTTGAAATTCAGTATCACATGAGACACTATATAGGTTACTAGTTTATTACGATTTATCATAAGATTGTATTTAAATATCATATTTAGATCTAGGAAAGATTGAAATAGATTTTTATAAAGAAAATACTGTGGGTTTTTGTTAATAAAATCTCTACAGTATAAATCTATAATATTGAATTAAAGCACTATGAAGATGTATATTACGTAATAATGATTTAAATCTGAAAGTAATTAAAATTTAGTATTATATCATTATAGAGGATTAAAGTATTGGTTTAATGATCTAGGCTGTAAATTATTTTTTCAGGATTGTCATTTTATTTTTGTCTTAGAATTATTGTTATTAGATAATCGTAGGAAGTGGAAATGTTGAGTTATTTTGTTTTAAATTAAAAATTAAAATATAGTAAGCTTAGAGTGATAAGATGCATTACAATCATTTAGGAGGTTTAAAGAGACTCGCTATGGATAGAGATATTATAGAAGCTTTCAATGGCGAGATATATATTGTTATAAGTTCATCTCATCCTAGGGATCGTGTTATCTCTTATCTTAAATATATTCCATCTAAAGAAAAAGGCTCTTCTATCTGGTTTAAAGACGGCATATGGTATCATAGAATTCTTAAACACTATGGAGCGAAATATCTTAGTAAAATAATTAAGGAATATAAAATAGATGATTTCCTGGTATATGACGATTATTTAGGTATAACTCTAATAGAGATACCTACAAATCAAGTTAAAGTTCATTATCTTCCTGAGGAGAGGACCAAAGAAATTATTAGAGAACCGAAGGATAAGCTGGAGATGACCGCTAGAGAAATTATATTATCATTATCCGAAAAAACTGGTGTACCTATAGATAACATAGGTATAACGGGGTCTATTCTTCTGAAAATGCATAATTTAAGATACTCTGATATAGATCTCTTGGTTTATGGTTATAATAATGCCTTTAAAATCCGTAGGCATCTTTTAAAATTGCTTGAAGAGGGAGAATTTTTTAAAAGATTACATGGTTGGCTATTAGAAAAGTATGTTGAAGAACTAACTAAAACTTATCCGCTAGATAGATTTGAAGCTTTAAGAATTTGCGAAGAAACTTGGTCCAGAGGAGTCTTCAGAAATAGATTTTTCTCTATACATCCAGTTTTATATCCCTCTGAGAATATCATTAAATACGGCGATCAAAGATATAAGGGAATATGTCTTTTAAAGATTAAGGCACGTGTTGTAGACGATAGATATTCTATGTTTATGCCAGCTATATATCGTGTATCTAATGTTAAGCTTTTAAGTGGATGTAAATTTACGGAGGTAAATAAAATCTCTGAGGTTGTATCATATGAAGCGATCTATTCAGATATAGCTGGGGTAGGAGAAGATATTTTAGTCTATGGTAAATTAGAAAAGGTTGAAGATCTGAATACTGGAAATATACATTATAGAGTCTTAGTAGGTAGCTATGAAGCTAATGGTATGGATTATATTAAACCATTGAGATGGTATTCTGAAGAAAATATTTAACTAAATATAAACTAACAACATAATACAATATTTTTTACTTTACACCATATTCAAATTTAGTTTAGTAAACTAGGAAATTGATGTAATAATTATATTATTTTTACTCCTCCCCCTTTATATACTTATCCAAATCAACTTCATCTTCTTCCCTATAAAATGTTGCTTCAATAATGCTTTTAATCTTCTTTAGAGAGGTCCTAATTCCTTTTTCTAAAAGTTTATTTTGAATCTTACTTAAATCTTCATACTCTGCTTTTACGGATATAACTTCTTTCTCTGAAACTATCGCCTTTAACCTAACTATATATTTTTCCCCCTTAAATGTAACTTTTATTTGTTTCTCTATATATGAAATCGGCTTATGCTCCCCTGATATTATTCGAAAACCCAGTATACCATATTCAAATACGAGGGTTTTTACAACGTCGTCAACTTTATTTTTGTCTACATCTATGAGAACAATGTATCCAGGCCTACCCTTTTTAGTTATTGAAGGTATAATATGAAAGTTCTTACAATCTTTCCCTATAATTTTATTAAGGGCATGGATAAGTATCTCGCCTGGTATATCATCTACATATGTCATCAATAGCATCTCTACCCACTACCCTTAACAATAAAAATAATACAATAGATTAGGTTATTATATACATAAGACTAAAATAATATCACTTTTATAGTTTTAATTGAGATACTATACATCTAGGTGTTGAATATGTCTCAGAAATATCCAAATATAGCAATATTTTTAAGCACGGATGAATATCCAAGTCCCTTTGATATACAATTGTTATATGATACTGGGATCGACCACGTAATATATTATGGTAAAGTGACACAAGATAATTGTAAGCAATTAATTCTTGACGCTATGTTTCCGAGAGATCCAGAAGGTATATTACATACTATATTCTGGATAGGAGGTACAGATGCAGATTCTGTAATTAAGATAGCCGAGATTGCTAAAAAAACAATGTTTAAACCATTTATAATATCAACTATAGTCGATCCGCAAGGTGGTTATACTACAGCAGCAGGATTAGTA
>DQXH01000062.1 GCA_011043415.1 Thermoprotei archaeon | reverse complement strand
TTAGGGTCTCTAGTCTTGAAGACCTTCTCTACATACAACTTCTTATCAAATTTATATACCTCCTCGATATTCATCAATGCAACATATTTACCACGATACCTTAGACTTATCTCATCACCCTCCTTAATCAGACTTCTAGTATCCTCATCCACATCTAATATAATTGGGATCGTCCATGGAAGATCGTTTGAAAGCCTCATATTATTTAATACATTGTTTAAATCTTCGCTACCTATGAAGCCAGTTAATGGACTATATATTCCGAAAGAGATATTCTCTAAATCTCTATATCTAGTGTCGTCTAGATCAATCGAAGGTAACTCGACAGCCTCTCTGAGCCTATACTCCCTACGTACACCTTCAACAACCCTTGAAACTAGCCTACCTCCATGTGGTTTAGATACCATATTAAATCACTCTAAATAGCCTAGACTTCTAAGCCTCTCTTTAATGCGATTAATCTCCTCCTCCGAATACTCCTCCCTCCCTAAATCCATCTCAATCCTACTCACTGAATCCCTTATAAGGTCTATTATAAACTCATTTACATCATCTATCCCCAACTCCTGTGATAGCTTTATAATTCTATTATATAGCGTCTTAGGAAGTTCTATATTAATTGAATCTTCCTTACTCATCTTCTATATATTATATCAGGATATTACTAAAAAAGCCTTCGACTTAAATTATAAAAATAGTTATAGAGCTATTCAACTTTAATCTCTTTCCTACCCTCCCATAATCCATGTAAATTACAGTATTCTATAGCATATAATACGCCAGACTTCCTTAATTTAACTCTAAACATGACTTCAGGCTCAGTATATTCTGGAATAAACATTACTCTACCCAGCAGAATAGGGTTGAACGCCCTACCCTCCTTATAGAAATATAATTCAATCCATCTGATAGAGTATTGCACCGTATTTAGATGCGGACCAATTACTATCTTAACATCAATAGTCTCATCCACCTTCACAGTATCTGGCGCCTCTATTTTAGGTGTATGAGACTCTACCTCCAAGACAGCCTCACCACTTGCGGATTCCGGGGGTATATATTAAGTCACCTAACTTCTTCGTCGACATCAAAAATATACCACAATATACTATTTTTCTAATACTTTTAAAGTAGGTATAGATAACTCGTTACTCTAGTATTAACATTGTTATATAACATAATATTTAATATTAGGTTTTTCTTAACATCCTCCTCTTTCATAAAACTAGGTCAGTTTAGCTGCTATATGGCTTCATATACTATCATTAATGCGATATATGTCGGTGCTAAAAGTGGTTATTAGGTTATAACCGAGAAAATTTAATTGTATATACATAAATCTATTGTATATAAGAAATTCTATGGCATTGTGACACATTTTATAATACAGAGGTAATTTTTATGAAAGAGGAGGATGTTAAGAAACTGATTGAGAAGGCGGAGAAACCTGCTAAGCTATCACCCGTATACCATAAGTTCTATAGTGGTAAAGTCCAGACTATGCCTAGATGTATTGTGAGGGATCTACATGACTTTGATATATGGTATACACCTGGTGTAGCTGCTCCATGTAAACTAATTAAAGAAGATAAGGACTTATCATTTGAATATACAAGTAGATGGAATTATGTAGCAATTGTTAGTGATGGTTCAAGGGTACTCGGATTAGGAAATATTGGTCCTGAGGCAGGATTACCTGTTATGGAGGGTAAGGCATTAATCTTTAAATATCTAGGTGGTGTAGATGCGTTTCCATTGGTGACTAATACACAGAATCCAGATGATATACTAAAGTTTTTAGAGTGGATTGAACCTACTTTCGGCGGTATTAACTTAGAGGATATTGCGAAGCCTAAATGCTTCTACATCCTTGAGGAGGCTAGGAATAGACTTAATATACCTGTATGGCATGATGACCAGCAGGGTACGGCCACGGTTGTTCTAGCCGGGTTAATGAATGCATTAAAAATCGTGGGTAAGAAGTTGGATGAGGTGTCAATTACTTTGATTGGAGCTGGAGCGGCGAATATCAAGATAGCTGATGTACTTGAATTAGCTGGGGCAAAGCCTGGAAATATGATTATTGTTGATAGTAAGGGGATACTTACTAAGGATAGGGTAGATGAAATTATGGAAAGGGAGAAGAATCCTTGGAAGGCTAAATGGGCTGAAAAGACTAATTCAGAGAATAGGGTAGGGGGAATACCCGAGGCTATGAAGGATGTGGATGTAGTTATAGCGATGTCTAAGCCAGGTCCTGGTGTAATTAAGAAGGAGTGGGTAGCGCAGATGGCCGACGACGCAATCCTATTTGCATGTGCCAATCCGGTTCCCGAGATATGGCCGTGGGAGGCTAAAGAGGCGGGGGCGAGGATTGTTGCAACCGGTAGATCAGACTTCCCTAACCAGGTTAATAATAGCCTTGGGTTCCCGGCTATATTTAGAGGAGTACTTGATGTTAGAGCTAGGACGGTTACTGATGAAATGTGTGTAGCTGCGGCGAAGGCTCTAGCCGAATTCGCTGAGGAGAAGGGTATTCATGAAGATTATATCATACCCACTATGGAGGAGTGGGAGGTCTATCCTAGAGAAGCTGTAGCAGCGGCACTACAGAGTATTAAACAGGGTGTAGCTAGGATCAAGCCCAGTAGGCAGGAGCTCTGGGAGAGGGCGGTTAGGATAATTAGCGAGGCAAGGGAATCCTTAGAGGTTCTTGTTAAAAGTGGATTGATTAAACCTCCTCCACCCGAGGAAGAGGTTCTATCTACATATAAGCCATAATAATTCCCTTAAATTCTTTTTAAATAAAAGTAATTATTTGAGGCATTCATGTATAGAGAATCCTAATATATTTTAGATTAGACATAAATTAAAGTAGAGAGGGGTTTTTATAGATGTCTAGTCAGGAGTATCCTATTAAAAAGGTTATTAAAAGGGATGGTAGGGTAGTAGAATTCGATTCAAATAGAATTAAAAACGCTATTAAAAAAGCTATGATCAGCGTAGGTAAATACGATGAAAAAACGCTCAGGAAGGTCACTAAATATGTTCTAGAAGTCTTGAAGGATAAGTATGGAGTTGAGAAGACCCCCCATGTAGAGGAGATCCAGGATATAGTTGAGTTTGCACTTGTAAAGTATGATTTGTATGAAGTTGCGAAGGCATACATACTTTATAGGAAGGAGAGGGAGAAGATTAGGAAGGAGAAGATGCTATTACTCAATAAAGACTATCTTGACGAAGTTGATAAAAGGTTTAGCTTAAACTCAATTAGATTACTTGCAAGCAGATATCTACTGAAAGATGAGAAGGGTAAGGTTATCGAAAGCCCCAAGCAGATGTTCCAGCGTGTGGCGATGTTAATCGTGATACCAGATATATTATATGATGAGAGAATATTTGATAAGGAGGGGTTTCAGGAAATTCATAAGAAGGATATATTCGATCCAGATGAATATGATAATAGGCTTGGATTCACCCTACCAGACGGCTCGAGAGTAACATGGAATAAATATCATTTAGAGAGGATGAAGTGCCTATACGATGAGCTTAATGAGAAGGGTATGATGAAGAAGAGTTGGAGTGAGTTCCTGGAGATGCTTAAAAATGGTGAGTTTAACGATTATAGCAGGCTATTCCTGAAATACTATAACCTAATGATCACAAAGAAGTTTATGCCTAACTCCCCAACCCTATTTAACGCTGGAACAAGGTTAGGACAGCTATCTGCATGCTTCGTACTAGGGATAGATGATAGTATAGAGTCGATTATGGACGCGGCTAAAGACGCGGCTCTAATATTTAAATCAGGTGGTGGAATAGGGATCAACTATAGTAAATTAAGGCCTGAAGGAGATATCGTATTCTCCACGAGTGGAGTGGCATGTTTCCACGGAGACACCAGAATATTTACTGATAAGGGACTAATACGAGTTAAAGACTTAGTTAGGAATAAGCACAATACTAGAGTCGCTACACATGAAGGATATAAAGATATTATTGAGAGATATGATAACGGTAAAATGAAATTATATCATATAGTGACAGAAGACGGATATGATGTTTATGTGTCTGAAGAACATAAATTCTTGACAATCGATAAAGAAGGAAATATGCATCTAACCCCACTTAAAAACTTAAAGACCGGTGATTATCTATATATATTAACACCTCCTAAATATGATAAGGACTATGAAAAACTAAATACTAAGATAGTGCATAAAGGTAGGGCTAACGTTAATTTACCTAGTAAATTAGATGAAGATCTAGCATATATAATAGGATTATTGTATGCAGACGGGCACATAAGATATAGATATTATAATGATAATATCAGATCTGTGCAAATTGACATATATTTAGATAAAAATTCTGAAGGAGAGATATTGAAAAATATTACTGAGAAAATAAAGAAAGTATTTGGAATAAAACCTAGAAAGTATTTAAACGAAAAACAAAATAAAGTTACGGTAAGAATTTCTAGCATAGAAATCGCAGAATTTCTAAAGCTAAATAAGTTATCAAAAGAATATTCAGATACAATAAGAGTGCCAGAGTTAATATATAGAAGTAAACCTTCAGTAATAGCTGCATTTTTATCTGGGTATCTTGATGGAGACGGGTCGATTGATCGTTATTATAGGATAACATTTAAGAGTAACTCCAAAGAATTCATTAAAGGACTTCAGCTATTGCTCTTAAGTTTAGGTATAGTATCTAGAGTTAAATATAAGTTAAATAGGAAAAAAGAGATAGGCATACTTAGAATCCAGAATAAAGACATGAAAATTAGAGCATTTAAGGAATTAAAATATTCAATAAAATTATCTTATCTAAAGAAAAAAGCATTGACATATCTATCTAATAGAGGTAGGAATAGGAAGTATTCATTCCCATTCAACGCTATATATAAAATTAGAGATCCACATTTGAGAACAAAAATTCAGAAAGATTATAAGTGGTTATCATACAATTCAAAGGTGACTCATAGAGAATTTATAAACAAGTTATTGAGAAATAGAAATAAAGTAGGATTATCGAGTGATGAAATCAAGTATTTTGAAACTTTATCTAAGTTATATCCAAACAAGATAGTTAAAATAGAATACTATGGTATTGATAACGTATATGATCTCCAAATCGACGGCGTGCACTTATTATGTGGAAATGGATTCTATACATCTAATAGCGGTCCGGTATCATTTATGAAGATAATCGACGTCGTGACAGACGTTATTAAACAGGGTGGTAGGCGAAGGGGGGCGAATATGGGTATACTGGAGATATGGCATCCAGATATAGAGAAGTTTATAACTGCAAAGGCTACGCCAGGAAAACTGGAGAACTTCAATATATCCGTTATGATCACTAGAGACTTCTGGGACCATTATCGAGACAATATAGAGTATCCATTGATAAACCCGAGGAATGGTGAGGTGTGGAAGAGGGTTAATCCAAGGCATATATTCCATTTAATATCCGAGATGGCGTGGAGGACGGGAGACCCAGGAGTATTATTCCTGGATAATATAAATAAGAGAAATGTATTGAGGAGGGCTCTAGGCGAGATTAGGAGTACAAACCCATGTATATCTGGCAACACTAGAGTATTGACCCCTAAAGGATGGATCAAGGCTGAAGAGATATTTAAGGAAGCTACTATCACTTCTAAAACCATTAAAGGAGTTACAGTAGATGATGAACTGTTAGGTGAGGGAGGGAGTAAACAAGCATATAGAACGAAGATAATAACTACTATAGGTAAAGAAACAGTATATAAGACTAGTCATAATGATAGATTAGAGATATACATACCGAAGGCTGTAGATGCATGGGTATGGCACATAGGTAAGAAGAGAGGATTAAGAATAAAAACAAAAGAAGGATTTGAAATTACGGTAACTCCTGAACATAAATTCTTAACTCCAGAGGGATGGAAAGAGGCTAATACCCTAGAGGAGGGAGATAAAATTGAATTAAGTAGGCTTCATCCCGCATACTCTGATTTACTCGATATTGGTGAATATGATTTAGATCCTGATATTGCATTCGCTCTTGGCTGGCTTGTTGGAGATGGTTCATTTAACAAGCATTATGTAGCATGGTTCTTTAGTGGGAAGGACAGGGCTGCAGAGGAAAGAGTGAGAAGGGGGATTGAGCAACTTGGTGGAAACCCATTATCACATACATATCTTGTAAATAAAAATGAGTATAAGATTCAATATAATAAGGGAACTATTGTCTATAGGAGAATATGCGAGATATTAGGGGAATATATGGAGAGAAGTAGAGAGAGAAGACTTCCAGAGATTATATGGAGGCTAAAGATACCCGCCTTACTTTCATTCCTACGGGGTCTATTTACATCAGACGGCTATATAGACGGAGATAAAGCAGTTAGGCTTACCAGCTCAAGCATTAAACTTTTAAAGGAAATTCAGATTATTCTAACAGCCTTCGGAATAACTTCAAAAATCTATAACAGACCTTATAAAAGAGAATTTATCTACACTGATAAAGATGGTAATGAAAAAAGATATGCAAGTACCGGATACTATGAATTAGTTATATCAGGATATAGTAAGCTGATATTTAAAGATCTTATAGGATTTGAAGATATAAATAAATTAGAAAAACTTTCTATTAAAATGCTGAAGAGAGATACTATCTGGGCGACAGTATCTTCAATCGAAGATGCGGGTATTATAGATTTCTATGATTTAACGGTGCCGATTTATCATAATTATATAGGAAATGGACTGATAAATCATAATTGCGGTGAGGAGCCTTTATATCCATATGAATCATGTAATCTAGGCTCGATAAACTTATATGCATTCATTAAATATGATGAGGAGGGTAATCCATACTTCGACTGGGATGAATATCATGATACAATTAGGTTAGCACTTAGATTCCTCGATAATGTTATAGACGTCAATAAATTCCCTATCAAGAAGATTGAGGAGGCGACTAAGAGGACTAGGAAAGTGGGCCTAGGATTAATGGGCCTAGCAGACACATTATTCGCATTGAAGATTCCATATAATAGTGAGGAAGGATTTAGGTTGATGAAGAAGTTTGCTGAACACTTAACATACTATGCGATGGATGAATCCATCGAACTCGCGAGGGAGAGAGGGGTATTCCCAATATACTATGAATCTGAGTATCCAAATGGTGAGATGCCTATTGAAGGATATTATCATAGGGAGGAGTGGACGCTAGACTGGGATAAGTTGAGAGATAAGATATCTAAATATGGAATTAGAAATGCTGAAGTAACTACAATAGCCCCAACCGGCTCTATATCGATGATAGCAGATACATCATCTGGGATAGAGCCTCAGTTTGCACTGGTGTATGAGAAGAGGGTTACTGTAGGTACATTCTTCTACGTAGATCCAGAGCTTGAGAAACAGCTTAGGGAACGTGGCTTATATGATGAATCGATATTGAAGAAGATAAGTGATAATGGTGGATCGATACAGGATTTAGAGGAGATACCTGGTGATATGAAGAAGGTATTTATAGTGGCATACGACATTCCATGGTGGGATCATATTAGGGCTCAGGCCGAGATTAGTAAGTGGATATGCGCCGCAGTAAGTAAAACTATTAACATGCCTAACTGGGTGACGATTGAAGATGTTGAGAAAGCATACCTATTCTCATATAAGCTAGGTGTAAAGGGAATAACAATCTATAGAGACGGTTCTAAGAGCGTACAAGTATTAATTACACCCAGCCAGAGGAGGGGAAAGTATATAACTACAATAGAGAATAGGACTATAGAGATGATGAAGGAGCTTGGTATAGAGCCTCCTAAGATCGGTAGACCTGAGAAGGTATTGGCTAAAGATACTTTAACTATAGTTGGAGAAGTGAAGCCTACCCCAGAAGTCACGAAACAGACTGTAGAGAGTAAAAATATTATGAGATGCCCAGAATGTGGAAGCGAGCGACTCCTATTTATCGAAGACTGTATAAGATGCTTAGACTGTGGATGGAGCTCATGTACAGTCTAGCTAGAAGAAAGCTCTAACCCTTTTCTCCTTAGCCTCCTCCTTCCCTATTAAATCCTTCCTCAAATATTTTAATGCGATGTACATCTTAGCAATCTTCTCAATAAAGCTATTGAAATCCTCAACCTCAACAATCTTATCAGTTATCTTTAATATCGCGTATGAAGTAGGCTGCTTCTCAAACCTCTTTACAGTAATAGTTAGATCCCCAGTCAAGGGATAGTATGTAAGGAAGTATTTCCAAGAGGAGTCTAACTTAGCCTCACTAACCTGTAGAGACTTAGCTACCACACCACCCCTAAGCTTCATAGCCTCAGACTTCTCTATTACCTCTTTAATCTGGTCGACTATATCTTTAATCTCCATCTCATCAAACTTAAGCTCAATATGATATCCCTCCATAGAACCCCCAAATATATTAGAAGCCGAAGATATAATTATATTATAATAAAATTGTATAATATTCAAAATAATTATCTATATAATTACAAGAAACTATCCACCATACTTAATTAACTTCTCGACAATCTCTCTAATCAGGTGGATACTTGCATTGTATAAGTCGTATTTACGTAGAATATCTCTATCAATCCCCTTATTAAAATACTCTTCAAGCAGAGACATGAATATCTTCTCACTAAGCAGTTTAAGCATCAGCATTCTCCGTCTACCAATTTTTTCATTATATAACCCTGATTCTAAGACATATTTATAGTGCTCCTCAATCAAATCAACTAGCTGATCTATTCCCCATCCAAATAATGCTGAGGTTTTAATAAGCTTCGGTGTCCACCCCCTCTTCACACCGAGTTCATAGGACTCTAAGGCAAATTCTAGGTATGAATATGTTTTTTCAGCGCCCTCCTTATCGCTCTTATTTAAAACATATATATCTCCGATCTCCATGATCCCAGCCTTTAACGCCTGGATATCGTCTCCTAAGCCGGGTGTTGTTACGACTAATATTGTATGTGCGATATTCATTATATCGATATCAGTCTGCCCTACTCCAATGCTCTCTACAATCACCTTATCATATCCGACGTAGTCAAATACCTCGATCATAGCTACACCAGAGAATGAAAGCCCTCCCTTAACACCTCTCGTAGGTACACTCCTTATGAATACACTAGGGTCTGTGGCATGCTCCTGCATCCTAATCCTATCCCCCAATAATGCACCTCTACTTAATGGGCTAGTCGGGTCGATAGCTATTACCGCGATCTTATGGTTATCCTCCTTATACTGCGTGATTAATTTTGATATTAAAGTACTTTTCCCAGATCCGGGTATTCCAGTAACTCCAATTACATGTGCATCAGGCTCCTTATCCAGAGTATATGTAATTACTTCACCCGCCTTCTTAGGTGAGGACTCGAGTATAGTTAGTAGTCTACCAAGAGCCCTCTTATCACCGTTTAAAGCAGATCTCAGTAGTTCCCTAGATCCCTCCATTCTCGATACCCCCTCTTTCTCTTAGCGGCTTCAACCGTATATTTAATAACCTCTTTTAATGAAGTACCTGGTAAAAAAACTTTATCTACGCCCATCTTATGCAGGGCTTCAATATCTGGAATGGGTATACTCCCGCCTAGGAAAACTGGGATGTAGTCTACTCTCTTCTCCTTAAGCAGATTCATCAGCCTCTTCATAAGGGGGATATGCGCGCCACTTAGTATACTAACTCCAATTACATCAACATCCTCCTGAATAGCTGTCTCGACAACTTGTTCAGGCGTCTGCCTAATACCAGTATAGATAACCTCCATTCCAGCATCCTTTAAAGCCCTTGCAACTACTTTAGCCCCCCTATCATGGCCGTCTAATCCTAATTTAGCGACTAACACCTTAATCCTCATATTCCTTATATCCCTAGCTAATTCTAATATATCGGAGGTTCCACCCATATACCATACACCTCCTTCAATGCATTCATAATCTCTCCTAATGTAACATATTTCTTCACAGCCTCAAGTATATATGGCATCAGGTTTTCATCCCTCCTAGCCGCATTCTTAAGCTCCCTCAAGCTATATTCAACAGCGGAGTTATCCCTCTCACTTCTTAATTTCTTAAGCCTCTCGACCTGCCGCCTCTCAATCTCCTCCTGATTAATATCTAGTAGTGGCACGTTCCTAATCTCCTCTTCCTCCTCCTCAACAAATATATTTACACCTACTATATACCTCCTCCCCTCCTCAACATCCCTTTGAAACTTGTAGCTCGCATCTGTAATCTCCCTCTGTGGATAACCCCGTCTAACAGCCTCGGTCATGCCACCCATACGCTCAATCCTATCAATATATCTCCATGCCCTCTCCTCAATCTCGTCGGTCAACCACTCTACA
The DNA here is from genome assembly GCA_011043415.1 of Thermoprotei archaeon. GTDB lineage: Archaea > Thermoproteota > Nitrososphaeria > Geothermarchaeales > JDFR-13 > B109-G9. Next base: position 670 of record DQXH01000062.1, on the reverse strand, counting down.
TAATAGCTTCCCGCTAATGGATCGACAGTATCCGCTACTCCAGTCTCATACGCTATAATCTGCTGAGTCCTTAAAGCGATTTTAGCAGCGAATTCGGAAGGCACTCTAAATGGTTCGTCGAGTGAATTCGTATGTAAACTCTGGGTACCACCTAATACAGCGGCGAGAGCCTCTATCGTCGTTCTAATAATATTGTTAAATGGCTGCTGCGCCGTTAGTGAAACTCCAGCAGTCTGGGTATGGAAACGCATCCACATAGACCTAGGCTTCTTAGCATTGAACCACTCCTTCATGATATAGGCCCACATCCTCCTTGCAGCTCTAAACTTGGCGATCTCCTCGAAGAAGTTTATATGGGAGTCGAAGAAGAAACTTAGTCTAGGGGCGAATTCATCTACATCCAACCCCCTATTAATCAAATGCCTAACATACTCTATTCCATCCGCTATCGTGAAGGCGAGTTCCTGGACGGCTGTAGCACCAGCCTCCCTAATATGATACCCACTTATACTGATTGGGTTCCATTTAGGTAGATTCTTTACACTCCATTCAATAACATCCATAGCAACCTTCACAGATGGTTCAGGTGGAAATACATAGCTCTTCTGGGCAATAAACTCCTTTAAAGGATCATTCTGAGTCGTTCCCCCGATCTTATCATATGGTACAC
>DQXH01000066.1 GCA_011043415.1 Thermoprotei archaeon | reverse complement strand
CAGACGACTGGGCAGGTATTTACGGCTGAGGCAAGTTTATTTAGGATAATACCATACTTAACAACTTTAATAGTCGTTGGAATCATTATGAAGAAGGTTAGGATGCCTAGGGCACTCGGCAAACCATATATCAAGGAGTGATGTGAACCTTAATCTGACTCCTCTCCAGACTCCTTTTAAATGCTAATTCACCCTCTGATAATTGGTATACGGATGTCACTAGATCATCTACCTTAATATAACCCTCTCTCAACAATTTAATAGCCTTATCAAATGGCCCGCATCTACTGCCAACAACCCTAACTTCCTTAACAACCATCAATGTATAATTAAGCTTTACATACTCTCCATGCGTAGACTTCGCAGCAATTACGCCACGAGGCCTTACAATATTTAATGCTATCTCGAGGCCATAGGGGTGTCCAGACGCCTCAATCACATAGTCAAAGCCACCACCTTCTGGCATATGCTTTTTAACATATTCAATTACTTCAGAATAAGTCAATACTTTATCTACACCCAATTTATACGCGATTCTCTCCTTAGGTGTATTTGGCCTAGCCACCGCGATAATCCGCCTTGGATTATAGAGCCTAGATACTTGTATAGCTAATAACCCGATGGTACCTAAACCAACTATAGCTATATTCGAATACTCCCTTATCGGCTCCATCACAACCATCTCAACCACAGCTGCTAAGGGCTCTACAAAAGCGCCTTGAAGCCATGAAAGGCCATTAATTCCATGTATTAAATCGGCTCGAGTTAGTAGATACTCAGCCATACCACCATCGATACTTATTCCAATAGTCTCCCTATATGGACAATGTGTATACATTCCGTTTCTACAGTACCAGCATCTACCACAATATACGTTAATCTCAGTTGTGACAGGCTCACCAATTAAATCTATATATTCCTTACTCCCCACCTCATCGACTACACCGGATACCTCATGCCCAAGTATGATAGGAGTCTTACGAGGCTTATACGTCCCCCTATAAAATGCCTTATCAGTACCGCATATACCCACCCTCTTAACACGTATCCTCACCCAGTTATCACTAGGATAAGGATCCTCAACCTCTTGAAGACGGATATCATGTGAATCATAGAATACTAAAGCCCTCAAACTCCCACCTAATCACCAACCTATACATAATTAATTAAAGGATAATATATTGAACTAACTTCTCCTATATTTAAATGGCATTCGCAATTAATTTGTAAGAATATTGTTTTATTTTATATTTATTAATTCAATTACATTGTAATGGACTATAAATAAATGGAAATATAATAATATTAAATTATTATTAAAAGGAATTTAGAATATATTTTAGTGTGAAGTATAAGGAGGCCCTACTTTATAGGAGGTATGATAATAGAGTAAGATGTTTTACATGTATTAGAAGATGTATATTACGTGAGAAAGCCTCTGGATTTTGCGGGAATTATATGAATATCGGGGGGAGGCTGTATAATATCGGATATGGCTTAATAAGCGCGCATGAAAGTAGGCCTATAGAGATTAAACCACTTTTCCATTTTCATCCAGGTTCCACGGCATATACATTCAGTGGGTGGGGATGCAATTTTCTATGCATATGGTGTCAGAATTATAGTTTAAGTAAGGTTAAACCACTTGAGATAGTGTCTAATTATATCCCGCCGGAGAATATGGTTAGATATGCGTTATTAAAGGGTGACGACGGGTTATGCGCTAGTTTCAATGAGCCTACGATCCATCTAGAGTATTTAGTGGATGTCTTTAGAATAGGTAGGTCTAAAGGATTGTATAACGTCATGGTTACAAATGCATCGTATACGCGTGAGGCACTTGAAACTCTTATAGAGGCGGGGTTGGATGCCGTCAGTGTCGATATCAAGGGATGCCCAAAGTCGTATAGGAGGTTCCAGGGTATAGCTAATCCTATAGAGATTCTAGAGAATATGAGGTATGCTAAGGAGAACGGGGTTCATCTTGAGACTGTATTCTTGATAGTTCCAAAGGCTAACGACGGCCTAGACTGTATTAAGTGGGTGATCAACTCACATTTAAAATACCTAGGCCCCGACACGCCGATTCACATCAATAGATACTATCCAGCATATAGATACTTTGAGCCGCCGACGCCTATGGAAACATTATATAGAGCATATGAATATGCTAGGGAACTGGGTATTAAATATGTATATATAGGGAATATTATAGATACTAACTATATGAATACATACTGCCCTCGATGTGGGAAGCCAGTTATATTGAGGAGTCAATACAGTACGTTAAAGTGTAATTTAACTGAAGACGGTAGATGTAAGTTTTGTGGAGAGAAGATCGAGTTGATAGGCAGATGTAGAGAGACTAGATTAATTTGAATTATATCATAACATGCTAATCTATTAGGTTTGAGAGTCAATTTTTAACAAATAAATATATACATTACATATGTTAAAATAGGGGAAAGATTTTTATAATCCTTATTATATAGATAGATGTTAAATATAGATTAAGGTGTTTACTGATGAAGACTTCATATGCTATTGTAGCGATAATTATAGTGGCGATCGTAGCATTTGCACTTGGATACTATGTATATCCACTAACAGTACCTGCTCCTACACCCGGTGTAACCACGGTTACTGTAACTAATACAGTTACCCAGACTAAGACAGTTACGGTGACGCCGACGCCGGCTAAGACTATATGGGAGGAGATTGAGGAGCGGGGTGTAATTAGAGTAGCTACATCTCCTGACTGGCCTCCATTCCAGTTTATAGATCCTAAGACTAACGAGCTTGTGGGATATGAAGTTGATTTAATGAATCTCGTTGCAGAGAAACTCGGGTTGAAGGTTGAGTGGGTGACCATGGACTTCGACGCTATAATCGCTGCTGTTAAGAATAGGGAGGTCGACTTAGGGGTAAGCGGGTTCTCAATCACTCCAGAGAGGCTGGATGAGGTCCGGTTCAGTATGCCCCATATCGTGACTGAGGTCCAGCTTATAATGTGTGCGGATAAGGCTGAGGAGCTGGGTATAACTAGATTATCGTCTCTAGAGGATATAGCTACATATGGAATTAAAGTGGGTACCGGCACTGGAACGACTGAGGAGCAGGAGCTTTTACAACTTGTAAATGAAGGTAAGATACCGGGTGACCTGGTAAAATCATATACAGACTTCCAGCTTGCTTTAGAGGATATGAAGGTCGGTAGGATAGATGCGGTGTATGCTGAGACACCGATAACTACTTGGTGGATCAGTACAGAGAAGGTTCCACTTGTAGTGGTATATAGTAGATCCTACTGGCCCGTTGCGTTTGTGGCTCATAAGGATGCATACGAGTTGATCAAGCATATCAACGCTGCATTAGCTGAGATATTTGCCTCCGGAGAGATTGATCAGATTAGGGCTAAATGGAATATCACTAGTGGACTGTAATGGATTTAGATGATTTTCTATTTCTATTACGTGGAGTCCCAGCCACTTTATCTATCTCCTTCCTATCTTTTTTAATCGGCTTTGTAATAGGATTTATAATAGCTATTATTAAAGAACAGAATATATTTGGATTAAAATATGTTGCAGAGGGTTATGAAAAGTTTCTTAGGGGCGTACCTGTACTAGTTATAATGCTCCTATTTCACTTCGGATTTGGAGGCTTCATACCCATATTTAAAGATCCATTTACAAGCGCTACATTAGCGCTTGGATTGAGGAGCGGTGCATTCCAGTCACAGATATTTCTAGGAGCTATAAACAGCGTTGGTAGACAGCAGATGATGGCTGCATTATCGGTAGGCCTTAACCGGTGGCAGGCATTTAGACACGTAATACTGCCCCAAGCATTAATCGTCGCATTACCCGGGTTAGGTAGTGAGATGGCGTTGTTAATTAAAGACTCGTCATACTCATTTATATTAGGCGTCTTAGACCTCACGAAACATGCTGATATCCTTAGGAGAGCTACAAGATCATTCTTATTCCCATATTTAGCAGCCGCGATATTATATATTCTAATTACATTTCCAATAGCGAACTATTTAGATAAACTAGGTTCTAAATTGAAGAATAAATATGGTTTAAGGTGATTAAATGGGAGAGGTTGTTTTAGAAGGTAGGGGTATAAAGAAGTGGTATGGGAAGTTACAGGTTCTAAAAGGTATCGATATTAAGATTGAGAAGGGTAAGACTAAAGTGATAATCGGTCCAAGCGGATCAGGGAAATCCACGTTGCTACGTATATTAGGTTTACTTGAGCCGCCTACCGAGGGTAACGTCCTGTTCAAAGGGAGAGATGTATATGCTGAGAAGCTAGATTTGAATAAGATTAGGGCGAAAATAGGCTTTGTATTCCAGGAACCGAGTTTATTCAGGCATTTAACGGCATTGGATAATGTTAAATTAGGTTTAAGGCATGTCTTGAAATTAAGTGAGGATGAGGCTAGGAGGAAGGCTTTAGAGACGCTAAGGATTGTACATCTGGAAGGGTGGAAGGATCACTATCCAGCTCAGTTAAGTGGCGGTCAGCAGCAGAGGGTTGGGATTGCACGGGCATTGGCGATGGATCCTGAGATAATATTATTCGATGAGCCTACCGCATCCCTCGACATAGAGTTGACGTGGGAGGTTATAGATACAATGAGGGAGTTAGCTGAGAGGGGGATCACTATGCTCGTAGTCACACATGAAATAAGTTTTGCTAAGGAGGTTGCTGATGAAATTATATTCATGGATGACGGAATGATTCTAGAGGAGGGACCGCCTGAGAAGGTTTTGATGAATCCAAAGAGTGAGAGAGCTAGGGTATTCCTAAGGAGACTATTAGGTGTATAACATGGAGTTTTTATTACAATACTCTAGATTCATTATAGAGGGGTTTATAACGGCTTTAACGATGACCATAATAGGGGTATCTGGAGGGGCTGTACTTGGCATTACAACAGCGTTACTCGACGTCTATGGAGGTAGAGTATCTAAGGTATTAGTAGGGATATATGTTGAGTTCTTCCGAGGAAGCCCATTAATTGTCCAGCTACTGATATTCTACTTCTCGATACCAGCTGTAACCGGGTTAAATTGGGATGCATATACAGCCGGCGCGGTCACACTTATATTAAATAGTGGTGCATATCAAAAGGGGTATTTTAAGGGGGCTATCGAGGCAGTATTTAAAGATCAGTTAATGGCTGCAGCGTCAATTGGGTTAACGTTTAGACAGACTCTAAGGTATATTGTATTGCCACAGGCGCTTAAAATAGTTATACCCGCATGGACAAACGAGTTGGTTTCACTGGGGCTAAGTACATCGGCACTCATAATAATCGGCGTACGTGAGTTAACTAGTATAGCTAAGACGATAGCTGCACAAACATTTAGACCGCTTGAGGTCTACTTCACAATCGCAATTATATACTTTATATGGATCACAATCATGCTTAAGATAATGGATATAGTATATAGGAGGGTTAGGATACCTGGACTCGAAGTCAGTATATAGATTTCCTAGATATTGCAATTACATATAGAATCATTAAGATTATTTGGATAATGAACTCATAATCATTCCACATATATTTTGTATAGAATATGAATGCCCTGTCCTTCTTCTTAGATACGCTATTTAAAAAGATGTTATACCTAGTAAGATATTCCTGGATCTTATAGGGATTATAATAATCGATGTTCTTAGCTGGATAATGATATTTCTCAATTAAAATAGTCTCGTTTAAGCATGCTTTATTCAATAGATATAGCTTAACCGTTTTATTACCCTCTATATCCTTTAATACAGACTCACTCGACTCTATAAACGAGGCATCATTCAATACGAATCTATAATTATCTATGGAATAATACTCACCTACACCCACAGACTTACTTGGACCCTTCTCGAACGTGGACATCGTAATAAGCATTATAATAAAGGTTGTCAGTAGAACCGCTCTACCTAAAGGCTTAACTCCACCCCTAGAAACTACTGATATTATAACTGCTAATATGTATCCCATAGAGGCTAGTATTAGGAAACTATCTAATGTATAGATATATAGTAATACAATGGATATCACCACGAGTACAATAGTTAATATTGTGGTCACCGCCAAGTCTCTTCTAAACCTATATAATATACTTGAAAGTATCGAGGAAAAAGCCGCTATAACATATAATCCAAGTATCATCTCAACGGCTACAATACTTAATAGGATTTCATGCCTTCCAGCCGAGTAATATATCAGTAGGTTTAGTGAATAGAATATCGATAGTAAAATTATTAGGTATAGTATCAGTATAAGGGGATATCTAGATAAAAATGGTTCCTCGTCAGAATCCCATGGAAGGAAGAACCTCTTGAATAGCTCAGTACCTACGATAGATGCTACACCAGCTATACTTACGGTTATTAATGCAATATATAAATAGAGGTCTGATACGTTTAATATCGTACCCACTGTATACGGATTAAGGACATTTAATATTGAGATACCGGAGAAACCGAGGAAATAGGCGGATACAGGCACGGTCCCGAGTATACGTCTACCTCTAAACGCCTCAGTCTCGAGCAGTAAAATGGATGCGGATAATGCAATTATATTATTTAGATCAAGGATATTGAATCTAATGAAAGACTCTACTGGATAATGTAGATTTAGATAATAAATCCTGATTAATAATACGGTGAATGATAGTACAGCACTTAATGTCAAGAGTATTCTAAACTGCTTCTCATACATCTGAATCGGTGTAACCCAGCTAGCTAGGTAGAATGATGCTGAGACTATGGTCGAGATGGCTATAATATAGTATAGGATCGTGGATAATAAGATGATGGGATCGTTGTAATGGGGAAATATGCCTTGGCTAGTCTGGGGAGTGGCGTCAAAATACTTGTATGGAGGATATAGTGAATATACTATAGAGAGTATTATCAGCCAGGTTAAATAGGATATGTATAGCCTCCTATACTGAACCCTATTCAATATATTAGGAACCTTAAATCTAATTAGATACAGTGGGATGGATGCTATAATCGAGAAGAATCCAATAGGGAATGAGGGTAATAGAGCTAGAATTATGGAGGATATATCCATTCCTATAGAGATACTCGTGAATAGAAAACTGAAGGATAAATTTAAAGTATATAATGAATAGAGAAGGATGAATATTGGATGGATAACAGCTATAGATACAGCTAGAAACAATATCTTTTCAACATTCTTCAATTTAATATTATATTTATATACAACATATGAGTAGGCTACTAGGACTATAGACTCAATTATAAAGGAGGTGGACTCCAATCTAATCAAGCTACTCTCACCCTTAATAGCCTAGTTAAATCTGTTAAAACCTCCTTATCATATTGGTTAATATCGATTTTATTTAATATTGCAACAGCCTTCTCAATATACTTAGCTATCATCTCATCGGCAACCCTAATCGCATCCTCCAACGTATACCCATACCGATGTATTAAGATTGTTAATAAATTGGGTTTATACCTATCTAATCCGGTGGGCTTACCAAGTATATTGGATTCACCTATATAATCGAGTACGTCATCCCTATACTGGAAGCAGAAGCCAATATATTTCCCTAGACTGGCTAAGTCATCCACCAACCCTATTCTACCAGCTATATATGCGGATGCTTTCAAAAGCCCTTCAAAGAAGGATGCTGTTTTTAGATAGACAATCTTATTATATTCATCGATATTAGATGGGAGATCAATATCCATCTCCAGAGCCTCTCCATCAGCTAGTTTAAGACCTGCCTCGGCAAGTATTTTAATTACCCCTCCACCCAACTCCGATAAAATATAATTCGCATATACAATTAGTGTATCACCAGCTATTATAGCATACTCCAATCCATACTTCTTATGTACACTCTCCAAACCCCTCCTAAACTCAGCCTTATCTATTATATCATCATGTATCAAGCTGGCCATGTGATATAACTCCGCGGAAGCGGATAATGTGAGAGAGGATTGTTCATCAGCCCCCAAAGCCCTTGAAACGAGATAAGAGTATAACCCTCTAATTAACTTACCTCTATACGCTAGATGGGTAACAGCTCTATATAATTTACTGCTTTCAAGCCTCAAGTCAGATAAAACCCGGTATATCTTATTATATATCAACTTGATTTTATCCACTATAAACTCCCTATACTTTTCACTTACCTCCAGCTTACTCACTATCTCTGTAATTAAGCTTTCATCCAACATCGTCAAGACCCTAAAAGGTTATGAATATCTTTAAATGATAATAAATCTAAACATAGAATATAGGTATAATATCTTTATGTTTAATAGTTTAAAGTTTATTCTTAATATAAATATTTCCTTGAAAATATCTTATAAACAAGGTTTAAACTGTAGAGAATTCGATGGTGCTTAAAATGCAGTATCTACATCTTTGGACGCCACTAGCATTAGCGGTCTTCGGAGGGATAATGCTTATACTACAGCTCTCTCTATTGAGGGGGTTTATAAAGGTATATAGGGTTATGTCGAGTAGAGAATTAAGTATTATGATGGCGTCATTCATAGCGTTCTCCATCGGGTCGATACTATTGATACTAGTGAATATCTATGCATACTACACATTTTACTCACTAGGATATGGATATATGGAGTTATATAGGAAGATTGGCTTAATGCTTTATGAAATACTACTTGCACTAGGATTCCTAATATTAATAATGCCTTCCATGCTTAAGACGGGTAAAGTAGCTACATTACTCGCTGTAGAATCGTTGTTAAGTACGTTGGACGGCATGCTACATATAATTAATATAATTATTATCCTGGAGATGATTATACTCCTACTTTACTACTTCCGCCACGGCGGTAGAGAGATGCTTTCAGGCAGGCTCTGGGTGATATCACTAGTCTTAATCGCGGTAAGCCGATTCGTCAACCTACTTCCTATGCAGCCTCTCTCTGATCTATTCAGCATATTCATGGATCTACTCGCGTTTATAAGCCTCTACATCATGAAGCTTGAGCTGGATTTCTCCCTGGAGGGAGAATAAATTGAAGTATAGGTCTGATTTAGTGATTCTACTTGATATCCTGGAGGCGATTGATGAAGACGGTAGTTTAATAAGTCATATTGCATCCCATGCAAATATGCCTCATCCGAGGGTTAAGGAAAAACTTGATATCATGGTTAAGAATGGTTTGATAACTGAGGAGATTGATGATGAGGGGAAGAGGGTATATAAAATTACTAGGAAGGGTATTGAAGTTAGGAGAAGGATAAAGGAGATTGTATATATGCTTAAGGAGCTAGGATTATTGAAGAGGGAGGATTAGAAGCATCCGGTGAGATCCTCAAGAATATATAAATTCTCGTCACCTACTCTAAAGCCTGTATAATGCAAGTCCCGAACATCATCCACAGTATTATAGTTTTTAGATAGATAAACAATGCTGTTATAATAGCTTAATTTCTTGAAGTGGAATGGATAAAATAAAATAGGATTCTTATAAAGTATATTCAACGCTGGTCTGATATAGTATAGAGTCAATCCGATCGACCCAAGATAATCAACTGAAATGGCTAGAGGATCCCTACTCACCAGACACATATTAATGTTATCATCGAGTTGAATCCTATTACATGGAATCTTATATGGATCCTTTAATATGATCAAACCGAGATCTACGACGTTAAACATGCTGATAAATTTATCGATAGGTTTAGAGTATAAATCCACCTCTCCTATAACGAGTCCCTTGATAGATATGCTATTCATAATATGTGACAGTAATTTACTCAGAAAAATACTATCTGACAATATCCCTATATATGGATGCCTATAGACTCTTACTGATTTCACTCCGTCGTTCAATAGGTTATAATATTTAATTGGGTTTAATATTGTATCATCCTCTAGTAGATGCCAGATAGCGTCTTCAATATGTAGCGGCTTTAGAGCAGTATCCCTAGTGAGACCCAATACTTTAATTAGAGACTCGCCATTAGATAATAGGATTTTATCGATATTCATCACAGCCTAGTCAGTAACTTTGCCAGGTGATATGCATAACCATATTCATTGTCATACCAGCTTATTACCTTCACAAAATTCCCATTTACTACCTCTGTCAATAGGCTATCGAATATGGATAGATACTTCATCCCTATAATATCACTTGAAACCACTGGATCCTTAAGATAATATAGTGTCTCAGATAGGTATGTTTCAGAAGCTTTCTTAAACGCGTTATTAACCTCCTCTATAGTAACTTCCTTACCAACTAATACATTTAAATCTACTAATGATCCATCTGGTACAGGGACTCTTATAGACATCGCATGTAATTTACCTTTTAACTCTGGGTATACCTCAAAAGTAGCTTTAGCAGCGCCAGTTGTAGTGGGTACTATATTAAATGCAGCTGCACGAGCCCTCCTAAGGTCCTTATGTATAGCGTCTAGAAGCCTTTGGTCATTTGTATATGCATGTATAGTAGTCATAGAACCCTTTACAATTTTGAAGTTCTCGTGGATCACCTTGATTAATGGGGCTAATGCATTGGTCGTACACGATGCCATAGATATTATCTTATGCTTTTTACGGTCATACTTGTCTTCATTAATGAATGGTAGCATCGTTATATCAGCTCCTTTCATAGGTGCCGATACAATCACCTTCTCGACTCCGCGCTCTAGATGGAGTGATGCAGACTCCCTATCTCTAAAGACTCCACTAGACTCCACAACATAATCTACATCGACACGGTCCCACGGTATTTCAGACGGACTCTTCATACTAAATACCTTAATCTCCCTTCCATCCACGATAAGGCTTCCGTCTTCAGCCTTCACCTCTAAATTGAGCTTACCATGTATACTATCGTATTTAAGGAGATGTGCAAGCTGCTTTACATCGGCTAAGTCGTTTACCGCAACGACCTCAACCCCAGGGATCTCGAGGCTACTTCTAAATACTATCCTACCAATCCTCCCGAAACCATTTATACCGATTCTCACCATGTTAGACACCTATTAAAAGATATTTAAGAGAAGCCTAATATTTAGTTGGTATTGAGATGGT
>DQXH01000090.1 GCA_011043415.1 Thermoprotei archaeon | reverse complement strand
GTATTGAAGAGATTTATTTGATATTAATTATATTATTTAATAATATCTGTTATTCACGTAATGACTACAGGATATAGCTAGGAATCTAATCCCACTGCCAACGTCTCATTAATACCATTGATCTCAGATGGTTTAACGCTGCACGCTAGTACCGATGTAAATGGATATGCTACTATATTAGTTAAGCCTAGGGTACATTCGATAAATGTAGGATCCTCTGGATCTAGATCTAAAACAGTGTCTAACGTGGACTCTAGTAGTGTGGATAATATGAGATAAGTGTCTCACCAGCCCGTATAATCACTGGTGTAGTTACAATTGATGGGGAGCCTGCTAAAGGGTATATATAAATGGAGGAGGCGGCTTTACATATACTGATTCTGAAGTTAGGTATGTCCTACCAGTCGATGCTGATTTGGGTGACCAGATCTTAATAACCGTAGGATCATTCGGAAATATAAACATGCCTAGATATCCAGCTAAGTTATATGACATAATGAGGCGCTTCCATAATATACCTCCTACAGTACCTTAATGAGAATCTTATTGAATGATAGTGCAAGATTGATATTCATTGGATGGCCGTGCACTGGTGTGACCGGCTTTTTCCCTATATATCTCATTTATAACATTAGAATGTATTTATCTCGATAGAAAGGGATATAGACTCTCGAGGTCTAATATCTTAGTCACCTATATAATTGTATTAGCTATAGTTTTCCTACTAAATATACTTAGGATTATATCCATAATCCTATTAAACATGTATTATGGCTATGGAATTAGCGGTCTATTCCGTAGCCTAGGATATGAGGTGATATTTCTTATTTTGGATCGTGGTCTATATTTATATAATAGAATTAGGTATATGAAAACCCTTATATTGTTATAATAAAAATCCTTTATAATATATTATGAACGGATTAAGACTTGGATAAGACTATAAGATATTGGATATGGTGTTTAATATGTATAGAGTCGGGGTATTAGTTTCAGTAGCCCTATTAATATTAGTTTCATCTATCTATACCTTGTCATATGCGAATCACATTCCAATCCCAACTATCATAATGCCGAATGAATATATCAGCATCTTATTTAGAGAATCGGGTGGAAGGTATTATGCAGATGTCTATGGAGTCTACCCATTCGAGAATGTAGGATATAAATCTATTACAATGTACTACCCTATCCCCAATAATTCTCTAGTTACGGTATGGATAGATGGTAAGCTTATTGAGTGGAAGTATACCGATGAAACTTATCATACAGTAATAGGCGATTATAAGATGATATCATGGACTATAGAGAATCCTCCAGAAGAATTTACAATTAAAGTACAGTATTCACATGAGCTGGAGATACGTGACGGGTCTATATTATTCCTATATGCGCTTGGAACTGGAAAATATTTAGAGTACTATGCTAAGCAGACGGTCGCATATATCAACATATCGTCAACATTCTCAGTTAATACATATAGAGTATGCTTTGATAATGAATTGAATAAGAGTATAGACCTGAGTGGAAAGCCGATATTTGATAAAATTGTTGTAAAGAGTAGGGTGTTTAGACCTTTGACCAAGGACCTAGTTATAAGGATAGAGCCTAGTGAATTAGGTAAAGATATAATATTTAAGACTGATAAGAAGGTATACTCCCCTGGTGAGCCTATAAAGATAATGCTTTATAATAATATGGAGTCAAGTATATACCTACCTAATTCAGCTCCATGGGGGATTAAAGACGCAGCTGGATTTACAATTTACAGTCCTATATCACTGCAGGTCGTCACTGAGGTTAAGCCTGGTGAAGTTAAGGTATGGATATGGGATCAGAGGGATAACATGGGTAATTACGTTGGGCCAGGGATATACTATGCCTATATCGAGATCCTCGACCCTAGAAAAACGTTATATACCTCCTTCGAGATTACTACATTATCCCCACCTACATACCCTGTAAAAATCTCTGGTATAGAAGGTGAATTAGATATTAAAGTATACCCTGATAAGGTTAGACTAAATTATAAAGGACTTGTCAATCCCTACCAAAAGAATTTGAAGCCTCTGTCTAACATACTCTTCGAATATAATATCACAACAGAGGATAATACTTCGAAGATATCATTTATAATGAATATTAGATTGGATTCTAGCGAGTGTAAGAGGTTACCCATTAATAAGATGCACGCCTATTATAGCTACTTGAACGGTAGTGGGGAGGGCTTTATAAAGGCATTCTTCAACGCGACCGAAGATTTTCCATTAAATAACATGACTATAATGGTTGCAAATCTATATAACGCTACTCTAAATGCTACAGATATTGATATAAGCTTCTCAATATACTTCTCGATAAGTCATATGACCCAGGACCAGGTGAATGAGATTGAGTATATTGTGACGATGATTAACAACCCCATATTCCAAGATAAGATTAAGAATGAAATATATAAGGAGTCTAGAGGAACTATTGAATTAAGATATATTAAAGACTTTACCTTTAATAGGGAGAGTGGATTATTAAGCGGTAGCGCTGGATTAAGGATATATAATTTGGCTATAGGTAATCTAACGATCCTACCCTATGGATATAGTGAAGAATTTAAAAAGTATCTTACCTATGTCGATGTCTCAGAGCTATATATGTTTTATAACGTAACTGAGTATGTTAAATTAAAGTCGTTAAATGCTACACTCGACTATGATAGTAGCTTATGCACCCTAAATATATCTGGGGATATTGAGGTTGAGGGAGATATAAATAAATATGTTAATATGGTCAAGAACTCTATGTCAATAATTAATATCCCAAGTTACCATAACCTTAACCTACATGATATCTTCAGTAACATCGCGGAGGAAACATATAGAGACTTATATATAGACGTATCCAATTCGTATGCCTTGATAAAGTACCCTGTAGATGGTAGAATCCTTATCAATATTGGAGGGATCTACGTTACATACTTGCCTGATCCCGAGAAGACATACGATGTAATTAAAGATATTCTATATTCATCTAAAGACTCCATGTCAAGCAACTTTAAAGTTGTTTTAACTGGAGGAAGTAGCTCAAAGCTTGATGTAGCTCTCAGCCATAGTAGCTTAGGTGTTGTAAAGGGAGTGACATTAACTAAATCAAATATCACGATGATCCCGAAGCTTGAGTTAGTCATAGGTCCAAATAAGTATGGAATAGCGGATTATAAGATTATATCCAGGAATATATCGATAGATGGTAGGGTATTTAGATTAACGTTAGCGACAAACTCTACTATTGATGAAGTTAAGTCTCTGGAGGATGGAGTAATTATAAAGGTCTCTGGCAGACCCGGTTTAATAGGTGCATTAAACATAACTATTTCAAAGCCTGAGGGAGTATCTAAAGATAATGTTAAGGTATATGTAGATAATGAGGAGGTTGACGCAATTATAACTGAGGTAGGTAATCAATTAAATATTTATGTCGAGTATATGCATAGTACACATGTAATTACAATTAAGTGGAGTAGACCCATAAACTACCTCACATATATAGCATTAATATTGGTTGCTGTAGCAATTGTAATCGGTATAATATTATATAGAAGGAGGGTCACATAGTTAAACCCCCTTATCATATTTATTTAAACTCTAAAACATACATTAGTCTATGCCACCCCACCACCACATAGTTATAGATTTAACTATAGTAATTCATTTATATGGGTGTTATATCGAAGGATCAGAAGGTTATTAATGAGATTTTATATAGGGGTCAAGTATGTAGAATAGCTTTATGCGTCGACGGTAAGCCTTATATTATACCCATGAACTACGGTTATAAGGATGGTATAATATATCTACATACGTCTATAAATAGTATGAAGCTTGAGTTGATTAGGAGGAATAACTTCATATGCTTCGAGGTAGATACTGATCTAGAGCTTGTAGTGAATGAGGATCCATGTAAGACTAGCATGAGATATAAGAGTGTAATTGGATGTGGATCAGCATACATAATTGAGGATAATACCGAGAAGACTAATGCATTGAATATAATTACTCTAAAGTATCTGGGTAGAAGATATACATATAAATCGAGTGACTTAAATAGGACCGCCGTCATCAAGATAGTCGTTGAAGAGGCATCTGCCAAGATATCTGGATACTAACCCTTTAAATCCCAGAGTATTCATCCAATTATCCTCATTAGACACTTTAAAAGATCATTATATAGGATATTAAATTGAGATGGCGATTAATGTATTGGTTAATGGGCTTCTTGAGAGGGACTCGGGGAAGACTTGGTTTACAATCGCATTATATAATGCATTGAGGAGTAGGGGATATAAAGTAGGTATATATAAGCCTATATCAGGTCATGATGGATGGAGGCAGTTTAACACTATATTAGAGTCTATTAAAATGAGTTTACTGATTGGAGAGGATGTATTGAATTACCTTAATTATACCGACATGAAATATAACATTACCTTAATCAATCCAATAGACTTCCTTTTAATCCCATCCGACTATAAAAGTTATAAATCTGCTTCTGAGTATATCTCATCCCTCGAGGATCAGTATAAACAGACTATTCTAGTTAGGATAAGTAGTTATGAAGAGGGTTTCACGAATTACTATAGGATACCAGAGAATTATAATAGGGTTATGTATTCGCTTAGAATGTGGATAGATAAGTTATATGGGATATTCAATCCTATCGATATAGATATTAGACAGTTATTCAACATCCTTTCAACTAAGTACGTTGATAAGATACTTGATAGGAGTCTAGAGATATTATCAGATGAAAACGATTATGTACTCATTGAGGCATTTAACAATATATCCATACCATATAAGAATATATTGAGGAATATAGATGTAATCCTGACTGTGACTCCGGGGTATATAATTAAACCTAGGTTTAAGAAGGCTATGGAGCTTCTCAAGAAGGACCTGGGTAGGTATATGACTACAGAATATCTATTGGCTGAAGCCGGTGTAGATCGTCTAATTAGTGTGCCTCCCTCTAAGAATATTACGGAGTTATCAAATTATATCAAGAATAACTGGAGTAAGTATCAGAGTTTAATCGAGTGATAAAATCCTTTAACCATTAATATATAGTTCTAATCCTACGCCCCCTTCACCCAGTTTATCCGGATACAATTCTTCTATAACCTTTCTAATTTCATTTCCACTACAATGTATAGGATATATTTTATCAGCACCTAACTCAGCAAGTTTGTTAGCAACCTCTATACATCGTTCTCTAGACGCGCCCATCATGTGGAACCCTCCGATTACAATATAGAGCCTCACACCTAGATCCTTAACAGCTTTCTCAGCTATATTATCTACCCCGGGATGGCTACATCCAACGATTAATATGATCCCCTTACTAGTAGTTAATGCAAGTGCCTGTTCATATATTGGCGTGAGCTCTCCGATTATATAGACTCCAGGAGCAACCTCAGTCGTATCCTCAACTGGAATCGGAGTTAATCCCAAGCCTCTTATCCAGTTAGATAATCTATCATATGTATGCATAGGTATATAGACCTTATAATTTGACTTATATTCTTGAAAGAGTGGTAGACCACCTATGTGATCCCCATGTTCATGACTTAATACAATGAAATCAACCTTACTCAAGTCTATGCCAAGCCTTTCTGCATTATACCTTAAATCGGCTGGATCCGGCCCGGTGTCGAAGAGGATCTTCAACCCCTTATACTCGATATAGATGCTTATCCCCCAGGGATTCCTTAAACCGCTTTTAAATGGATTGTTATCAACTAATACAACTATCTTAATCTCCCCACTGATATTTGACGGAGTCTCTGTTTTACTAGGTGATATGTAGCTACTGGTATTCTCGGTATGGATATAGTGGCCCTGCTGAGTCTGTAGGATATTTATATATATTGATAAGCCTGATATTAGGAATAGGATTATAAGCAGGTATAGGATGTTTTTCCTCTCCATCAACCAATTATAATAATGTTATACTTCCAATAATAATCTTTAGAATATAATATAGTCTACTATAATAAATTACTTAAATTGAATGTAGGATATTGAATATGATATAATGAATCAAAGTCTAAAGTTGTTTACTGCTGGGCCTGTGGCGTGTTTCCCTGAAGTCCTCGAGGCGATGAAGACTCAGATGTTTAGCCATAGGAGTAGGGAGTATCAGGAGCTTCATATGGAGACTATAGAACTATTATCATGGTTCCTTGAGACTAGGAAGACTATATTACTATTCCCAAGCTCAGGGACTGGTGTGATGGAGGCTAGCATTAGGAATGCTGTTTCACACGGTGGTAAGGTCTTAGTCACTATCATAGGCGCGTTTGGAGAGAGGTATGCTGAGGTCGTGGAGGCTAATGGTAGGACTGCTATTAAACTGGAGTTTAAGTGGGGTGAGCCAGTTGATTTAGATAGGCTTAAGGAGGCTCTAGACTTAAATCCAGATATAGAGGCTGTTGCAGTGACTCATAATGAGACGTCTACGGGTGTATTAAATCCATTAAAGGATATCGCTAAGATCGTAAAGAAATATGATAAACTACTGTTTGTAGATGCGGTTAGTTCGATGGGTGCTGCTGACATCAAATTTGATGAATGGAAGATCGATATAGTATTCTCAAGTAGTCAGAAAGCTTTTGGAGTCCCCCCCGGCTTAGCGATGGCTGCATTAAGTGATGAAGCACTCGAATTGTCTAGGAACATGAGTGGTAAGGGGTGGTACTTCGATTTATACAAATATTATAAGGTTCAGCTTGAGAAGAAGAGCACTCCATCCACACCTCCTATTCCACAGATTATAGGTTTGAATGTGATTCTAAAGAAGATTAGGGATATGGGTAAATACAATTGGCTTGATATGTACAGGAGGAGGAGTGAGAGGATTAGGGATGGAGTTAGGGAGATTGGTTTAAGGCTATTTGCTAAAGAGGGTTTTGAAAGCCCTACTATAACGACTATATATTCTCCGGAAGGTGTAGACGGATCTATAATATATGAGGAGATGCGTAAAAGAGGATTTGAATTGGCTAAGGGATATGGCAGGATCAAGAAGATTACATTTAGAATAGGTAATATGGGTGATATTAAGGATGAAGATATTGATGAGATGCTCAAGAATCTTAGGGAGGTTATAGAGGAGTTGAAGTCTAGATAACTATCTCTTAGACTCCATCTTCTTAATCCTAGTTAGATAACCAGCAACTATATTCCTAACCTTCTTAGATGGAATATTCAGAACCTCCTTAACAAGCTTCTTATTCTCCTCAAAATCCCTCGATACCCTATCCCTATACTTATTATAGATCTCTAGAGCAAGCCTCCTAACAAACTCTGGCTTCGCCCCCATATTAATCAAGAAATTACATTAGACATAATTAAATATTATATTGATTTATAATAACATCCTATAGGATATAGCTTAGACATAAGTATATCTAGATAATTATTCGATACGAAAATATTATAGAGTATCTGGATAAATTAATTACTGGTTATAATGACTATAAACAAGCTATTTAAGGATATTGAGGAGGCAATTAATAGATTATATAGTTATCCCTCGAAGGATGTTATCCTGATTCATCATGACGATGCAGATGGATTATCGTCGGGAGCAATATTATGTAAGTCTTTGTCGGACGCTGGATATAACGTCAAGCTCGTATGCATTGAGAAGTTGATGGATCAAGTTATTAGATATATCCACACGACTTTCAAAGGTAAGGTTATATTCTATGCAGATATAGGTTCTCCACATGCAGATGTAATCTCCAGGTATAACAATAGTGGGAGTCTAGTTATAATACTTGATCACCATGACCCGAGTGAAGCTACAGATGAGACGGTTCTAAATATTAATCCAGAGTTCTATGGATTGGAGGGGGAGGTCGATGCATCAGGCAGTGTCATGGCATATCTATTCTCTAAGTATCTAGATGAATCGAATATATCATTATCTAAAATTGCATTAGTAGGTGCTCAAGAACTTCCTAGTCAAGGTGGTAAGTTAGTGAAGCTTGTGTATGAGGATGTGGATAAAGTTGGGTTGGACATCGATTTAAAGGAGATGTTTAAGATCCTCCAGATTCTAGGGCCAGTAGGCTATTATGAAGATGGACCTAAGTTAGGTGTTAAAGCATGTCTAGAAGGTTTAACACAGGATGTAATGGATAAATATAGGCTTCTCGAGGAGAGGAGGAGGAATGCGAATAGGAGGATGCTAGCCATATTATATAAATATGGATTGAGGAAGGGTAGGTATATCCAGTGGTTCGATAGCTACAACGTATATAAGGGGATGGGGACGAAGGTAATCGGATCCTTCTGTTCATACTTAAGCTATCAGAAGAGGTTAGTCGATCAAGATAAGTATATAGTTGGGTTTATGGAGATGCCTAATATAATCCCCGGATTAATGGAGCTGGATGGAAGATGGATTAAAGTATCGATGCGTGCACCGGAGAAGCTTAGGAGGCTCATTGAATCTGGTAGATATCCGGGGATTGTAGATGTATTGATAGAGGCTTCTGAGAAGGTTGGTGGAGTTGGAGATGGACATAAGTACGCTGCTTCAGCAGTCATTCCATATGAGAATAGGGATCCCTTCCTCCATGAACTAGATAATGCTATCTCAGAGTCTCTAGGTAAATAGTTAATTGAATAATACTGATCTCAGTTAATTTATTTTATTAGGATGTATAAACGTATAATTATAATCCCGGCTATAATAATCCTATTATATCTATATATCACATTTATATCATATCCATTTATCTCATATCATATTAAATCATGTAATGATCTTCTAACTAGATACATAGAGTTTAAACCAATTGAAATAGTATTCTATAGAAGTGGCTTAAAATATAGTCCTCCTGTCTATTGTAGGTTGCCATCAGGATTTAAGAGATCTGGTTCTGAAGTAAAGATAAATTTATATCTATATAATTCATCCAGCTTCAAAGCAGATATAAAATATAGAGTGGTGTTATACCGCAGGGATGGTAACTGTCTTATAACTGTATTTGATAAATTATTGAATGGGTGTAAAGTATCCATACTCGGCCAGTATATAAATGGGACTCGGATTAGGCTTCCAGATCTACATGGTGAAAAGCTGTATGTAGTGGTAGAGGCATTGAGGGACGGTATAGTGGTAGATTATATCATGTCTAATATAACACTAGTATCACATGTAGATGCTGAACTATATTTTGATAAAGAAGTATATAAGGTCGGAGATAAACTAAGGTATACAATAGTTAATACCGGTATAGAGCCTATAATCTTCGGTGTAAATTATACTATATATCGATGGAATAGATCTACATGGATTGTCGATGAGAGGTTAACTCCAAAATGCTGGATAGATATTTTATATGTTCTATATCCAAACTCCTCGAAGACATTATCGATATCGCTCGATAATGCTGAGCCCGGTAGATATAAGATTGTTAAGGATGTTGAGGGGGAGTATACTGGTATTAAATGTCTTTTGGAGGCTGAATTTAAGATTATTGAAGGCTGATATTCGGTATAATATATCTTGAGATTAAAGAATGTGATACACTAAATTTAGTATTATAGTAATTTAATTTTAGCCTAAGTCGATCCGGGTTGATGGATATGAAGATTAACTTGGTTGAGGACCTGGAGTATGTTAAATATGCTATTAGGGATCTAGTTCCTATAGCAGAGGATCTAGAGCGTAGGGGGATGAGGATAATATATTTGAATATAGGTGATCCACTTAAGTATGATTTCCAGACTCCCAAGCATATTATTGAAGCAGCTTATAAGGCTATGCTAGAAAATAAGAATTATTATGGCCCTTCACACGGCTTGAGGGAGTTGAGGGAGGCTATAGCAAGGCATGAGAAGTCTATGAATAATGTTGATTTAGATCCAGATGATATCATAATTACATTAGGCGTCTCCGAAGCAATAAGCTTTGTAACTAGAATATTATTGAAGCCTGGTGACGAGATTCTAATCCCTTCCCCAGCATATCCACTGTATCTAAGTATACCCATAATCTATAATGGTAGGGCGGTCGAGTATAGGATGATTGAGGAGGAGGGTTGGAGACCTGATATAGATGATATTAGGAGAAAGATTAGTGATAGGACTAGGTATATTGTAGTGATCAACCCAAACAACCCTACTGGAGCAGTATATAGTAGTAATGATGTTAAAGAGATCGTTGACTTGGCTGGGGAGTATAATATTCCGATAGTCTCAGACGAGATATATAATAAGATTATATTTGATGATGTAGACTATAGTTCACCCGCGTCTTTATCAAACGATGTACCAGTATTTGTGATGAACGGCTTCTCCAAGGCTTACCTAATGACTGGCTGGAGAGTTGGATATGTCTACCTAGCTAATGTAGAGGAGGATGTTAGAGAGAGGGTGAGGGAGTATCTCCTGAAACTAGCTAGGTTAAGGCTATGTATAAATACACCTGCTCAATACGCTGCTTTAGCCGCCTTAGAAGGTCCTCAAGACCATATTATAGAGATGAATAATAAGTTTAGGAGTAGGATGGAGCTTATATATAAGAGGCTTATGGATATTGGGGTTTTTGAGTCTACTAAGCCGAAGGCGGCATTCTATATATTTCCACGTATAACCGATGAGAAGCTTTCTGATGATAAGGATTTCGCGTATAAGTTGTTGACTGAAGCCGGCGTATTCCTAGTACATGGTAGCGGCTTTGGAGTATATGGTAGGAGCCATGTCAGGATAGTTACACTCCCACCCGAGCATATGATTAATGAGGCTATGGATAGGATTGAAGAATATATCTCGAGGCTTATAGCAGGGTCTTAGTTGGTCCATATGATCGAGGTCGAATTAAAGTATAGAGTATATAATTATAGGGGTATTCTAAATAGACTTAAGGATATAGGCGCTGAATATGTTGGTAAGGAGTATGAGGTGGATTATTATCTCCAGCATCCATGTAGAGACTTTAAGTTATCTGACGAAGCCCTTAGAATAAGGGTGTCAGATTCTGGATACTTCATCACGTATAAAGGACCTAGAATATCTGATAGGGCTAAGACGAGGTATGAGATCGAGTCTAAAGTGAATGACTATAACCTGTTTCTCGAGTTATTTAATAGACTTGGATTCGAGATATATGCCGTGATACGTAAAACTAGGAGAATATATAGGTATGGGGAGATAAAGATATCACTTGATTATGTTGAGGGCCTCGGAGACTTTATCGAGGTTGAGCTACATGCTAGGGACGAGTCTCATGCGAGAGAGGTTGAGGATACCCTCAGGGAATTTATAACTAGGCTTGACATAGATCCGGATAAGAAGATCCTAAAGTCTTATCTAGAGTTGTATCTTGAGAAGCATCATCTCCGGTGAAGTTAGTGATATCGAGGGATAGCTACTTTAAGGCATATATAGTATACCTTATTTTAAATGGAAATGTCGAGTATGCATTAAATCTATTATCTAAATACCATAATATATCCCCTCCTAGAGTCAGGGTTAAGAGGGTTAAGGGTTGTTCGAGGGCTTTAGCAGTATATTCGCTTAGGGATAAGACGATTTATATCCAGTCTGGAGAGTATTATAGTAATCCATTCGTGATATTACATGAGTATTATCATCATCTTAGGAATTATGGTGGAGTGCATAGAGGGACTGAATATAAGGCTGATGAATATGCATTGGATTTCATTAACGAGTATCGTAGGGTTGTTAAAAGCCTTGTGTAACAGTTAATTATTTGATAGGTAAATGTAATATTTGGTAGGTGTAGATGGAACGGTTATATACTATGAAGGAGGC
>DQXH01000095.1 GCA_011043415.1 Thermoprotei archaeon | reverse complement strand
TTAACAGCGTCATCTATATATTTAGGGGGGACCGTAGCTATCAATACGCCTGAACTTATGAATTTTAGGTAATCGATATTTAATAATCTACTATACTTGAGAGTCTGGGGAAGTACATTAACCTTATCCTCATATATGACTATGCTTTTATTAGAGGCGTACGCGATCTCCGTCAAACCACCTATTAAACCCCCTTCAGTAGGGTCATGCATCGAGGTCACATACTGGTAATCCGATAGTAATAATGCTTCGCGAACCACACTAATTTGTTTAATCAACTCTCTAGATTTATCGAGTTCACCTGCTGAAACACCCTTCTTGATTAACATCTCCCTAAAGTCCGATGCCAATATCGCGGTTCCCTCCAACCCGGCATATTTAGTCATAATCACGATATCACCAGCTTGTGCACCGCCAGTCGATATATATTTATCCTTATCCACTAATCCAGATGCGGTCATTGATATAATAGGTCTGGGTAGTCCAGGGGTAAATTCAGAGTGGCCGCCTACGATCATGGCCTCAACCTCCTTCGCAGCTTCATCAACCTGCCTAGTTATATTGTCTATAAACTCGATTGAAGTATCTTCAGTGAAGAAGTATATGGGGAGGAGCCACCTAGGTCTAGCGCCTGAGACCGCTATATCATTCGAGGCGATATGTACTGCAAGCCACCCGAGATACTCGACTGCACCAGTTATCGGATCTGAATGTATAATTAAATGCTTGTCATCCAGGTTAATTACTGCCGAGTCCTCACCCAATGCAGGGCCTATGACAACCGCATCGTCTCTACATCCAATCCTATTTAATATATATTTCCTAAGTAAATTAGGTGGAAGTTTGCCTATCACTCTAAGAACACCATATAACCCCCTAATCAAGTGGGGAAATAACTTTTAATATAAATTACATTCTAAATTTTACATATCCTTAAATAATACATTTCTAGTATAGACGCGATATTAACTAATTTAATAGAGATTTCATCCGATATTCCCCGAATAACTTGATTAGATAGAGGGGTTATAGAATCTTGTTTTAAATCCTAGTATATCGTGGGAAAGCCTTGAATAGCCTCCCACCGATAGAGTCGATATTGAAATCAATTATATATACAGCCTCTCACGCATTCAAATGCATTTAATAGAGATTTAATTGGTTGTGGAGTGGTGGAGAGATTCATGGATAATGACTGCGTCGAAAACCTCAGATCTAAAGACTTTATCCTCTGGCGATGCGTATATTCTGTCGAAATCTTTATCAGCGATGGAGAATAGACTAAAATCTATGTCTAAATTAATATAATAAATATCGCCGCTCAACATAGAATAGATTATCCCAGGCCCTCCATCCATGTCAAGTATATTACCATTCAATTCATCCGTGTATTTTATAAAGCCATATCCAACGTAAAACCTTATACATGTTTATGTAATAGCCCCAGCAAGTAGTCTGATATTATACCCATCTAAACAAATTATTTTTTATGGAATTTTAAACGATGTTAAGATGATGTTATATGCAGTATACTAGATTAGGATCCAGTGACCTTAAGGTAAGTGTAATTGGAATAGGTGCGTGGCAAGCTGGATTCAAATCCTGGGGTAAGGGATATACTAGGGAGGATTTAATTAACTCTTATAGATATGCCTTTGAAAATGGAATAAACTTCATAGACACAGCTGAAATATACGGGTATGGAAAATCTGAGGAGATTGTTGGAGAGGCTATTAAAGGATATAATGATATAGTCGTCGCTACCAAAGTATCTGGATTCAGGACTTCGGAAGATGATATTATAAAGGCTGCTGAAAGAAGTATTAGGAGGCTTGGTGTTAGGGAGATAGACTTATATCAACTACACTGGCCCAACCCAATATACATAGATATATGTAAGGTCATTAAGAGAATGGAGAAAACTATATCAGAGGGATATGTTAGATATATTGGATTAAGCAACTTTACATTTAAATTACTTAGGAAAGCATATGAATGTACACGTAAATATGACATAATATCGAATCAGATCCAATACAGCCTAGTATATAGAGGTTATGAAATTGATTTAATACCATTTATGAAGAGATTTAAAATAGGGTTGATAGCATATAGTCCACTCGGTAAAGGTGTATTAGCAGGTAAAACAAAGCCTACCTCAACAGCCCAAAGGACGAGTACTATATTCCATAAGGCGTCTAAAGACACTATATTACGAGAGAAATTGGAGGAGCTATCCATCAAATATGGTGTCACGAAAGCCGCGGTAGCATTGAGATGGATCGTGGATAAGGGGGGAATACCTATCCCAGGTGTAAAGAAGATCAGGCATATCGACTCAATTTTAGAGGCTATTAAATTAAGATTGAGAGAGAAAGACCTTAAGGTTCTTGACGAAATTACATCTAAATATAGGGAGAATATCGAAACCTACCCCCTTATACGCTTTATACCAGGGACCTTGCAGAAGGTTGTATTTAGATTATTAGGTGGGTTATAGTAAGTTTATGCCCATTCATTAACCTCATTATATTACTTCTTTCCGCCTTATCTCAACTCTCATCCTTCTTCTCAATTATGTCTAGAGAAGCATATCAATCCTCTCTATAATCGTTATACTATTTTCGTTAGATAGCATTGGTATATATTCAACTTTAACTTTGGACTTACGACTATAGCCTATATACTTATAATTTTAAATACTGGTTCAATCATCGGGAACTATAAGTGTCCCTGAAAACCCTTTTACGACGTTATATCCATCGTCTAGATGCCCTATCATCGATGCAACTCCACCATTTTTTATGAATCGGATAGCCGCTAAGACTTTGGGCCCCATCGACCCGGGTTTAAAATACCCCTCGCTATAATACTTTTCTATCTGAGAAACTGTAACCCTATTTAACTTAGTCTGATTAGGCTTTCCATAATTTAAATACACCCCATCCACATCTGTTAAGATAACAAATTTACCTACCTTTAACTCTGTTGCCAAAACTTCACTCGCAAGATCTTTATCTATTACAGCCTCTACACCTTTAATAGATTTATTTTCACGCACCACTGGGATCCCTCCGCCTCCTGATGCAATAATTATCCACCCATCCTCTAGAAGCCTTTTAATCGCTTGAGACTCTATATTCCTCTTAGGATCTGGAGACGGGACGACCCTCCTCCATCCACCCCTCGGGTCCTCCTTCATAACCCAATTCTTAGTTTTAGATAATCTATAAGCCTCCTCCCTACTATAATATCTACCCACATATTTAGTGGGGTTTCTCCATGCGGGGTCGTCCCTATCAACCAGAACTTGATTAACTAATGCTATAACTCCTTTTATATGATCTAATACATCATACTTCAACAGTGTATTATATATAGCTTGCATGAGGAGATACCCTAACCATCCTTGAGTCATCGCGCCTGCTATATCCATGGTCATGGGGGGAATCTTATCACTTAAACTATCCATCCATTCCAGGATAGCCCCGACTTGAGGGCCGTTACCATGCGTAATAACTACTTTATAACCCTCCTTAATTATCTTTACAATAGTCTCGGCAGCCGAATAAGCGTTCCTCCAGTAATTCTCTGGAGTACCAGCCTCTCCCTTAGCCTGAAAAGCATTGCCTCCTAACGCAATCAATATACTCTTCTCATCACGCATATAGTTACACCTTTAATATAATTTGACTATAGTTTGGATAGACGTAAATTAATATTGAATGTATTTAAATAAATTATCCTAATGACTTAAGACG
This sequence comes from Thermoprotei archaeon, assembly GCA_011043415.1. Lineage (GTDB taxonomy): Archaea > Thermoproteota > Nitrososphaeria > Geothermarchaeales > JDFR-13 > B109-G9. Next base: position 8,114 of record DQXH01000095.1, on the reverse strand, counting down.
GTAAATATATGTATTAATTCATATAAGTTATCTAGTCTTCTCTCCAAACGGTTCATACGAAAGTAATTATTTAGTCATCTTAAAAATACATTTGTAAATCTAGGTTCAATCATATTTCTAATTAGGTGGATATGGCCCACAAGGTTATATATCGGCTTAGTGGATTAGTTCAAGGAATTATACTAGAGAGGGTAAATAGATTTACCATATCTGCTATAATCGAGAATGTTAAGACATATGCACATTTGACTAATACTGGTAAGCTGAATGACGTTCTCGTATATGGAAGGACCAGTTTATTTAAACGGATTAAAGGTAGGAAATTGGAGTTTAGGTTAATTGGGGTTGAAGACCATGGATTTTATAATATCGTCGATACAATTACCCAGAATAAGATTTTTGAGAGGTTAATCGAGAAGAGACGTATCAATAAATTATCTGGTTGTATAATTTTAAAGAGGAATCCTAGAGCTGGTTCTGAGGTATTTGACTACATACTAGGATGTGGAAATGAGGAGATACTGGTCGAGACTAAAAGCGCCGTATTAAGATCTAATGAGGCAGCTATGTATCCAGACTGCCCTAGCCTAAGGGGTAGGAGGCAGGTAAGTAAGTTAATTGAGTTGACTAAAGAAGGGGTAAGGACTCTACTCGTATTCATATCTGCATTACCCCATGTTAAATGCTTTAAACCTTATTATGATGGAGACCCAATTCTTTATGAATTAATTGGTAAAGCATATTTAAATGGTGTAGATATAATGGCCTTATCAATGTATATGGATTTAAATGGATATATCTATATCGATGATATATGTCTTCCTCTATGCAAGGATTGGATAGATAATATTTCGAGTATATAACTCCTCTATTGTAGATACCATTTCATTAATCGACTCACTTAAGCTACTCCATCTTCTAAAGCCTAGTCTATATGCGTTTTTAGGGATTATTTCGCACCAGAATATCTTAAAAGCATTTTAATGGGAGATAGACGCCCAGCTGTAGGGAGTATTCCTTCAACTAGATTCATCGTAGAGACTTTAATAGCAATCCTCATTCCTACTTTATGTAAGTGGCTCATAAACTTATGTAATGTGAGGTTATATGGGGTTACATTGAACCATTGGAAAATATTAGTATCGCCTCTATATCTCTGATATATAAATTCACCTAATTTACCTATGTCGACTGCAGGAGTATATGGGAGTAGACGTTCGTCATATAGCTCTATTCCATACCTACCAATTATAACTTGAATATATAATTCTGGGTGATACGGATATACTCCAACTATAATCCCGGGTCTCAATATAATTATTTTACCTCCATACCGCTCATATAACTTCCTCAGAAGAAGCTCTCCATATGCCTTCGTATATTCAAAATAGGTATATGCATTTACGTCACTTAGATTAGGATCTTCTTCGTCAACAACATATCTTTTAAATGCCTGGGAGGGATAGAATGAGGAGATATGAATATTGAGGGAACGACACTTCCTTGAAAGAAGGCCTTTAAATAAGGTATATGGTGTATATGCATTAGCCTGTATTAGTTTGTTTATATTACCTGATATCACGCCAGCTAAATTATATACTATTCTTGGACAGCCATACACCTCTATGATCCTATATAGAGTCTTATCCAAACTCTGATAAGGAATGACGATAGTATTTGGCAGACCAGTAATTTTGTTATATAGACCGATCCTCTTATAGATACTTTTAAACCGGTTTAATATTACTAATTTATCATCTAATTCAGCATAGTATAATGACAAGTTATATCCTAAGAATCCTAGGCCGCCATGTAGTATAACATATTCAATCATGATAAGTTAAAAAGGTGGTTATGAGAGGTACTTCTCCTCCAGGTATCTAATGAAATACCGTGTATCCATACCTTCTTTAAAGCTCTCCTGAAGTAGATCCTGAGGCTTATATACCGAACCCCATCTATGGATCTTCTCCCTAAGGTATTCTTTAATATCGGTGAATTCCAGCTTCGATATCTTATCTCTGAAATCAGGGATCTCTCTCTCGATATGATATTTAATCTGTCCAGATATGATGTTACCTATCGTATATGTGGGGAAGTACCCTATATTACCCATACTCCAGTGAATATCTTGTAGCACACCCTCCGAGTATTTCTTAGGTCTAATACCAAGTAGATCTTCCATCATATTATTCCAATACTCAGGGACGTCTGAAACATTTATACTCCTCTCGATCATCATTTTCTCAAGCCTATACCTGAGCAATATATGGAAGTTATATGTAACCTCATCCGCCTCCGTCCTTATGAAACTCGGCTTAACTGTATTGAAGTAGTAGTAAAGATCTTCAGACGTATACTTCTCTATAAACGGTAGATACTTCTTTAAAATTGGGTATACTGCCGCAGTAAACTCACGGCTTCTCCCAATTATATTTTCCCAGAAACGCGATTGAGACTCATGTATACCGAGTGAAGCCCCTCCCGCCAAGGGCGTTGCTTTAAATCTTTCATCTACCTGTAGCGCATATAATGCGTGTCCAAATTCATGTATCGTACTGAATAAGCTTCTCTTAAAGTCGAATCCCTCATACCTAGTTGTAATCCTCACGTCATTAATCCCCAATTCAATTGTAAATGGATGTGCGGATATATCCAGCCTAGCTTTATCCTTTGGATACCCAAATATATTTAAAATCTCTAGATTAACCTTCTTCATATCCTCGGGATCATATTTCACCTTCTCAAGTTCATGTTCAGATGGATACAGCTTTTCACCATATACCTTATCGAATATCTTCTTAAGACCTGGCTCCAGAGTATCGAACATTTTATCGGCATCCCTCGTCTTAAAACCCTCTTCATATAGATCCAGTAATGCATCATATGGATGTTCCTCATAGCCAAGGTAGTCAGCCGCCTTTCTATTTAAGTCGACGATCTTCTCAAGATATGGTTTAAACATATTGAAGTCATCCTTCTCCTTAGCTTTCCTCCATACTACCTTAGCCTCCTCAGTAATCTTCGCCATCTCCATAACAAGCCACTCTGGTAGTGCACGATATATTCTAACAGCTCTGTTTAAGACTCTAACAACACCCCTCTCATATATATTTAGATCCTCGGTCTGACTCGCTTCATCCAGTAGCTTAAGAAAATCCTCCTTAAGTAATAGTCTCCTAGCCAGTCCAGCTAATTCCGCGATAGCTATACTCCTCTCCTCCACACCCTTAATAGGCATGTTAGTCTCAGTATCCCATGATAATAATCCCTGTGCATGGTGTAGAGCCCATATAACCCTATATTTATCGAGAATCTCCTTTATCCTAGGATTCTCAAATATATCCATTACAACCACCTACATGATATATTATATTGATTCACTCAACAATCAGATATATTTTTACCCCATGATATTAATTTGAGTGTATGAGTGAAGAAGCATATCTAGATGTCTCAATAATTAGATGCCCGAATTGCAGAAAATTATATATTGATTCTTCGTGGTATGTAATAGATATGGAGAGTGATATACAATGTGGTGAATGTGGTGAGGTATTTAACACTAGGAAAAACTTATTGAAGAGGATATTACTTAAATTCACATTTATAAAAAATGGGGTTAATGTCGAGATAGTTAGGGAGATTACCGATTAAATTTACTTAATCCTCTCAATTATTATAGCTGGACAGACTTTAGTCACCCCCTCCATAGACTCTAAATACCTTATATATGAATCTAATTCCTTAGAATCCTTAAGCCAGGTTCTTATTAAAATCATATGATCACCTGTAGAGGTATATAATTCAATAACCTTCTCATCCTCCTTCAAGATATTTAATATAGATATAAATTTCTCAGGAGTCGTATCAAGCCCTATTAAAACATCATAGTTATATCCCATAGCCTTAGGATCCACGTAGATAGTATATTTCTTAATTACACCTTGAGACTCTAATTTCTTAATTCTCTTACGTATAGCAGCCTCAGTAACCCCAAGTTCATCGGCTATTTTAGTATATGGTAATCTTGAGTTGGTAAGTAATATTTTTATTAATTTTATATCCGAAATTCGAACCATAATATTTAAATATCACTACTAATTAATAAATATTACGTAATAGGTGATGTAAAATGGCGGAAGAAGTTAGATTACCATTACTTGGTGAGAAATTACCTTCTTTTGAAGCTAAAACTACGAAGGGTGTGTTTAAGATTCCAGATGATTTCAAGGGGAAGTGGCTTGTAATCTTCTCCCACCCAGCTGATTTCACGCCTGTATGTACTACGGAGTTCGTCGCATTCCAGAAGCGTATAGAGAAGTTTAAGGAGCTTAATGCCGAGTTGATTGGATTGAGTATAGACCAAGTATTTAGCCATATAAAATGGGTTGAGTGGATTAAGGAGAAGCTGGGCGTTGAGATAGAGTTCCCTATTATTGCAGATGATACAGGGGCTATAGCAAAGTTACTTGGGATGATCCATCCAGGTAAAGGGACCAACACAGTTAGAGCAGTATTTGTAGTAGATCCAGATGGTATTGTAAGACTTATCCTATACTATCCACAGGAAGTTGGTAGGAATATGGATGAGATTTTAAGAGTTTTGAAGGCTCTTCAGATAAGTGATAAATATGGCGTAGCCACTCCAGCCAACTGGCCTGAGAATGAGCTGGTTAAGGATAATGTGATAATACCCCCGGCATCGGATGAGAGTACAGCGAAGGAGAGGCTTGAAAAGGCTGCTAAAGGAGAATTCGAGTGTTTTGACTGGTGGTTCTGTCATAAGAAGCTTTAATCCATTTGTCTAATAACCCCTATTTTTATCTGGATATATAGCGAGAATATAATTATAAAATATGCTGTTAAGGCATATCTGGATGAATTATTTTTCTAGTGAGATATATAGGAGATAGATATGGAAGAAACATTATTTCTCATAAATTATATGATGCTGAAGATGAGATAGAATAGACCGTTGTTAATATAGCTGATGAAGTTGGTATTATACCAGGAAGCCTAAATTTATATTTATGGTATATGACGACTAAGAGGATATTAAAGTAAGATAAAAATGGTTAACCAAGTTCCTGGATCCTCTTCTTCACTACATCCATAACCTGATTATCATCGATCCTCTTAAACGCCTCAAGTTGTAGCGTAGAGTAATTCCATTTAATCTGGCTTCCCTCAATCTCATAATCCACCCTTACTCTAACTACATCTCCCTTATTCATCTTCAAATCCTCGACAATAATGTTAAACAGCAGCTGATTAACCTCCGCTGCAGCTCTGGCAACTTCCTTTGAGTCGATCTCACCACTCTTAACCCTATCAGACAACTGTGCAAAGAGCGTCCTCCTCAGTTTATCAGCGTATGCACCAGCTATTATCAACCCAGTACTTAAGGTAGGCATATTATCACCTCTATATTATAATGATAATATCATTATTAGAATAATAATTAAATTATATATTACCGATATTTACACCCTCATCTATTCTCAATAGTTGAGATGCATAAGTTAATTAAAATCGATGAAAAGATTTACGCTATCACGATATATGACCAGAAGACGAGATATTTTGAGGGGATATGGCGGATACCTGAGGGGATAACCTATAACTCATACTTATATCTAGGTGATGAAGTAAATATACTATTTGACACGGTTAAGAGAGATTTCAGTAAAGAACTTATAGAAGCCATTAGGAAAGTCATCGACCCTAAAGATATAGACTCGGTCGTAATCCATCACATGGAGCCTGATCATACTAGTGGGCTGAAGGATTTCCTTGAGGCAAATAAGTGGAGTGCTGAGATATGGAGTCATCCACTAAGCCTCAAAATGATCAAAGCATTCTATAAAATCGATGTCAAATTCCGAAGCCTTAAAGATCTCGAGACAATAAATATTGGTGATGAAGAAATTAGGGTAATACATACTCCATGGCTACATTGGCCTGAAACTATAATGACCTACATGTTAAATAGGAGGATATTATTTAGTGGAGACGCTTTTGGAGGATACTCAATACCTGAAGAGACTACAGATAAAATTTTAGATGAAGGATATATTAGAGCTATTAGAAAATACTTAGCTACTGTAATAGGATTTTATAGGCCATGGATAATCAAGAATATAGAGAAGCTAGATAGACTCCATATTAAACCGTCTATCATAGCGCCAGCACATGGTAAAATCTGGGTTAAAGATCCGGTTAAGATAGTTGAACTATATAGGTCATGGGCTGAAGCGGAGCCGATTAACAATAAAATTGTAGTTATATACGGTACAATGTATGGTGGCATTGAGAACCTGGTTAATGAGGTCGTAAGTAGATTATCGGAAAAAAGATTTAATGTTATAGTATACTCATTTAACGAGGAGAAGTGGGATTGCTTTGGAGACATCCTCGGAGATATATTAGATTCAAAGTTGATTATAATTGCATCACCCGTCTATGAAGGAAAGATATTACCGCATATAGAATATCTCATAAACTTAATGACTAGAAAAACAGACTCCCCCAAGGAAGTCATACTAATATCAAGCTATGGATGGAGTAAAGTGGGCGGGAAGTATATTAGTAAGTTGCTGGAAGGAAGTAAATTCAGGGTAGTAGATATTATAGAGTACCATGTTACACATGATCCGAAAATATTAGATAGGATAGTAACCACTATAGATAGTAAGTCTGAAAAATAGCTTCTAGAGGAAATTAAAAATTAATTTAAACTTATAAATTACTTGTAGTTAGTATGTTTAAAAAGTTTTGGAAATATAGAATTTATGCAATTGAAAGCTATACCATTTGTATGTTTTTTATATGTTTTTAATATGTAGAAGCTAATATTTACTGCATACCCACTTGGTATAGGTGATTTTAATGGGTTATATAGCGACTATATTTGGTACAGGCGCCCAAGCCAGGGTCCTAACGTGGTTTTTAGAGCATGATAAAGAGGTAGACGAGTTTAGAGTTGCTGGTAGGAATATGAAGAAGGTTGAGGCTATTGTAAAGAAGTATGAAAAAGCTGTTCCGTATAAGGCTGATGCGACTAAAGTTGATCAGATTGTAGAGGCTTCTAAAGGAGCCGATATACTCATAAATGCTGTGGTCCCAGAGTATAATATTAATGTTTTAAAGGCTGCATATGAGGCTAAATCTCATTATATTGATATGGCTTTCGGGCCTCCATATGATAATTTAGAAAAGGAGCTTGAATATAGTAATAAATTTAAGGATATAGATAGGGTAGCTATAACAAGCACTGGATTGACTCCAGGTACAACAAATATCTTGGCTGCATTAGCGGCGGATGAATTAGATGAAATTGATAGAATCAAGATTTATGACGTGGATATAGCCGATTCCGACATCGCATTTAGTACTTGGTCTCCAGAGACTTTTATAGCCGACTGTCTAGAGAAGGATACATATGTATATGATAATGGGCTTAAGAGAGTCCCTCCATTCAGTGGATATGAAGAGATTGAAGTACCCATATTCGGTAGACAACCGTTCTGGTACCACGCCCACGAGGAGCAGGTTACACTATGGAGGTTCATCGGTAAGAAGGTTAATAAGGTGGAATTTAAAATCGGAGGGCCAGCTACTGAATTCGTATATAACCTATATTTAAATGGGTTGTTAAGTAGAGACTCCATAGAATATGATGGATGTAAGATTACACCACTAGACTTTTACCTTAAAATCGTGCCTAGACCCCCGACAGAAGAGGAGTTGAGGAAGTGGATTGATGAAGGCCTACTTAGAGATGCGAAGGAGGTCGCTGTCACTGAAGTGTGGGGATGGAGGGATGGAGACTATTACCACTATAAATATACTGTTATAGGACCTTCAATTAAAGATATTATTAAGAAAGTTCCCCCCGCAAATCATTCTAGCTACCTTGTATCAGGAGGGTGTTACCTGCTGGTACGTATGATCGCCGACGGTATGATACGGGAGAGAGGCGTTATAGTCCCGGAGCAGATCAATAGAGATGCTAGAATAAGGTATGTTAAAGACCATTCTAGGGTCTTAGATCCAAGTATAGAAATTAGGTTGGAGATTGAGGCCACACTTAGTAAATAGCTTTTAAAACT
>DQXH01000017.1 GCA_011043415.1 Thermoprotei archaeon | reverse complement strand
TGACTAAGTCCCCTAAGTCAATTCTCTCTACCAACTTAAATCTCATAATTAAAATACCTCATCTAACGTAGCTAGTATAGCCCCTCTCCTCAACATATCCTCAATAGCCTTCTCACTATCTCCCAGGTTTAAATCGACACCTTTAATCGCGTCTATAAGTAGAATTACTTCATAGCCCAGGTTTAATCCATCTATTACAGTAGATTTTACACAGTATTCTGTAGCTACACCAGCTACAAATATTCTGGATATCCCTCTTCTTCTTAAATCGATATCCAAGAATGTTTCTTGAAACCCAGAATATGCGTCTCTATCAGGGTTATAGGCTTTATTAACGATAATTACATCATCCGAGAGCTCCAGATCCTTATGGAATTCCGCGCCTTTAGTGCCCTGAATACAATGAGGCGGCCATGGTCCTCCTCTCGTATTAAAGCTTATATGATTCTCTGGATGCCAGTCCCTAGTCGCGTATATAGGCCTCCCTTTCTCCCTAAATTTCTTGATGTATCTATTTATAGTAGGTATAATTAAATCAGCATCTTTCACTGGTAATGCACCGCCTGGCATGAAATCATTCTGCATATCAACTATAATTAACGCGCTATCCTCCGTTATATAAATCTTCATAAACATCACCATATAGGATAATATCCATTAAGTTAATATGTTAAACTAAATATGAATTATAAAATTAGTTAATAGATCATTTATTATTATGATGGCCGAATGCAAAGTTTATCGGAATATGGATGTTAAACGTGTGGTGGCATTTATACCTGAGGGACATAAGCATGTACGTATACTGGTCGAGTTCAGCGATTCTATCATAGTGCTTCAAGAAGCTACGGTAAACTCTATTTTAAGAGCATATATAAATGTATCATTTCATCCACTTAGAAAGGCTTGCGAGTTGATATTAACTAAATTAACTGAACGTAAGAAGGATTATGCCGAATATCAACATATTGAAAGCGATAGAGATGAGGATGAGATTATTAAGGATGTTATGGCGATATGTGGAGCGGATAGCGGGTAGCTTGGATATATCTACCTATTTCAGAATCTAGTTTCCTTAGGAATTCATTTAATCTATTGAAGGGTACTCTACATCCTGACGCGAATGGATGTCCTCCACCCGAGCCATTTAACTCTGGAGCAATCTTCCTTAAAATTATATTTAAATCTACGTCCCCCCGTCTAGCTCTTAAACTCATAATAGCTATATCTCCCCTCCTCTCAATAGCTATTCCGACGCTCCTACCAGAGAGTCCAATTAGATATGTCGCGGCTCTACCTAGACTTCCCTCTGGATCGATGACATATGCAAGATTATTTAATATGTGTATCTTGTTCTTCAGTCTTTTCCTCATCTCCTCCTCTCTCCTACTCATTTCAATAGCTCTCTCTATCAACTCAGTTATATCACTAGGTAGATATCCGCTAACCAGTTTCTCAATTATACTTCGTTTGAAATCATACATTCTTCTAGACGCCTCAAGACCCTGCGACAATATTCCAGATTCGAAGTATATCATTCTTTTATCCCAGTAGCTATATAACCTCCTCATATAAGGTGTTTCGTCTGAATAGTCTCCTATTGCTCCATATAGTGCTATTCTACCTGCCTCAATAGGAAGCTTATCTCTATAATACTCATGTACCAGCTCTGATGTGCTTCTACCAGCCTCATGTATAAAAGCTATATTTTTTAACTTAGTCTTCATAAACCTAAGTGGTGTAGGATGATGGTCAAAATACATGACTTTATTCCTCTCTCCATACTTCTGAAGCAGCTTGATCGTGTCAGGCCAGGACACTTCATCCAATGCAATATCTAATATATATAGTGTGTCTCCAACGCTGGAGAACTCTTTCAAATCTTTCAATAACCCATGTGGATGTGTGAATATAATTTCATAATCTTTCTTAATATACATCGATATCAATGCTGCGGATGCAACGCCGTCAACGTCTCCATGCGTAAATATCTTTATAGACATTATAAATATAATGGATTAAAGACGTAAATTAAAGTTTACCATGTTTAATATTTAGATATGGAATGGAGCCTTGATGTAGATGGAATTAGATTATATGGAAATGAATATACGTATAAGCCTGCTGAGGATTCTCTAATATTATATTCTAGGCTTAGAAGGATATTGAGGGGCTATTCAGTAGTTTATGATGTAGGCACAGGCTCAGGCATAATATCACTTATAGCAGGTAGAAACGGGGTCTATTCAATAGGCATAGATACTATATATGACGCTACACTCTACGCATACAAAAATAGTGTATTAAATGGATTAGACGAATATATGGACAATATATGTGGTGATATGTTGGAAATGCTTAGATTAGATCTAGATGATCTACTTTTAGTATCTAATCCTCCATACCTACCTGGAACATATGAATACCCTTGTGATATCCTATATATTGGTGGAATGGGAGGAATTGAAGTAATTAGAAGGTTGATAGAATATTTCTCTATATCTAAAGCCTCTGAAATGTATTTCGTAACTTCTAGTTATACAGATATGGATAATATAATTAGGTTATCTCCAGAGTTTAAAGTTGTTATTGAGAAGATAGATGAAATTAGGATAATGTCTGAAATAATATATCTATATAGGGTTAGACACGTTTCATCTACCTAATCAAGAAGTATATTGCTTTAAGATAATTTAGTTCATCGTCAGTAGGTCTATATATGTGGTCGGGAGATGCTCCTCTCAGTCTTCCGAGATAAGTCAAATTTAGATTAGTTTCACTTATAGTGTTATCAATTAGTTCTAGGAATTCATTAGGCTTTAGGAAGTAGCTGCAACTAGAGAAGAATATAGTTGCATTTCTCTCTACATTAGCCAATATATTATTTAAAAGCCATATATACTTCTTGATACCCGCGTCATAATTTTTTCTAGCAGGTATAAGGGCGGGTGGGTCGCTAAAAAGCAGATTAAATTTCATCTGGTTCTCATTAAAAAACTTCTCGACTCTAATATTATATACTTCAGCCTTATCCTCAACCTTATTAAGTTTCAAGTTCTCATATAAGATTTCAATAGCTTTTGGGTCCTCCTCTATGAAATAAGCTTTTCTAGACCCATGTGTCAAAGCATGTATACCGAAACCACCCGTATATGAATATAAGTCTAATACAGTCTTATCCCTTGAATAGATTCTTCCCTCTATTCTATTCATCCTCTGATCTAAGAAGAACCCTGTTTTCTGACCTCTCTCGATATCCACTTTAAATAATACACCATCTTCATCTACTATAGTCTCAGTCTCCCCACCTCCATAAATCCATCCTTTCCATATCTCTAGCCCTACCTCCCTTCTACTCCTTTGGTCATTCCTAACATATACCTTCTCTACAATACCGTGTCTAACCAGTATCTTTGATATATAGTCCAAATAGTAGTCGAATCCTGCGCTTCCACTTTGGATTACACCTATTTCATTATATATGTCAATAATCAACCCAGGCATCGAGTCTCCTTCCGAGTTGATTAGCCTAAAACTTTTCCAGCCGAGAGTCTTACGGAAATTATATGCTGTTAAGATATTCCGTTCTATAATTTCACTAACTGGTGCTATATAAGGTGATAACAGACGGACTCCAACGGCGCCAACCCCATCAAATATACCGACGCCTAAACTTTCTCTATCGAAAGTCTCGATAATAACCTCATCCCCAGGCTCTGCCCCACCGTCATCTAGAATCCACTTATTGTATATTGTTAGCCATCCCCACTTCTTTACCGTCTTATCAGCTCCCTTCTTCAGTCTAACTAATCTAACCATCTTCCTCCACGTATTTACATATATCCCTCAAAGGACATATATTACATAAAGGTTTTCTAGCTTTACAATACCTTCTTCCAAATGCTATTAATCTTATATGTGCATCTAGATATTCGACATGTTTTAGAGATTTTCTCCATAGCATACTTATATCCTCATAATCTGCATCTGCATCTACTAAACCCAGCCTCTTACTCACTCTCTTAATATGTGTATCAACTGGAAAAGCTGGAAAGTTCAAGTGTAGCAATAGTATATCAGCAGTCTTATATCCTATTCCATCTATATCTAATAATATCTTCCTAGCCTCTTCAAACCCGATTTTCTTCAAATTATTTAAATCACCGTCTAGATGCTGTATTATATATCTAGCTACATTTACTATAGTGCGAGCTTTCGAATTGTAGAGGCCCGCCGGTTTTATCGCATCTATAATTAGATCCAGGTCTGTTTCAACTATTTTATATGGCTCTATCCCTACCCGTCTCTCTAGACTCTTATACGCTTCAATACTATTTCTATCATTAGTATTTTGTGATAATATAGTTGCAACGAGGATCTTAAATGGATCACTCTTCTTACCAGCTTCAAGTGATGTAAATCTCATACCTTGAAGTATATCGATATTCTTAAGCCGATTATACACCTTTCTAGCTAAATCCTCTGTCTCAACCATTTTAATTCTCCTTAATACACTTCTCTAATAAATCGACGGCTTCTCTCCATATAGAATCATTCACAGTATACTTTAGTGATAACAGCGACACTATTAAACCATGGTCGACAGGGATATAGTCTGGGGCATAGCCTACCAAAAGCCCTCGATCTATACATTTATTGAATATTTCTCTCGAGTTCTTAATATTAAGATATGCATAGGGCCCTCCAAAATACTTACTAGGTACATGAATATACTCTTTAAATCTATCATAGAGGTCGTTATATCTCCTTACATAGACCTTAGTAATAAAGTTGATTATCTTGGAGCTATATACAGATAACCTATATAGTAGCTCATATGAGATGTTTACATTTAATCTATTCAAATTTATTACACTTGTAAAATCCTTCTCCCTCCAGATTGCACGAGGGATCAACGTGATAAATATCCTTGGAGTATCTAGAAAGAATGAATGATTTATCGAGTATGTAATGATCACCCTCTTCCTATGATTATATAACATGCTTATCAACTCCACAATCATCTTATCGACCGCTTCTCTCCGGTAAGATATTTTACTAGAGTAGTTGAATACAAGGTTTATATATGAAAGATCCAATAGTAAATAACTTCCTGAATCATCTAAAATCCTTAAAATCTCATCTAGATCATTTAAATCTATATATCCCAACGGAATATTCGGGATTGAGAATATTACTAACGAGTTTTCTGAGATATTTTCTTTAAAGAAAACTAAATCGGGTTTAAAATCCTGAAACGGATTTTCAATTACAGGATACTCCAACTCTCCTAGTATATATTTGAAGTAGGGTTCATTTGTATATAGATAGTATATTATAGTAGATCTCTTGAAAAATATCTTAATTATATGCTTTAAAATGTTATGGCCTTCAGACACCATGAGTTCATAACTTTTAATTAGTCTATTTCCAAGTAACGTCTTGATATAGTTTAAGGCCGCGTCACGAAGTTTGATGAAGCCGATATTACATCCCTTTAAAAATCTAGTGATTCCTTGATTAAGCGACTCGAGATATATTTCTCCTACCTCATCATAATCCTCGAGGAAACCCGGTTTAGATTCAATCATGGAGCTGATTATCCCATACTCAGGTATTATAAAGTTATATGTCTCTAAATTATTCTCTGTCCTCTCGTCATATATCTTCCTTAGAATATGGTAATAGCTATCCTGAGGCCCTTTCATATATCCTCTAATTATAAAAAAGAATGGGATTATATAATCTACTTGCTCTTTTCAACTGGTATGGTTTTAGGTATCTTAAATTCCTTCAACTTTTCTTCGGCACCTTCAACGGTAAACTCCGGTGGGCCCTTTGTAATTCTCTTTTCAGTCAATTGAAGTGACGGCGCCACTTTAGCCCCTTCAACAGGCTCGACATATCCGAATGCTATCTTCGCAACTTCACGTCTAAGTAATTGGATGGCTAGTGCTGGGTCAACACCCTTTGGACATACCTCGGAACAAGCTCCAGCCAAGTGACATCCCCAGCAACCATCTGGATTATCTATTATAGCGATTCTCTCAAGTCTACCTTCATCCCTCGAGTCTGCTATAAATCTATATGTATTCATCAATGCCTGTGGACCTAAGAAATCAGGATTCGTGGCTGTTGTTGGACACGCTGCATAACATAATGCACATGTTAGACAATATGTAAATTGCATATACCTCAAGTGTTCCTCCGGAGTCTGTAGATATTCACGAGTTGGATTCCAATACTCCTCCATATCCCTTCTAATCAAATATGGTTTGATCTTATTCTGCTTCTCGAAGAATGGAGTATGGTCTATTATCAAATCTTTAACTAGAGGTAGATTATGGAGAGGCTCTAAATATACTGTATCTGTATTTAGATGAAGAATCTGAGTCTCACAGGCTAACCTCGGTTTACCATTGATAACTATTCCACAAGTACCACATACACCCATTCTACAGCTTCCTCTAAATGCTAATGTCTTATCAATATTCTCCTTAATATATATCAATGCATCTAGTACAGTCATCCCCCTATATACTGGAACCGTGTATTCACTCTCGAAGAACCTACCATCCTTTGGATCCCATCTCTTCACAACAAATCTAATATTTTTTACCTCCATCTTACTCATTCTATCACCCCCCTACGACGCAGATGCTACAATCTCAGCTATACCAAGTAGTAAGATGATTACGTATATTATGAATAGGGTCCATGAAGTCACTACTCTACCTACCCTTGAGGTTATAAACTCAAATAAAACATTTCTAACTCCTATGAATGCATGTGTCAACACGGTAAATAGTAATACTGCATATACTCCGTCATAAAATGGGTTATCCATTCTACTAGCGACTTCCTCCCAAGTCTGGGCTTTTATATATCCTGGGCCAATTAACGAGCTGAATAACTGCAGATGGAATGCGATTGCAACTACTATAACCGCGGCCAATAAATATTGGATTAATCTTATGTAAGACTCCTTCATGATCTCACCACCATATGATAATATACTCATACAGTACTGGGATGAAGAAGAGGACCGCTAAGATGATCATCAATATCGTGAACAGCCTGACTCCACTAGATTTAACTGAAACTCGGTATGGATATACTGGTCTCTTTGGCCTTACAAATAATATTCCATATTCATGTAGGAGTAGCCTAATTCCATTGAATCCATGGAATAATAATGCTGCTGTAACGATTACCATACCAATATCAGTATATGGATTCATTAGTAATCCATGTATCTGGTGGTAGGCCTCTTCCCCAAACATCCTGCTACTCATTAGTATTACATGTAATATTACGAATGCAGCTAATCCCACTCCAGTTATACGATGTAGCAGGTATAGATATTTCTCCATATTATACTTTAAACTGCCATACCATCCCTTAACGCCCAATCGATTAGGAGTAGATTTATATTTTCTTTCTCTCTTTGCAAACATATTCCCACCTCAGTATTTCCTAACTATAGGCTTCCAAAATAGGATTTTAACAGGCTCGTACGTGATTTTAGGTCCGTCAACGGTCCTATGTACCACTGTATGCACTAAAAAGTTCTTGTCATCCCTCTCGGGATAGTCTGTTCTAGCGTGTGCACCCCTAGATTCCTTACGGTTTAAAGCACCAACCGCGATTACCTCCGCTGCATCTAGCATATTCTCTATCTCAAGTGTATAGACTAGGTCTGAGTTGTATATAGGGTCTTTATCTCCTACAGCGACCTTCTCAAACTTCTCCTTAAGCTCTAGAATCTTCTTCAACCCCTCCTTCATATCATTTTCATTCCTATATATATAGAAACTCTTATCCATAGTAGCTCTCAACTCTCTCCTAATATGGTATGCATCCTCACCACTCTCCCTACCCATTAAATTATCAAATATCCTCTTCTCCTCCTGCTTTAAATACTCGATATCCGCCTCTGGGAAGTCATCATGCTCCATAGCATATAATGCCGCCTCCCTACCTGTAATAGCCCCATATACTAGACAGTCTGCGGTAGAGTTGGTACCCAATCTATTTGCTCCATGTAAGCTGATTGAATTGACCTCTCCAGCCGCCCATAATCCAACCGCTTCAGTAGCTCCGTTAATATCTACCTTTACACCACCCATTGGATAATGGGCTACTGGTCTAACTGGAATAGGATCATGTATAGGATCTACACCAGCATATTTAATAGATACCTCTCTTATCAAGGGGAGTCTCTCTAATATCTTTTCCTTACCTAGATGAGTTAGATCTAGATGTACATAATTAAGTCCATTAGGCCCTTCAAACCCTCTTCCCTCGAGGATCTCCGTCATCATGGCTCGAGATACTATGTCACGCGGCGCCAGCTCCATCCTCTCTGGGGCATACTTCTTCATGAATCTTTCTCCCTTATTATTAATTAAGTAGCCGCCTTCCCCTCTTGCAGCCTCGCTAATTAATATTCCAGGAGGTATTAGCCCAGTTGGGTGGAACTGTACGAACTCCATGTCCTTAAGACCTAATCCAGCTTTATACGGGATTGCAAATCCGTCTCCAGTGGCTGTAAGACTATATGTCGTGAAGCTATACATCCTCATCCCGCCACCAGCAGCCCATACCGCCGCTTTGGAGATAAACATATGGAGGGTCCCGTTATATATGTCTAAGGCAATCAGCCCCTTGTATCTTCCATCCTCTATTATCAACTTGGTTACCATCCACTCGGGATAGAATGTAACGTTATCAAATCTCTGTAACACTCCCCATAGAGTCTGCATCTCGAAGAAGCCGGTTTTGTCGGCTGCGAAAGTTGCCCTTGGAAATGTATGGCCACCAAATCTTCTCTGGGCTATTCTACCATCTTCCCTCCTACTCCAAGGCATTCCCCAATGTTCTAGCTGATAGATCTGCTTAGGCATCTCCCTTACAAATCTCATAACAGCATCTTGATCGGCTAGGAAGTCCGATCCTTTCACCGTATCCCAGGCATGCAGTAGAAAGCTATCTCCCTCATTTGGATACAATACTGCAGCGGTTCCACCCTCCGCACATACTGAGTGAGACCTATTTATCTGTACTTTAGATATTACTGCTATATCAAGCTTACCCTTAGAAACCAATGCCGCTTCTACAGCCGCTCTTAAACCAGCTATCCCGCTACCGACTATGATAAGATCATGTCTAATCACTTCAGCCATTGCGTCCACCGCCTACTTGACTAAATATTCTTATATTTAATAATGGTTTTAGGGGAATTATATATTAAGTTAAAAAGTATTTATAATAGATATACTTATGTGATGTTTTTAGTTAAATGCAGTATAAAAATTAGGTAGAGGGTTAAATTTTCTTTAATATATCATCTAGCTTCTTCTTAGTCTCTGCTTCAACGTCTTTATGAAGGCTGTTCATATGAGAATCCATTGTAACTACAGCTGGACCGAATTTCTCAACCTCCAAGACCCATAGTGCTTCCGGGATACTTAACTCCTCAAGCCAATATACCGCTTTAACTCTTTTAACTGATTCAGCGGCAACCACCGCTACTCCACCTGGGAATAATGCATAGACTGCACCAACTTTATTTAAGGCCTCAAGTGTCTTGTCGCCCATTCCTCCCTTACCAAGTATGACCCTTGGTTTGAATGTTTCGATAAATCTCCATTCAATATACTCCATCCTAGTAGAGGTGGTTGGTCCTGCTGCTACAATCTCCCATTCACCATCCTTCTTCTTGACTACAGGGCCACAATGATATAACACCTTATCCTTAAACTCGACTGGAATCTCCAAGCCTTTTTCAAAATATTCTAAAGCCATTTTATGTGCAGCATCTCTCGCAGTTATCATCTCACCTGTTATATAGATTACGTCTCCAACCTTCAACTTCCTAATTTCATCCTCCGATATAGGGGTCTTTAAATAGTACTCCATATAAATCACCTCTAGATTTTAATATCATTTAAATCAATATTATGACTCAAAAACTTAATGTCTCCGGATGAATCAACTTTGATTGTAGCCCTGCGTGCAGCCCAGCATTGGGTTACTATACCAACATGCAAGTTAGCCGGGTGTCGGTGAGCCCAGTCAATATGAATATCAAGCACTGTCGTTGAACCGCCTACTCCCATCGGCCCTATCCCTAATTCATTCGCCTTTTTAACTAACTCCTCCTCCACCTCAGCTATCTTCGGATCTTCGTTCCTCTCTCCAACGGGTTTTAAGATCGCTTTCTTAGCTAGTTTCATAGATATATCTGCTCCTCCCCCGATGCCGACTCCGACAATGATAGGTGGACAGGGTTTTCCACCTGCTTCATAAATAGTTCTAATCACCGCCTCCTTAACTCCTTTGATGCCTAACCCGGGGCTTAAACTCCATAATTTACAAGTATATTCGCTCCCCCCTCCCTTAGGCAATACATGGATTATGGCTTCGTCACCATCAACTAAATCCAGGTTGATCCATGGAATATATCTCCCGGTATTATCACCTGGATTCTCATGTGTCCATGGATTAATTGTATTCGGTCTTAATGGAATCTTCTTTGTAGCTTCTATAGCAGCCTCCTTCAATATATCATTTAACTCGAGAATCAATGGGAAATCCTTACCGACTTCTAAATAATATATTATTACACCAGTATCTTGGCACATCGGTTTACCAGTCTTCTGCGCCAATTCAATATTCTTTAGAATAGCTTCAAGTATAGTCTTTGCCATTGGATTTTCTTCACGGTCCATAGCCTTCTCCAATGCTCTCCTAACATCGTCTGGTAGAATCGTTTCAGCGACCTTAAGCTGCTTGACAAGCGCATCCTTCAACCTCGATTTCAATTCACTATAATTCAATTTAAATCACCTAAAAATATTGAAGCTTTGGATGAATAACATAATTATATTTAAACAATAAATATTGTAAAATCTGGTGATTCACTTAATTAAAGGCGTCACATTAATAATAATGTGTGGGACCATGATTAAAATGGAGGTTATTGATTATAAACCTCCTGAGGGTACGAATATAATTGCAGGGACGAGCCACTTTATC
Source organism: Thermoprotei archaeon (assembly GCA_011043415.1). Classification (GTDB taxonomy): domain Archaea; phylum Thermoproteota; class Nitrososphaeria; order Geothermarchaeales; family JDFR-13; genus B109-G9. Next base: position 1,092 of record DQXH01000017.1, on the reverse strand, counting down.
AAGACTGTCGAGGATGTATATGAGGCTTTAGCCACGTCAAGTCCATACCTCAAATTCGGGATTGCGTTTTGTGAGGCTAGTGGTCCTACATTAATTAGATTTGATGGAAATGACGATGAATTGACTAGGGAGGCTATAGAGATCGCTAAAAAGGTAGCTGCAGGACACTTTTTCGTAATATTAATTAAAAATGGCTATCCTATCAATGTATTACCTAAGTTGAAGCAGGTGGACGAAATTATTAATATAATTGTCGCAACCGCTAATTCCGTACAATTTATAGTTGCAGAGACTGAGCAGGGGAGGGCGGTATTAGGAGTGGTCGACGGATATAAGAGTAAGGGTGTTGAAGGGAATAAGGATAAGGAGGAGAGACACGAGTTCTTAAGGAAGATAGGCTATAAGAAGTAGTATTTAATATCCCAGAAATTTCTTTATTACATCCGGATACTCCGAATGAATGATAATCAAATCCTTTGGCTGGACTTGATTCACCAACTTTTTTATATCAATTGGATTAGCGTGTCCACTCGAATGTATTCTATATGATGGTATCATTAGTATATTGAGCCAGTTGATGATCTTCCTATAATCTAGATAGCTCTCCTCATCATAAGGCTCGGAATTACTGAATATCGCTATAGTACCTGGGAAGGTCTTATTTAATAAATATTGTATGTAGTTTGGGAAGTCTAGATAAATATGGTTATCCGACAATTCTAAATTCTTTATATCTATTAGCTGGAACCCCTTGTTATAAATGGTGTCTATAAACCTATTATATACCTTCTTTTTTCTCATATGTAGATTAATTATTACTTTAAATGAGTCTTTTTCTATCTTTAGTTTAAATTTCTTCTCCCTCTCGATTAGATTATATATAAAATAGAAATGTCTCCAACCTATAACCAATGTCTTACCTGCTTTATATGCTGCGTTAAATATCGACCTGATTCTATCAATATCTATATATGATGAATCCAATAGAATCGCCTTATTAGTTAAACTAAATATCTTTAGTAGTGTTTCATATACGTCTTTCTCCTTGATATCGAGTACGTCATGTACTCTAGTAGCTTCTGTAATGAGGAG
>DQXH01000016.1 GCA_011043415.1 Thermoprotei archaeon | reverse complement strand
GATGAAGTTAAAGACTTATATATGTATCAGGAATGGCCTGTTAGGGAGCCTAGACCTATAGCGGAGGGTGGGAGACTTCCACTAGAGCAGCCTCTTATAACTGGACAGAGGGTTATAGACGTATTCTTCCCAGTAGCTAAAGGCGGTGCAGCATGTATCCCAGGTGGATTCGGAACTGGGAAGACCGTGACCCTTCATCAGCTCGCTAAATGGAGTGATGCAGACGTAGTCGTATATGTCGGGTGTGGTGAACGTGGTAATGAGATGGCGGAGGTATTAACAGATTTTCCAGAGCTTAAAGACCCTAGGACAGGTAGGCCGCTAATGGAGAGGACTGTATTAATAGCTAATACAAGTAATATGCCTGTTTCAGCAAGGGAGGCTAGCGTATATATTGGAATAACTATAGCAGAATATTATCGTGATATGGGTTATGACGTTGCATTGATGGCTGATTCGACTTCGAGATGGGCTGAAGCCATTAGAGAAATATCTGGAAGATTAGGTGAAATGCCTGTTGAAAGAGGCTTCCCAGCATATCTACCGGATAGGATTGCAGAGTTTTATGAAAGGGCTGGTAGGGTAAAGACTTTGGGTAGGCCTGAGAGAATAGGGTCTGTAACTGTTATGGGTGCTGTATCACCGCCTGGAGGAGACTTCAACGAGCCTGTTACAATACACACACTTAGATTCACAGGAGTATTCTGGGCTTTAGACGCGGATCTAGCATATAGCAGACACTTCCCTGCAATCCACTGGCTCAAAAGCTATAGTCTATATGTAGATGAGATTCTTAAGGGTTATGTAGAGACTGTTGAGAAGCATGAGAGTAGGCTGTTAGAGTATTGGCCTATATTCGCAAAAGAGTTTCCATTATATAGGGACGAGGCATTGAGGATCCTAAGCGACTCCGCGGAGGTCGAGTCTATAGCTAAGATTATAGGTGAGAAGGCTCTCCCCGATGATCAGAGGCTACTGCTCCTAACAAGTGAATTGATTAAGGAAGGTTTCCTAAGGCAGAATGCATTCGACCCTGTAGACTCATATTCAGAGCCGGGGAAATCGGCGCTATTATTAAAAGCTATAATCGATTTCCATAAGACTGCCGAGAAGTTGATTAGAGAGCATGTTCCAATCGAGAAGATTATGGAGCTACCTGCTATAGCTAAGTTAAAGCGTGTTAAGCTTGATGAAAGGAGGATTGACGCTATAATCAGTGTAATAAATGAGTTTAATGCTGAGTTCAATAAACTTGCATCTGAATATAGGATCTCTATAGCATTATAGGGGGAGATGTATTGTGACCTTAAATATAGGAGATATTTATGGGAAGGTTTATAGGGGTTTGAGGCAGGTTAGGGGGTCGCTGGTTATTATAGACCCTGTACCAGGAGTAATGTATGATGAGATCGTTAAGATACGCGCTCCAGATGGTATCGATAGAGTAGGTAGAGTAATTGAGGTTAGTAGGGATTTCATAGTGGTTCAGGTATTTGGTGAAGAAACTGGGTTGCAGTTAGATTCGGTTGTGAAGTTCACTGGATCGACATTTGAGATCCCCGTATCCGAGGATGTATTAGGTAGGATGTTTAACGGTAGGTTCGAGCCTATAGATGGAATGCCTCCACCAGCATCTAGAGATAAGAGGGATATAAACGGCTCTCCAATCAACCCCAGGGCTAGAATACATCCAAACGACTTCATCCAGACAGGTATATCGGCTATAGATGGAATGCTATCTCTAGTTAGGGGGCAGAAACTTCCGATTTTCTCCGAATCTGGCCTACCGCATAATAGGCTAGCGGCTCAGATAGCTAGGCAAGCTACTATTCCAGGTAAGGAGGAGGAGTTCGCCCTTGTATTCGCTGCAATGGGTCTGAAGAATGATGAAGCGAGGTTCTTTATTCAGCAGTTCAGAGAGTCTGGAGCCATTGAGAGATCTGTCGTAATATTGAATCTAGCTGACGACCCTGCTATAGAACGTTTAATTACACCTAGGATAGCGTTAACGATAGCAGAGTATCTAGCTTTCGACCTCGATTATCACGTTCTCACAATATTAACCGATATGACAAATTATTGTGAAGCTCTACGTGAGATTAGTGCCGCACGTGAGGAGGTCCCTGGCAGGGGAGGGTATCCAGGATATATGTATAGTGACTTAGCTACAATATATGAGAGGGCTGGAATAATCAGGGGTAAGAAGGGTACCCTAACTCAAATGCCTATTCTAACCATGCCCGGCGGAGATAAGAGGCATCCAATCCCTGATTTAACTGGATACATTACAGAGGGGCAGATAATATTAAGTAAGGAGTTGGACTCCAGAGGAATATACCCGCCTATAAACGTACTTCCAAGCCTGAGTAGGTTGATGAGAAGCGGGATCGGACCTGGTAAAACTAGAGATGACCATAAAGAGTTGAGTGACCAGCTATACGACGCCTATTCACGTGGTATTAAGGCGAGGGATCTCGCAAGGATAGTCGGTGAGATGGGCTTGAGTGATAGGGAGAGGTTATACCTCAAATTCGCAGATGCGTTCGAGAGGAAATTCGTTAACCAAGGTGAATATGAAAATAGGACTATTGAAGAAACTTTAAACCTTGGATGGGAGGTATTGAGCATACTTCCACCTGAGGAGTTGACTCGTGTCAGAGAATCTACAATCGAGAAATATTATTATAAAGCTAAGTCTGTAGCATATAGTGCATAAGATGGTGATTATATGTCCCACAATATAATGGGTGTATCAGCTGCTAGAGGTACTTTACTAGCGATGCGGCAGCAACTTAAGTTTATTAAGAAGGGGAAGGAGATCCTCGAGATGAAGAGGGATAGGATAGCTGGTGAGTTGAATCAGCTACTTCCTGAGGTTAGGAACAGGATAGTAGTTGAGGATGAATTGATGGAAGCATATAACTCATTTGTAAACGCCTTGATTAAGGTTGGGATAGAGGAGTTTATGAATAATTCTAAGGTAGTCAGTGAATTTAGAGTCAGACTTATTAGGAAGCTTGTAATGGGTGTAGAGGAGTTTGATATCGAGATAGAGTCTGAGCCGAATGTCTCTGCAATACCTAATCCCGTTGTTCAGGATATAGCTATGAAGCTATATAATGCCTTTCTCAAGATGATTAAACTGGCTGAGACGGAGAATAAGATCGAGGCATTAGCCCTAGACCTTATGAATACTGCGAGGAAGGTGAATGCTCTTGATAAGATTGTTATCCCAATGTATGAAGATCTAGTTAGATATATTGAGGATAGGCTCATGGAGGATATGTTAGAGGAGTTCGTAAGAACTAAATATATCGTGACTAGGAAGAAGGGTGTTAAGATATGATGAGGCCCGACTATATATACATAATTACCAGGGCACATGGATTAAGTACCCACTTATTTACAGAAGATGATTATAAATCGTTTGTTAGGCTTCCAGATATTGTCTCATTTGCAGAGGCTGTATCGAAGGGGGATTATATAAGGAAGATAGGGTCTATACCTAGGGAGCAGATTAATGGTAAGACCCTTGCATCTGCATTTGGAGAGGTTTATGTAGAGAGGTTTTTATATGCTATAAAGATCTCGAGTGGAAAGGTTAAAAACTTTGTCGATATGTTTGTGAGGAGGATCGAGATAGAGAATATAAAAAGGATTTTAAGAGCGAAATTCTCTGGGAGAGCCGTAAGTGAAGAGGATTTAATTAAGGTTCCTAGGGAGTTTACATATGTAAATATTGTGGCAATGCTCGAGTCACCTACTTTCGATGATGCATTATATCATTTAACCCCCTCTCCATATAAGGAGGCTATTGAGTTTTCACAATATGCTAAAAGTATTGGAAGTCCATTTCCTGTGGAACTGGGTATAGAGACTGAGTATTTTAGAAGGGTTGTGAATACTGCATCTAAAGTTAAGAAGGGGAGGGAGGTAGAGAAGCTTCTGAAGGTTGAATATGGAACTAAATTAATTTACTATATTTTATCGATTAAGATACTCGGAGGGCAGGTAATATATCTAGAGAAATATAGTGATAAAATGTCTAGGCTTATGCTTATCGAGCCGTATATATTCAATGACTTTATACGTGCTAAGGAAGATACTGCGTTGGATGTATTAAATAGATCTGGATATAAATGGATTGTAAAATATATTGAGGAGAGTGTGCTGAAGCGCTCAGTAAGTGACTTATACTACTGGAGTAGCAAGGCATTTAAAGAATATGCTGAGTCCTATGCGGCTAGGAATCCGTTGAACCTGGTATTCCTGCTATGGTACCTATACTCTGTGGAATTCGAGTATCGAAATCTATATACAATTGCATTAGCTAAAGAGTTGGACGTTAAACCAGAGGATATACCTATTCTCTGAAATTATTAAAAGTCTTGAAGGAATTAGAAAATAGAATAGTATCAATTATTTATATTTCTATTATTAATAAGGCTTCTCCCGGCACTATAGGGATGAAATTAAATGATATAAGTGTTACTTGTGAGGATTAATATTCCTTTCCTTTCTATCTTTTTTAATTAGTTTATCCTCGATAGCAATATCCATAGCGATTTTATTATAATATTATCTGCCCCTCTCAACAACCTTATCTTTAAGCTCTCTTATCTCATCTAGATAGGATTTTCTTTTCCTCGCATATCTCCTACTTTTATATCTACTGATCGACTTATTTCACTCATCTAATTCGTCAGGGTCAAGCCGCTTCTACACCCCTTTCTTCTAAGTCATATTCAGTATGCTTATGCATACAATGTGCTATAGTCTATCATGGACTCGCCCCTCCAACTCCATTTGCCAATTGAATATCAAGTATTTTAAATGCTGGTAGTAGCTTCTTGAACCCGTCTACAATCTTCTTGAAAATCTCTGGAGGAATTTCCTTAGGTTTATACTGGTAGTGAGTATAATAGGATATATTCACTCTCTCCGCAATATAGCAGTTCGACTAATATCAGAGAATCGGGTAGTATTCTTCGCAGTATGTTCTGTAATCTCTCAGCATAGGTAAGGCTATTGGGATAGTGTGCATCATAGTATTTGCTGTTGAAGGTATCGGTAGACTCTAATCGCATTAATTCCCCTGTGAATGGCTTTAATGATAATTCTCTCTGAATCATTATATAAATTTCTTGAGCTCTCTCATAATCAGGTAGAGATTTGGTAATAACAATAACTTTATAATACTTCATACTCTCAATCCTCTTCATAGTGTGATACAAGCCATACATGGAAGTCTCTTCGATAGCCATTCTCTAATGTAATCTTCATCGGAATTCTCTCCATATTCTAGAACTGCTCTGCTAATTAGATAATTTGATAATTTCCTTAATTTATAGTAGCAAAGGACGATACTATGCTACTGCTCTTCAATACTCTGGCTATGGAAGAGAATCGGGATCTGGGGACATCATCTCATATCTATTGATCTTGTATAGAGATTATCAAATTGCTTAGATAAAGTTAATAGAAATATATAGGTTTTCCGGCCTTTAAATTGGTGGTCGATTATTGGACTTACCACTTTAAAGACTAGAGAAGAAGCTTTAGGAAAATATAGTAACCGAAGAACACAGAAATGCCATGTGAAATACGTAGAATCATGTAAAAAATAATTAAATGCCACTTCAATTTTTCTTCTTAGCGTAATAAATATTGAAGTAATAGTTTTATATCGTATCTACAGAATCTCTCTTATGTCAATTCTTCTAATAAAATCTAATTTCTCAATCATGTCTACCAGTTCTTTAATATTCAATTTGCAACTTGAAAAATCTGCAATTACGTTCCACTGAGCTATCTCTCCTCTCTTTATAGTTCTAGACTCAGTCATCAATAAGTCTATACTATTTTTAGCGAGTAACGATGCTACCTTAGCTAGAACACCTGGTTTATCTGTCATCTCTATTTTTAACCTATATATTCTCGCATGTAAGTCGACTAATGGTATTATTTTTATCTCTCTTTTATCGGGATCTGCAATCATCATCATCATCATTCCATCACTAATATTTAATATCCTCCTGATTCTTGATGGAATTATTATTCTTCCTTTCGAATCAACTATTACAAATTCGTAGATTTCTGATGACATATCCTTCACTAACCAGTAATTAAAAAATATTATACTAAGATTTATAAAGAAGAAAGACAATATCCCACTTTTATGGGATTTGTGGGACATAGGTGGGATAATGAAAAAACTGAGATATGTAATAATAGGATTAATTATCGGACTTATTATCGGAGGTTTTACAGGATACATATACAGAGGTGCACCTGAAAGCACAGAATATTCCTATCCAAAAGGCAAGTTTACATACCCTCCTTCTAGCGATATCCAGGTAACTATTGTATATGGATTTGATCCCGAATATCCTCCCTTTACACAAGTTCTTCCCAATGGCTCAGCTACCGGATTTGATATTGACGTCATAAACTGGATAGCGAAGAAATATGGTTGGAAAATAATATATAAACCTTGGGACTGGTCCACTATAGTAGATGCTCTAGTTAGAGGAGATATAGATATAATAGCCTCAGGAATGACTATTACAGCTAGCAGATGTGAAAAAATATGGTTTTCAATACCTTATTATAGTTATGTTCACGAACTTGTAGTTAGAATTAATGAAAATAGATCATTTGATAATATCTTAAATTCAGGGGAATATATTGCTGTTCAGATAGGCTCTACAGCTGATGAATGGGCTGAGAGATTATTAAAAAGTGGATATAAATTTAAAAAATTAGGGCTTAACTCATATGTTGAAGTATTAGATGCCCTTCTAGATGGAAGAGCATCTGCAATAATTACAGATTCTGCCTTTCTAGGACCGTATTTAAGGAAAAATCCAGATATAGCTAGTAAAATTAAGGTTTTAACTACGATAGGACCACCATATACTTATGGAATTGCTACTAGACCTGAGGATACCTGGCTTAGAAATATGATTAATAAGGCTTTAGAAGAACTAATGAATAGCCCAGAGTGGGATGTTCTTTTAAGAAAGTGGAATCTATCTGGTTGATATAATGAACTATATTTCTCTAATCGAGTATCTTCCTTATATTTTTGAAGGTCTCCTATGGTCTTTAGCACTAGTCTTAGGAGGATTAGGGATAGGATTTACAATAGGGTTACCAATAGGAACTATGATCACATATAGTGATAAATATACTAAATTTATATTAAATGTTTATATCTGGATCTTTAGAAGTACACCGTTAATTGTATTACTATTTCTTTTTTATTGGGGAGTATTTCCTAATATAGGCCTTAAGTTATCACCGTTAATAACAAGCATTATCGTACTAGGATTAAGGAGCGGAGCATACCAGTCAGAAATATTTAGAGGAGCTCTTGAGTCAATAGATGAAGGTCAGATATTAGCAGCATACTCTCTTGGTATGTCTAAAATTCAGGCAATAATTTCCATAACCATTCCACAAGCTCTGAGAATATCCATACCTAGCCTATCAAATGAATATGCAATATTGCTAAAAGATTCCGCTATATGCTTTACAATTGGTGTTTTAGAAGTATTGACGAGGGCTAGAATAGTATCTATAGCTACAGGAATCGCTCTTATCCCCTATCTCATCGCAGGTATAATACTAATGATGATGACATACATCGGTCTAAAATTTTTTCATACCGTATATAAGAAAACAGTGATACCAGGGCTGATTGAGGGAATTTGAATGATTTCAGATACAATCTTGAATGTCGTAGATTTACACAAAAAATATGGCGATTCTATAGCCTTAGATGGGGTCTCATTTAGAGTAAGGAAAGGAGAGACAAAGGTTATTATAGGGCCTAATGGATCAGGTAAAACAACTTTACTTAAATGCTTAAATTTACTCGTTAAACCTGATAAGGGGAGGATATGGCTCGGTAATATAGAGATTACTGACCCTAGGATTAATATAAATAAAATTAGAAGAAAGATAGGATTTGTATTTCAAGATTTCAATTTGTTTCATCATTTAACAGTACTGAATAATGTAATGATAGGATTAGTTAAAGTTAGAAAATTGAAAAAGCATCAAGCTTATAAGAAAGCTGTAGATGCTTTATCCACTGTAGGTTTAGATAATACTTTGTATCATAAGTATCCAGCACAATTATCCGGAGGGCAAAAACAAAGAGTCGCTATCGCAAGAGCTTTAGCTATGGATCCTGTTATTATGCTTTACGATGAACCAACATCATCACTTGATCCCCAGTTTGTTAATGAGGTTCTACAAGTTATTAGAAAACTTGCTAAAAATGGAGTTACGAGTATAATTGTAACACATCAAATAGACTTTGCTTTAGAAATAGCAGATGAAATAATTGTAATGCACAAAGGTAGAATTATAGAGAGCGGGCGCCCAACTGAGCTTTTATCTAATCCTCAAAATATTTTAACGAAGAAGATTCTCATAAGAAATTTTAGGACTCTAAGGTGAAGAAAATGGATTTTTGGAGTAATTTTTTAATTAATTTGGTTCAGGGATTGACTACAACCCTCCAGATATTAGTTATATCTATTCCATTAAGTATAATAACGGGTTTCATACTCGGCTTCGCAAGAGTTTATGGAAATAAAATTATATTTTATATATCAACAGGAATATCTACAACCTTTAGAGGGCTTCCATTAATTGTTACACTTCTTATACTATTTTTTGGTCTGGCAGATCTAAAAATATATTTATCTCCATTCTGGGCATCTATACTTGGATTCACATTATGTGGAGGCTCTTATATATCAGAATATGTTAAAGGGGCTATCCAATCTATTGAACAAGGACAAGCTGAAGCGGCTAGAGCCTTAGGTATGAATAAGTTACAAGAGATTATCTATATAATTCTTCCTCAAACACTAATAAGGGCCTTACCAGGAGTCTCTAATGAGATTATCTATATGATTCAATATTCTTCATTATCATTTGTAATAGGCGTTAAAGAAATATTTTCTGTAGCAAAAACATTTAACTCTCTTTATTTCAGATCTATAGAAATATTTACCACCGTTGCCTTCGTATATCTCTTACTTATAGCTATCGCAACTCTTGTGTTCAAGATTATTGAAAATAAATTAAAAATTACATAGTCTGTTAGAATCCAGTAATTTACATGAAATTAATAGTAAAAAATCACTAATATGGAACTAAGAATTATATATTATTCAGGTGGATCTTATATTTTTAGATAAGATATCTAAACCCAGAGACATAAAAAATATTATACAGGGAAGTTCGTGAAATGCTATTATCATAGAAAATTTTTATAGTTCATTCTGATAAGCTTGGTGATGCAATTGGCAGAGAGTGAGAAGAAGCATATCCTTTAGGCAAGCTGACCATGCTACAACCTAGTATATATAGCTACCATGCCTCGGGAGATATGCATAACAGGTAGGATGAACCTAAGGCAATAAAGCCTTAGGCTACCATCTATTCTCTAGGCCATCTATACTTTAATATAAAATATGTATATCCAATTATCAGAAGTAGTATTGCAAACTGTACAGCAGGTATGACTCCAATAGATAATCTAATTATAACATATACTATTAATATACCTAAGTATCCGAGTATTTCCTTAGGTAATTTAGTGAAATCAATTTTCTTAATTAATAATGAGACTCCTACAAAATACAATATAACGTTATACATTAGGATGAAATGTACCTCGGTGCCGAACTCAACCAACCCTTCTCCTCCTGAAACCGCTACCAGATATAAGAATGCTGATATAATATTGATTGATGGTATTATGAAGAATAAAATATCGACTGCCTCATTAATCCTATCTACATTGCCTCTGAAGCTATTTAAAATAAGATATGAACCCGCTAAATATAGTACTATATTAATAATAAATAATATGGGATTTTTCCCAGGTACATAAGCGACCTCAACCAGATCCTTAAAACCTTGTGTGAAGCCCTGGTATCCAATAAATCCAAACATGACTACATATGTTGCCAATACTAAAATTAATCCTAAGTCTGTTCTCGACATCTTCCCACCATTTATAGATAAGCAATTTTATTTTAATACAAATATATTTAATTTAAAATATATTCCTGTAGTATTTCAATTTAACGCATATAGGTGTGTAGTTGATGAGGCCTGCGAGACTTATCAGGTTTTACATCGCTGTTCCGCAGGACTATGAAGACGCTGTAGCACATGCAATAGGTAAATTAGGTGCTGTGGAGCTGATATCAAGGAGGTTAGAGACTGGTAGAAGAGAGGAGCTCGAGGTATATACGCGGTTTTTAAGGCTTATAGATAGGATAGGGGTGACGCTCCAGGCGGTTGAGAATGTACTTCCTAAGAAGGAGGAGAAGAAGAGCTTTATGGATAGGCTTAAGTCTGCATTTATTCCTCCTAAGAAGTCCCCCTCATTTGATGGATTGGTTAAGCATGAGGATCTGATAAGATTGACTAATGAATTTGAGGAGAAGCTGAATAAGTATGCCGCTGTTGTTGATGAGGGTCAGAAAAATCTCGTCTCACTTAAGGAGATCGAGATCAGAGTATCATTGTTTAAGAGGCATGAGATTCCCCTCGATATTATAGGGGAATATACGCATATATTTGTCAAAGCTGGTTTAATACCAATCCATAATATGCCGTTACTTAAGGATTATCTAAAGCCATATAACTACCTCCTAACAGTTAAGGAGGGAATTAGAAAAGATTATCTAATTGTGTTAGCAGCTTCACAGCAAGATAAGGAGGAGATACTAAAGATTCTATCGATGTTAAACTTCGACGAAATAGTATTTCCAAAGGAGTATGTTGGTGACCATACAGAAGTATTAAATAATATTAATAGAGAGAAGGAGGATATATTTAAGTCGCTTTATAGTGTGAGGGATGAGCTTAGTAAGCTGTATAATGAGGTCATCTACTATAGGAAGTATGTTAACTTTCTACATAAGGTGAAGTCTTCAGTAACTAGAACCAGGAACCTAGTAATATTTGATGGATGGATTGAAAAGAGCCTATATGATAAGTTGATGGAGACTATATCCGCTACTACAGATGGGAAGTTTTATATAGAGAGGGAGGAGCCTTCCAGAGACTATCCATATAAGCCGCCTACTAAATTAAGGAATCTACCTGGTTTCCGGGGCTTTGAAATGTTGACTAGAATGAGGGGAGTACCCGACTATTTTGAAATCGATCCAACCCCGATATTCACGATACTATTCTTCATAATGTATGGTATGATGTTTGGGGATGTCGGGGAGGGTATAGCACTATTTATCCTGGGGCTAATATTCTATAAGCTTCAGAAGCCTATGCTAGGATTATCTAGAAGGGCATTAAATAACCTTGGATACATCCTTATGTTCGCGAGTGTATCAGCAATTATATATGGCTTCCTATATGGAGAGTCCTTCCTACTTCATTTCATGGAGCCTTTATGGCTTAACCCATTAACAAATACTATAGACATAGTAATTATATCAATCGAATTCGGTTTAATTCAGCTTATAACAGCTATAGTAATTAATATCATAATATCCTTCATGAATAGGGAGTATCTCGAGGCTATACTAAGTTGGAAGGGTATATTGGGGTTAATATACTTGAGTGTAGGTATTTATATAGCTATACAGTTTATCACTGGTGGAATGACTCTATCAGTATTTACTAGGCCTGACGTCCTACCATTTACGATCACTGAGATAATCGTGCTAGTAATAGTATACCTTAAACCGACTATTGAGAATATAGTGTATCACCATGAGAAGAAGATTACAGAGACTTTAATAGAGGGTTTAGGAGAGTTTATAGAGACATTTATATCATACCTCACTAACTCAGTATCATACATCAGGTTAGGTGCATTCGCTATAGCTCATAGTGCGTTGGCTGAGGCTGCCTCGATATTTGCAGGTGTAGTAGGATTTCTACCATCGTATATCATGTTTAATATACTAGTAACGTTGTTAGATGGATTCGCTGCAGGCATACAATCAATGAGGTTATTATTCTATGAGTTTTCAACTAAGTTCTATAGGGATGAGGGTATATTATTCAAGCCGCTTAAAGTATAAACGTCAACTTACATATATATAATGTAATATAAAACCCAATTACACAATTTATAATGTTAAATATTAGCGGAGGCGGG
>DQXH01000132.1 GCA_011043415.1 Thermoprotei archaeon | reverse complement strand
TTTGCCGAGTGCCCTAGGCATCCTAACCTTCTTCATAATGATTCCAACGACTATTAAAGTTGTTAAGTATGGTATTATCCTAAATAAACTTGCCTCAGCCGTAAATACCTGCCCAGTCGTCTGCTGCAGCTTTATAGGTATATAGATTGATATCGCGTCGAAGAACCCGAAGAAGACGCCTCCCATCAATGCATATAATGGGTTCCAATTGCTGAATGCTACGTTTGCTAATGCTATGAACCCTCTCCCTGCGGATATGAACTTCGTGAACTGACCTATCCAGCCTACAACCAGGTATGCTCCCCCTAATCCCGTTAATGTCGAGCCTATTAAAGTGGCGTATAACCTAGTACTATATACATTGACTCCCATTGCTTCAGCGGATCTAGGGTCTTCACCACATGCCCTAATCTTCAATCCAGATGGAGTCTTATATAGCCACCACCATGCAGCGATTCCCACAATAATCGCGATTATAGATAGTGGAGGGATGGACAATTTTGTATAACCGCCTATAGGAATTAATATAACAGGTATTTTAGCCACGGTTGGGGATGATCCATGACTCCTCCAGATCGCCACCAGAGAGAGGAGTGAGACTCCATATGCAAGGGAGTTGAATCCTACACCAGCTATTATCTGATCACCCTTAAGATATATGCTTATCACCCCATGGAGCAACCCCGATAAAAACCCTATTATAATACCTGAAATCAGTCCCAGGTACGGATCTGCAGTATGGAATGTAACTATAGTAGATGTAAATGCCGATAATATGAAGATTCCCTCTAACCCTATATTTACTATACCAGACTTCTCAGTTATAACCTCACCGACTGAAGCTAGTGTAAGGGGAACCATAGAGATCAGGGTATTAGATATTATGTTAATTATATCCTCTATCATTCAATAACCCTCCTCTGAATTAAGCGACTAACTAATAACTTATAGACATATGGAATAGCCAATGCAATTACGATAACACCTATCAACGTATCTGCTAATTCTGGTGGTGCGCCTGTCTTCAGCTCTACCCATTGACCGCCGATTAATAATCCTGAGAAGAATATTGATGCGAGTATTATTCCAATCGGATGCAATCTACCTAATAATCCTATACCGATCCCGGTGAACCCCAGTCCATATACTGCTGATAGCATGTCGTCAATACTATATGTCATTCCAAGGACTAGTAATGCTCCACCTAATCCAGCGGCAGCTCCACCTAATAGCATTGAATATATCATTGATAGATCTGGATTAAATCCAGCATACTTCGCGGATGCGGTTGATAATCCTGTAACCCTCATTTTATAGCCTATATCTGTGTGGAAGAGGATTATATAATACAGTATTGAGGCTAATACAGCTATTGCAAATATAACGCTTATATTACTTATTGGGTATATCCTGGCATCTTTTGGAATAGGGATAGATTCATGTGGCCTCTCAGGATTATAGTATACTCCAGAGATTAGGTAGATGATTAGATAGAAGAATATCCAGTTAACCATTATAGATGATATAACCTCATTAATCCCCCTATATACTCTTAATATACCTATAAAGGCGCCTAGTAGTCCCCCCGCTATAGTCCCAGCTAGGATTCCTATTACATGGCTATGAGTGTAATATGCTGCTAGTAATGCTATGAATGCACCTATATATAGTTGGCTCTCACCACCTATGTTAAATAATCCTGCTATTAGGGGGATCGCGAAGGCTAGTCCAGTCATCATTAGGGGCGTGCTTTTATCTAGTAGATACCTTATATTTCCAAATCCATATCTAAATAGAATGTTATATACGTTTAATGGATCATACCCCAATACAGCTAAGACGATTCCACCAGCTAATAATGCTAATATTAATGAGGATGATGTCTCTATTAGAGTCGCTAGATACTCTCTCCTCTCGGTTAGAAGCCTTTCACTAAGTGTCTCAATCAATTTACTTAGTGATCCTTTGCTCATGGATACCGCCCATTAAAAGCCCTAGCTTCTTAATCGTATACTCGTTTTTATCGCCTACTGACATGATTCTACCTCCGTAGATCACTGCTATACGGTTGCTCAACTCCATTATCTCATCTAGATCCGTTGATACTAGTAGTATTGATTTTCCAAGGTCTCTAAGTTTAACTAACATATTTCTAATGAATCTTGTGGCTCTAACATCTAATCCATGAGTAGGCTCTGAAACTATAAAGACCTTGGGTTCCCTAGTCGCTTCCCTACCTACCATAACTTTCTGTTGATTCCCTCCGCTTAAATATTGGATGGGGGACCTTAATGATGGTGCTACCACATTATACTCTCTAACTATTTTATCAGCTGTCCTATAAGCCTCACTCCAGTTGATAACCCTGATACCCGATAGATAGTTATGTAGATTTGTTAAAATGGAGTTTTCAGTCAGATTCATCTCATATACTAATCCTATGTTTCTAGAGTCTGGTACATATGAAATCCCTAGTTTATATCTATCCCCTACAGATAATGACGTGATGTCTTGGTCAAGATATTTGATGGACCCTCGATAAGCTCTTCTAATACCTACTATAGCCTCGATAAGCTCCTTCTGGCCATTGCCTTGTACACCCGCTAGTCCAAGAATCTCCCCTTCATATAGTTCGAGTGAGACCCCTTTAACAGCATCCAATCCTCTCTCATCCCTAACCCATAGATCATTTATCGATAATATTCTCCTGCCTCTTATACCCCCCCTAATTTTAGGTTTAGACGTGAGATCTATATCTACAGTTAATCTAGCTAGCTCTTCTTCCGAGACCTTAGATGTGTATAGAGTGGCTACTACCTTCCCCCTCCTCATTATAGTCACGCGGTCGGATATAGCCTTAACTTCACGTAGCTTATGAGTTATGAAGATTATAGTTATCCCCAGTTTCTTAAGCTTCCTAAGCATTTTAAATAGCTCCTCAACCTCTATAGGTGTTAATACTGATGTAGGTTCATCTAGTATTAGTATATTAGCCTTCCTGAGAAGGGTCTTAATAATTTCAACCCTCTGTTGGACGCCTATAGGCAGGTCCTCAACCACATCATACAAAGGGATTTTAAGACCGAGTTCATCCATTAACCGCCTCGTCAGTGTCTCTACATCTTCAGCTTTAATACTTTCATCTAATGCAAGTAATGATAAATGTAGGTTCTCTAAAACAGTGAATGTAGGAATTAATGTAAAATGCTGATAAACCATCCCAATACCACGTTTAATTGCATCCCAGGGTCCATGGAAATCCACCTCCTCACCATTAATCTTAATTGCTCCACTTGTAGGTTTGATCTCTCCATATAGAATCCTCATTAAAGTAGTCTTCCCCGCGCCATTCTCACCTAGGATAGCATGTATCTCCCCCTTCCATATAGTTAAGTCGACCCCCTTTAATGCTACTACCCCATCTGGATATATCTTAATAATATTCTCCATCTCGATGATAGGCTCTGGCAACATCAACACCTCAGATGCTGAGGCCTTCTACGACAAATCTAATCTAATATTACTTAATTATCTGGATAAATTATAAAATAGGGGGTGAAGAGGAATACAATTCTCAACTTGCTATAGATCCCTTCTCCAGTGCTGCGTCTAGGTTACCCTGCATAAGCTGCTGTATAATCTGGTCATATTCATCGTGTGTCAATGGAGTCTTAAACGCTATCTCACCATTTTTAATTTTCTGTTCAAGTTCATGTACTAGGTCCCATACATATCCCTTGATATACTTACTACGCATCTGTTTAACGATTGAGACTACGTCGTCAGGCGTGTGGTCCTTGAGCTGTTTAGTTTCGTATGCTAATTCTGCAAAGCTCTTGACGCCATCCTCATCCCATATCCCTACACCCTCTTCCTTCAAGCCTAATGTTATTATCCCTCCCTTCCAAGTATTCTTAACCACCATCTCAATCGCATGGTATACGGCTACATCAACTCTCTTAGCCCCGCTTACAGGAATGTATTCTGGTGCATACCACTCCTGACTAGCGTCCTGCCCAATAGCCAGTGCCTTACCCTTCCCCTGCTTATTCCAGTCTATAATGGCATTGAACATCCCTACGTGGGTAAGGCCGGCGAGTCCATATAATACCTTAGCACCTTGCTGAAGCAGCTGTGTAGCCGTACTATATCCAACTTGAGTATCTGTAAATGTTCCTGTATACTGCCATAGGAAGTTAACGGGCTTACCAGTCTTCAACTCAAAATACTTTACTCCAAATAGGTATCCGATATGGAACTTCCATAGTGGCGGGATATCCATACCAGCTACAGCGCCTATGGTTGAGCCACCTAATTCATAAGCCATTCCAGAGGCGATTATCCCAATGAGGGCAGCGCATTCCTGCTCCCGGAATAGTATATCCGCCTCATTCGGTCTAACTACGCCAGTCGTAGAGTCTATGAGGGCGAACTTCTGGTTTGGATATTGGTCAGCCGTGGCATTTAAAGGTCCGGTCCATAGAAATCCGACTAATACAAGTAGATCATACTCTCCACTCTCACTTAGCTGCTTCAATAATGGTATCATATCCTCCAGGGACTTGGGAGTCATATACTCTACCTCAACATTAAGCTCCTTCTCTGCACGCTCTGCACCTAGATACGCCATATCATTGAAGCTTAAGTCCCCTCTACCGCCAACGTCAAATAAAACTGCAACCTTTATCTTCTTACCTCCACCCATCCCAGGGAATCCCTGATAATATAAATATAACCCAGCTCCAACCAAGATCACTAGAATAACCACTATAGATAAAATTAATTTAGAGGAACTCATTTCTTAACACAATTATTTTAATATTAATATAATCATTAAAACAATTTTAACAAGTTAATGTAAACAACAGGATATACATAGAATTACTATGAAAAAGTATCTAAATATAAAAATAAAAAGATAGCCCGGGTGGGATTCGAACCCACGTCTCCGGGGCTCCCCATGGATCCAGAGCCCGGGATCCCTAACCCCCCTAGGCAGGGGTTTGGCCGCTAGACGACCGGGCTATGATTCAAGATAATTTACTTAATCTTAATATTTAAGATTATCTGGTATATTATCCGAATTATCTTATTGATGAGGGTTATTCAAGAAGATTATATAGTTAGGCTGATCCAGCCTAGGCTAACTGTATTAATTACATCATCCTCTAAATCTGGAGACGCTGTAATGGTTGTTGCATGGATCACACCATTATCATATATTCCACATATAGTTGTGTAGCTATCGCTAAGGAACGCTTTACATATAAAGTGATTAGTGAGAGCGGTTACTATGCGGTTAACATAATGAACTTTAGATATGTATCAAATGTGGCTGATGCTGGTAGGCTCTCCGGGTATAGAGTGAAGAATAAGTTTAGGGCTATTGGACTGACGCCTATAGATGCTCATAAAATACCTGTTAAGGTGGTTAAAGAAGCGGATGCAGTGTTGGAATGTAGGGTGAGGAATGAGATTGAGGTTGGTGACCATAATTTTATTATTGGGGATGTTGTATACGCATATGCAACTGAAGACTTTAATCTTAGATGGGGTTTGGAGGATTACCTCCCCATCTTATATATCTCCGACGGTTTCTTCATGACTATAAATAAAGATACGATTAAAAGATATATGATTGAATAGCTGATTAGGTCTAAAGCTATGAATTCCCCACTGAAATAATAATTTATTTGGATGAAGGTAAAGATATTATCGAGTGAGTCTTTAGGTACTCGAAGTATGGCTACATTTGTAGAGACTAAAGACGTAAAGATTTTCATCGATCCCGGGGTGTCATTAGCCCCCCGTAGATACGGTTTACCTCCTCATCCGATTGAGAGGGGTGAGATGGAGATGGTCTGGAGGGATATACTATATTATGCGGATAGGTCTGACATAATAATTATTACACATTATCACTTTGATCATTTTAATCCGAAGAGGGATCTTGAGGCTATATATAGTGGTAAGGATATCTATATCAAGGACTATCAAAATTATATCAACCCTAGTCAAATTAGGAGGAGCCACTATTTTTTACATAGATTGGATGAGGCTGGGCTTCGGGATAATGTAGTTGTAGCCGATGGAAAGGTTTTAAGGTATGGGGATACCGTCATAGAGTTTTCATATCCATTTCCACATGGTGTTGATGAGAGACTAGGATATGTTATAATGGTTTACATTGAAGATGAATATAGTTCAGTATTGCATACTAGTGATGTCGAGGGTCCATCCTCAGTCGATGCAACCGAGTATATTATTGGTAAGGACCCGGAAATACTGATTCTAGACGGCCCTCCAACATATTTAATTAATAGATTTGGTGGTGATGTTATGGAGGAGGCTATAGCAAATATAAATAGAATAATACTATTCACCGATAATCTAAAGGAGCTTATAATTGATCATCATTTTATGAGGGATAGAGAATATAGTTTATGGCGTGACAAAATTCTTAATACTATACCAAGTAGAATTATTAAAGTGATGTCTGTAGCTAGGTATATGGGTTATAGGGAGCGTCTCTTGGAGGCGTATAGAGATAAATTATATGAGGAGTATCCGGTGGATTAGAATGTCTAATTTAACTACATATATTAAGGAGGTGATTATCGAGAAGTTTATGTCATATGAATATGGTAGAATAGAGTTTACACCCGGATTAAATATAATTACTGGTCCTAATGGAGCTGGTAAATCAAGTATATTACTCGCTATATCACTGGCTATGGGCCAAAGTCATACCGAGAGGGGGCGTAGACTATCCGATTTAATTAGAAGGGGTGAGGATGCCGCTAGGGTATCTATAGTCCTCGACAATAGCCCTAAAGACGGTAAAAGACCTTTTCCATATATACGTTCTGACGACGTCATAATTACCCGAGTTCTTAAGAAGAATGGGAACTACTGGTTCGAGATAAATTATAGGTATGCATCTAAACTCGAGGTTAAGAGGATGTTGAATAGAGTGGGGATCGACCCGGATAACCTCCTGATTATAATGCATCAGAATATGATCGAGTCGTTTGGATTTATAGACCCTCATGAGAAACTCCTGCTATTTGAGGATGCACTTGGTTTAAAGGATTATCGTGATAGGATTCTAGATACTAAAGCGAAGTTGGAGAAGGTTGGGGGTGAGGAGGCTGAGTTAAGGAGGTATTTAACCGATGCTGAATCTGCTTTAAAGGAGTGGAGGGACTTGTATGATCGCTGGCTGGAGAAGAAGAGGCTTCTAGAGAGACTGGATAATTTAAATGCTAAGCTGGCTTGGGCTAAATACTACAATGTATATAGGAATATAGTTAAGATTGAGGAGGAGATATCTAGATATAAGGATGAAATTAGGGATCTTGAGACTAATCTAATGATTATAAGACGGGATCTGAGGAGTCTCGAGTCTCGGTTTAACGAGTTATATGACGACTTAATCGCGTTTGTAGACGATTTATATGCGAAGGCTTTGGATAATGTGAGGATGAAATATAGGGGTATATTATCATCATATTTAGATGAGATTAGGGGGAATAGGATCGAGTATGGTAGGAAGAGGGCTGAGGAGGCTGTTACATTATATCGGATAGACTATTTAAATAAACTTATTAAGGATAGGGAGAAGGATTTGAGGGAGCTCGAGTCTCTCCTCAAGAGTTATGAGGCTGAGGCTAGGTTATATGGTGAGGCTATAGAGGTTGAGGAGCCTATAAATGAGATTCAGGCTGAGATACGCGAGGTTAAATCCCTACTCAAGTTATATGAGGATGTGGATGAGAAGGCTGAGGAGACATATAAATACTATTTAAATTTATATGAGAGTTTAAAGAGTAAGATGGAGGAGATACTTAGGAATAAGGAGTCTCTCGAGGAGGAGTTGAGGGAGAGGATATCTAGATGGAGGAGTGAGTTATCCTCAAGGATCTCTGAAGTATCAAAATTATTTAATGAGTTTCTTAATGGATTAGGCGCGTCGGGATATATCCGGGTTGAGGATATTGATGATATTGAGAAGGCTAGGCTAGAGCTGTACGTAGGTTTCGGTGGTTTAGAGCCTATTAAATTAGATGCATATAGCCAGAGTGGTGGGGAACGTACTACGGCGGCGATGTCATTTCTACTTGCTCTACAGAAGTTTATTAAGAGTCCATTTAGGGCGGTCGATGAGTTTGACGTGCATATGGATGAGAGGAATAGGGAGGCTATATTAAACTACTTGTTTGATACAGTCTCTAAAGAGGGTGGACAGTACTTAGTTATAACTCCTGGTAGAGTCTTTAGATACGCTCCTGACGTAAATATAATTATTGTTCAGAAGGTTGAGGAAGTGAGTATGGTTAGTAGGGTGATGGATGTTGAGTCTTAAGGAGGTATATGAAAGGATTATAGACCTATCCCTCAAGGTATATAAGGGTGAAGTGGATCCACTCGACATCGATCTAGCTGACTTCATAAAATATATTATTGAGGCCGACGTGGAGAATCTTCCAATCGATTTGATGTATCTAGACATTAATGCATTATATGGATTAGCTCTAATTTTAGAGGCGCAGAGTAGGGTTATCAAGGAGAAGACTTCAGGGTTATACATTGATAAGATATTGGCTAAGCTAAACCTAGTTAAAATGTCTATTAGTGAATTGAGTAATGTATTGAGATTATCATGGAGGCCTAATGCAGAAGCTTCTTTTATAGATATTGAGTCGATTAATAGGGCTTTAATATATTTTAAGTCCAGAATTATGATTAAGTTTATCCCTCCTGAGAAGGTCTCTAAAGAGTTTAAGCCTATACAATATTATATTGAGGAGAGGGTTTCTGAGCATATGGGTAGGTTATATAATGAGTTGGTTGAATCAGCCGGTTTTAACTGGATTGACTACTATGAATTTATTGAGAGGGGGGATAAGATATTTAGAGCATATATATTAAGCTTTCTAATTACCTCTGGATACGTTCAGATGAAGGTAGATAGGATTCGGAAGAAGATATTGATTAAGGCTTGTGAGAAACCTATTGAATTTAGAAATCCTGTCTCTATTCCGGTGGTGTTTAGACATGTCGGAGGCAAAGAAGATTAAGTTAAAGCGTATAGCCCAACTACTATTCTTTAAAAGACATATATATCCAGGTGCTAAGGAGTGGGAGCTTGAGAAGTATGTAGGTAGAAACTATAGGGTATATATTGAAGAGTTTAAGAGGTATATCGAGCCTCTAGGCTTGACTGTTAAGGAGGTTGAGGTATCGAGTGACGATAAGGTGGAGAGATACTTTGTCGTGGTCCCTATCGAGCCGCTTCCATTATCTGAGGTACATACATTCAATCTATCGATCGTAGATTTATCTGTACTAGCAGTTAGCCTCACGATGATACTAACTAGTAGGAATAGGAGGGTGAGTCGGAAGGAGGTTGAGGAGATTTTAAAGAGTAAATTTAGGGAGTATGAGATTAAGCGTTCTCTCTCTAAACTAATTAGATTAGGCTATCTCAATGAGGTTGAGGATGATTTGACTATGGGTTTAAGGAGTATTCTAGAGATTGATTTAAAGAGACTGACTAGTTCAATTATCTCTTACTCTGGAGAACCTTCCTACGAAGATTCTCACGGATCCGAGTAATAACAAGTCTAACCAGTTTATCGGTTATCCTATCTTCGATACTTAGGATCTCCTCCATATCCTTATACGATAATCCATCCGAGAATATTACGAATACAGCTGTCTTACCGTATTTAGATACTAACTTAGCCGATGATACTATCTTCCTCCACTCCCTATCTCTCTTTAGACTATCTGGATTCGCCTTAGCTCTCTCTATCAAATTTACCATATCTCCGTAGAGTAGCTCGGATACACCTATCCTACTCGATCCGCATATAGGGCATTTAATATTATCTTCAAGGTCTCTGACTCTAGCCTCTTCAACATAGTTCATGCAGTCTAGGCATGCCAGTGTAATATTTTTATTTAGGACTCTGGCTTTAAATGATATTATCTCTAGAGTCTCTCTACGGGCAGTCTCCAATATATCATATTTAGGTTCATGATACCTCAAATACTCCTCAGTTACATTCGAGAATCCCTCTCTAACTATCACCGAGATCCCGCCCCTACTTACCTCATCCATTATCCTAAGGCTATTCTCAATATCATAGTCCCTTACAATCGTCTCGTTTAAAGCCTCGTTATACACAGGTGTATATATTAAGATCCTGATTAAATCATCTAGCTCACTCTTTGAAACATGTTTATCCTTAGATACTATACCCATCCTCTTCGCAACGTGTAGAAATCTCCATTTAAATACGTTACTCCTAGAGATGAATTCCCTATAACTCCTTTTAAAGGCGTCAGTATCGGATAATACTATTTTAATTATGTAGGGATCTAGTCCAGAGGTCTCGATAAATATCCTGTATTGGTCACTAGCATATCTAACCTTCTCACCATACCGTCTAGACAATATATATGCTATGAAGCTCGCTATCGTCCTATTAACTAGTGTGCCGCCATGTACATACATGATAATTCTATTACCTAGATACTCGATCACTATATTCTTGTCAGTCGGGATATCCCTACCCCTCCTAATATCCTCATAATATGGTTTTAAAGCCCTCTCAAGATACTCCCTATCTACATCGTATTCATTAGCAAGTATGTCTAAAGCTTTATCTAGACCACCTTGTTTAACCCCCTCCATAAACCTTCTTTTAATATATCCTACCTCACTAGCCACCTCATATGGTACTGGAATCTCCTCCCCGATCCAGTCGGGTACCGCGCCGAAGGGGTCTTCGATGGGCTTTACAAACACCTTATCTTTATATATCTGACTTATCTTCCATACTCTACCCGCCATAATAAATTTAACGCCGATTTCGCCATATAGTGATATAAATTCATCGTCTAAGACACCTATAATCATGTTTTCATCGTCATTAACTACATAATATTGTCTAGTCTCTGGGATCATCGAAAGATTCTCGAAATAATATCCATATAACCTCCTATAACTCTCTCCCCTGAAGATGATGTTACTCGTGGGGGAGTACCCGATCCATCCACTAGACTCCCTAATAAATCTAACTAGTTCTCTAACCTCATCCTCACTAATATCTTTATAGTATATGCTTCTGCGTAGGATACTAACTAGGTTATCTAGTTTAAACCTAGGCATACTTATAAGTATGCCCGCGATCTCGTGCATAAGTACATCGAGAGGCTTATGTAAAATTTTTATATCCTCCAGGTTATTTCCAAGCGCTCTATTTCTAATTACCATAGATTCAAGTGCGTCGTCGGGGTCCTGGACTATAATTACCCCTTTACTCACCCTCCCTATCCAGTGTCCACTTCTACCCACCCTCTGAATCAATTTAGATGCCTGTCTAGGCGAGCCATACTGTATAACTAGATCGATGTCACCAATGTCAATACCTAACTCGAGTGATGACGTACATATAATTCCTTTCAGCCTCCTAGTCTTGAACATCTCTTCAATCCTTATCCTAATATTCCTCCCGAGTGAACCATGATGTACAGCGATGGGGTTTTCATCACTATATAGTAATAGTCTATTACCCAGTATCTCAGCCATAGGCCTAGTATTCGTAAATACTAGCGTAGCCCTATGCCTCTTTATTAGAGAGTCTATCACCCTTATACGTGCGATAACATCGGGGTATGTCAGCAACTTATCTATATAGTCATAATCCTCATCTGCAGGTGATGGATAAACTAATTTAATTTCGAATTTCTTAACCATCTTCGGAGCTATAATCACTCCATCCCCATCTCCAGCTATGAACCTCAATACCTTTTCAGGCTCACCTACAGTCGCTGATAGCCCTATAACCTGTATGCCAGGGTTTTCATCCCTCAGCCTCTCTAGATTTATGCTTAATTGAACACCCCTCTTACTACTAATTAACTCGTGAACCTCGTCGACTATGATCCATCTAGTATTCCTAATGTACCTACCCATCCTCTTTGTATTTATAAGGAATGAGAATGTCTCTGGAGTCGTAATTAATATATCTGGGGGTGCTTCAGCCTGTCTCCTCCTCTCCCTCTGAGGAGTATCTCCATGTCTAATCGATATACTTAAATCTAGTTTACTCGCCCACCATATCAGCCTATCTATCAAATCCCTATTCAATGCCCGAAGAGGTGTTATGTA
>DQXH01000038.1 GCA_011043415.1 Thermoprotei archaeon | reverse complement strand
CTCTTTCAACTAATCTTCTTAATACCCTAAATAATTGGCTATAAATTTGCAGATTGTACTCCTCCATAAAAGGGTCGACAAGAAATAGTATCTTACTTCTAGATCTAGATAGAGACTGTATATAGTCTTCAGGCTTAAAGCTACGTCTAATTCTAATACCCTTCCTGAAATAAGCTACCGACACATTGTAGAGATAAAGCAATTCATTTAACAGATATGTATCTAAGCCATCGGAATATTGATGGTATATTATAGATACTTTATATCCCGAGGAAACTATATCCACTAGGATATGGTGGAGAAGCTTTTTAACTAAAGACCATGGGGAACCTGCGAACTCGGTTATAAAGCCTATTCTCAATCCACCATTTAAAACCTCATTTAATATGGGAAGATACTTCAGCGTAATCCTATCACAACCATGCATAAAAATCACCTTATCTATACATTCTCCATTTTAATGGTCTTAGAATCGATTTAAAACCATATACTCTAATTCGGAGTGATAGAGTTTAGTGAAAGTAAAGAAGTAAATGTCATTTTCATATGTGTTAACATTCTGAAAACCCTACTCTTTATTCAACTCACTTAAATTCTCAAGTTAAATATCCATATAGCGAGTAACATAAATAATGATCCAAGGAATACCAGTGTCAACTCAATTATGATAACTTCTATGGTCCACATATTAAATATCATGCTAACTGAATATTCTGAATAGTATAGTGAAAACATCACTAGTGTTAATCCTATACATGCACTTAAAATGCTATAAAGTATCTTCTTCAACCATTTACCACGCACCAATATTGTTACAGCGATTCCAGTTAGAACAGCTCCAAATGGAAACCAACCTATGTAAAACATAATTATGGTTCCCGCTAAAACTCCCAGTATATCCCTGTTTACCCTTAGATTCATCCTCTAATTAGAATCTAAGTCGGATTCGTATAATATATTTCACTCTTCTATCCTAGTTAATTTAGGTAGGTAAACTAGATATGCGAATGCAGTCGCTAATGTAGTAAATCCTCCTAGTATAATCGGAAGGAAAAGATTTTCACCCGAGTATATCAAGATCAGGGACGATAAGAATAAGCCTGCTGACATAGATAAATTCCTTGCTATTAAATCTATCGATAATACCCTAGCCCTAATTTCATGCGGCGTAGAATCTATCTGATACCTCCTGAGAAGGGGGATTAACAAGGCTCTACCTGAAAATATTAGTGGTAGACCTACTATAAAGCCTGGTAACCCTCCAAATAGGAAGAGGAAGATGCCGGATGCTCTAATCATAAAGCTGATGAATAATCCAAGCCTATGCTCTATAGCATCAACATAAGGCATGAATGCTATTGAAAGAAAAACACCTGACGCCGTCGCCACCGAATATATACTCCCCCATAAATCAGCGGTAACACCATTTACAAATGCATATCTAATTAAGTACCGTATATATAATCCAAATGAAAAATGAGATAACACCCTTAAGATGATAAACCTCTTCATCGGTGCAGGGGTGATACTCCATAGCTTCGCTAGTGAAAATGATTTTACTACAGCATTAAACAAGCCTTCTTTATGCCTTATCTTAAGGGTCTCTTCAATATACAGTCCTCTAAATACAAAAGCTATTAAAGCAAGTAATACGGCGATGACGAAAGATATTTTATAACCCTCAACACCACCACCATAATATTCGATTATATATCCAATTATAAATGGAGCAGGTATAGCCAGGAGATCTGGTAGGGTATGTATAAATATTATCCCCCTACCTCTTTCACCAGGTTTTAAACTATCGCTTATAAGAGCTATTAAGGATGGCCTATATAGTGATGTAAAAGTCTGGATAATCATGCCCAGCAAGATACATATTGGATTTAATGCGAAGTAATAGATTAAATATGCTAATATTATAGTCGACGTCAACGTTACTATCGGCTTCCGCCTACCTACATAATCTCCTATTACACCACCTATTAATAATAGTGGAACCTCGATTAGCATAACAACTCCATATATCCATCCAATATCAGCCTCAGACCCACCTAATATGGTTATGTAGTTTGGGAGATAAGGCTCTACACCATTTGATATATATGTGAGTAGGATCCAGGATATCAGTACTATATAGATATTTCTGGAGTATGTAACATACTTCCTAAACCTATTACCCATCTTAAATTATCCTATATAGGCGTAAAAACTATTATATAGTAATTCTCCGGCTCCCTAACAACTATCTCATACCTAATCTTCATACCTATCTTAAGTTCATCATACTTAGCCTCCACTAGACCAAGTACTTTAACGCCATTAAACGAACCTATTCCAATAATATAGTCATCATAGTGGCTATGTGTAGCAGGCTTTACATTAATCTCAGTAAATGTAAGTAGGGTCCCTTCCTTACCCAATTCAATCCATACTATATCACTCGATCCACACTTCCCACAGCTTGACCTAGGCGGATAATATATTGAGCCGCACGACTTGCATTTAGATGCATATAATACTCCATTCTTAAGGCCTTCAAAATACTTCTCCAACCCACCGACTGAAATACTATATTCTAATGTAAGCTTCCTATAATCTTCAATATATTTCCCACCGGTCTTATTATCGACTTTAATATAATCCATCCAACCACCTCCCTACTTCAACGATAATATAGTTATATATGCATATTGGCCTATCCCACCTACATTATGTGCAAGTGCACACCCGTTTTTAATAGGCGCCTGCCTATCCCTCTCAACCTCACCCCTAAGCTGTTTAACGAGTTCGGCTATCATACCGACCCCCGTAGCTCCAATCGGATGGCCTTTAGACTTTAACCCACCACTCAGATTAACTGGGATCTTACCGCCAATATACGTCTGCTCCTCCCTAATTAACTCAATGCCTTTCCCACGTTCAGCAAACTGCAGATCCTCATACGCCATAACCTCTGCTATTGTAAAACAGTCATGGACCTCTGCAACATCAATATATTTAAGTGGATCATCTACCCCAGCCATTTTATATGCCTTCTTAGCGGCCTCATATGCAGATGGAATACTTAGATAGTCCTCCCTTCCAGTAAGTAATGCAGATGCAGACGCGGATGCTATCCCCTTTATCCATATCGGGGAATCACTATACTTGGATGCATATTCCTCGCCAACCAGTATCGCCGCGGCAGATCCGTCTGTAATCGGTGAGCAATCAAATAACTTTATCGGCCTCGCTATATACCTGGAATTTATACAGTCTTCTAGGCTAATCTCCCTCCTATACTGTGCCTTAGGATTCCTAGCACCGTAGTAATGGTTTTTAACAGCTACCTTACAGAAGTCTTCTTCAGACGCGTTATACACAGCCATATATCTATTCATAAATAGTGCATAGTAGCCGGGGAATGTAATGCCATAGTCGCGGACCTCCCAGAAGTAATTACCTAATCTAGCTAAGAGCTCGAGAGTCTGGGGTGTTGAAGACTCCATCATCTTCTCGATTCCAAGGACGAGGACTATATCGGCGTAACCAGATTTAATTAAATTATATGCGAAGAATATACCTGCACTACCCGATGTACATGCAGCCTCAATCCTAGAAGTCCCTTTCGGATTCAACTCCAGGTATTCGTTTAAAATTCCTGCGGGGGAGCCTTCCGGACTATATCCACCTACGCTAGTATAGACTACATACTCAATATCACCTGGAGAAACTCCCGAGTTGTCTAAAGCTTCCTTATATGCTTCCCAGGCTAACTCCATAAACGATACATCGGTTCTTCTACCATATTTAGAAGACCCGACACCGATAACAGCTACATTCCTACACATTTTAGGCAACCATATAATATTTTGGTGTTTAGATGAATAAGATCGTGCATAAAATATATTTACAGTTTGATATCACGAAGGTTTCATATCGATATTAGTAGGTGAATATCGAGTTGCGTGAGAAGATAGCATTGCCACTTACATTATACTCCACACTATTCACAATCGGAATCTATGCACTATATCTACAATTATATGCATACTATATCCTAGGGCTATCAAATCTATTGATAGGATTATTTGCAACAATATATTTCAGCGTAAACGCACCTTCATCGATTCTAGGGGGATACCTATTCGATAAGTATAGAAGGGGGAAACTTCTATTAGTCACCGCGTTATCAATACTAACTATATCAAACTTCTTAACTCCACTATATCCATCTGGATACTACCTTTTATTTATCAGGGGTCTACAGGGATTCTCAACAGCTATAATAGTGCCGTTAGTCAATTTACTTGCATCCAGAATAATGGGGATAGGGAGGGGAATAGGGATAGTAAATACATTCGGGAGTATAGGATTTATGTCAGGTGGTTTAATCGGAGGGATAATAGCAGATCTATTCTCATATGAAACCCTCTTTTATATAGGTGGATTCATTACTTTAACATCTCTAATAATATTACTATTCTCTAGACTGGAAGTCAGCGAAGAAATTCCAGGTAATAGAATTAGATTGAGTCATATAAAATACATTAAAGAATCTATTTGGATAATATACTTGGCATACTTCATTAGAATAACCGCGTCGGGAGGAATCTGGAGTCTATTCAGCCTATTCCTCTTCACGATCGGCGGGACCAATATATTGGTAGGTGTTGCACACTCGATAAATACACTTACACAAGCAATAGTATTTAATAAGATAAGTAGGTATTCTGAGGGTAGGGGTGTAAATGTATTTAAAGGCGGTTTAATTTTATCTGCTATTGTATTTACTGTATATCTATTCTCAAACAATATTTATGAAGTCTTACCCGCTCAAGTTATACTAGGCTTTGCATGGGTCATGCTATACGCAGGTGCAAACGTATATATCCTTGAGAATACACCTTCAAATATACAGGGGACTGCACTAGGCTTACTAAATATGTTTAACTCACTATCTTGGATAATTGGTTCAGCTATAAATGGCTTTATATCGGATCTATATGGAAGTTATAAACCATATATTCTACTAGGTGTAATCCTCACTATCATAGGATATTTAATAGTCGAGGTCTATTTCAGGAGGATTCACCCGAAGGAGTAATCTACGCCATATCCGCCCGGCGGTGTATTCCATCTAATATTATTATATGGGCAGATAAGTCTACACGATCCACATTCTAGACAACCTTCATAATTAAAAATTAGATTCCCATCTTCATCAAGACTATATAATCCAGCAGGACATATCTTTATACAAGGCTTATTCAAACATTCTCTACATTTAGAGGTATCTACAATGATATGAGGCTCCTTATATATCTCAAACCTTGTTTTTAGCAGCCGATCTTCAACACTATACCTCTTCATATAGATCTACCTAATGTAATCAACTTGTAAATTAGATTTATTATACCCGATTCAGATTTAATCGAATCTATAAGTGAATCATATAGCTTATATGGCTCTTCACCTGTGGAATATACTTTATTGAATAACCTACATAGTATCCCAGGCAGTATGCTATAGACATATCTATCTGATAAAGCCTTATCTACATCCTTAAACTTCTTTAACCCATGATATATTGGACTGGACTTAACTAACTCCATATATTTAGCTAAGAATTTAGAATCTCTAGACCCATTCTCATGGGAATATTTTATTGTGTCAGCAGCGTATTTACCTGATAATACTGCATAATCAACTCCCCTAACTGTAAATCCTGTATTTAATACGTAACCCGCTGAGTCACCTACTATGAGGTAGCCGTCGCCATATGGCTTCTCCAATATACCGTGTAGACCGGCTTCACTAACTAACCTGGCGGAATACTCGATTAATGTAGCATCTTTAAATATCTTCTGCATATATGGGTGGAGCCTTAGATCCTCTATCAACTCCCTCGGATAGACTTCTTCAAACGCTTCATTAAGATGTACTACTACTCCCAAGGATATATAATCCCTCATAGTATATAGAAAACCGCCTCCCCTTACACCTTTTAATGGACCTCCGAGTATATAGGCGGCAACACCACTATCATTATCTAATCCAAATAGATTGTTTATCTTACTTCTATCTACTTTAAAAACTTCCTTAACGCCTACGGCGTATTTATCAGGACTCGGCTTACTTTTTAATTTATATTCCTCAGCTAAAACACTATTGACACCCTCTGCGAAAACTACGTATAAAGATTTAATTACATCTCCCCCGGCCTCCACCCCAGAGACTACATTATCCTCAAATATAATTTTATCAGCTTTAACGCCTGTAGCTATAACTCCCCCCTCAGACTCTACACGCTCACCCATCCACTCTAGGAGTTTAGATAGGAATATTGTAAAACTCTTGTATTTATCGCTAGACCCTCTTGCTAATGTAAGTTCTATAGAATCCTCTTTACATAATGTAATAAGCTTTTCATGACTAACCCAACGCTCTACGTTAAGTTCATCCCTCCACCCCGGAAAATATTTATCGAATGGATATGAATAGACTCTACCCCCGAATACATTCTTAGAGCCTAGTTTACTTCCTCTCTCAAGGACAAGAACATTGAATCCATATTTCGATAGGAAATATGCTGTAGATAAGCCTGAAGGCCCCCCACCTATAACTACTACATCAAAGTCGATACTCATTATAATTTCTTCAACTCCCTTATCTTCTCAATCAACTTGGGTAGGATCGTATAGAGATCCCCGACTACTCCATAATCACATTCCTGGAAGATAGGTGCGGATTCATCCTTATTAACGGCTATAATTACTTTACTACCCCTTGCACCAAGCATATGATGAGGTTGGCCTGACGACCCGAATACAATATAAACTTTCGGATTAATGATCAGGCCTGAGATCCCGATCCAATGGCTACACCATCCATAATCGGCGGATAATGGACGGGTCACGCTCCACGCACCATTAAGCTCATTAGATAGCTCCTCAACCATATTAAGATCCTCCCTCGACTTAAATCCCCTCCCAGCACCTACAACTACATCTGCTTTAGTAGGATCTACTCCAACAGCCTCTCTAACACTATATTCTACTTCCATAACTGATTCGCCGACATCAACGACCTCAACATGTCCTTCATAAGTTTTAGGAGAATCGATTTTCAGAACACCTTTAGTTATTGTAATTATAACTGGATACTCGAATTTAATTTGAGCCTTACCTAAACCACCATATACAAGTCTCTCTAAAGTATTTCCATTGAAATCTATCGATACGACGTCGGAATATACTGTATATCCAGTTAATCCAGAGACTATTCCAGCTATAATCCTACCCTTCTGTGTAGACGGAGTTATAATCACTTTATATTCATTCAAATCAATCGACTTAAAGAGTTTTATGATTAAATCCGTATGGAAGCCGTCTTTCGATGGATAATATACTTTATGGAAATAACTTTTTAGACTCTCCCCGATCCTTACATCGTGAGTCACTAGATCTGGAGTATAACCATATTCGACTATACCTAGGGCGTCGTTAGCCCAATTTGAATCATCTAGATAGATTAGCGCATTCATATAAGACCCTCCCCCTTGAGAACATTTACAATCATATCAATAGCCTTCGCTACATCATCCTCACTCTCAATTTTAATTATATTCCTTAGACGCTCTACAACATATCTTGAGACCTTAACTATATCTAACTTCCCTATCGATTCAATATAATCTGAGATATTTAGCTCATTTATAGGCATCTTCTTAGCCCTTAGAATATCCTTTAGAGTAGGGATCCTCGGTAGATTAGCCTCTGTAGATACGGAGATTATTAGAGGTGGCTTAGCCTTAAATGTATAGGTGCCGTCTTCCATATTCGATGATCCTATGAAGAATGTCCCATCGAAGTCTAGTTTATCTACATTAGGCATAAGTGGATAATTTAATAAGCTGGATAACATCCCCTGTAGACTGGATGAATGTGTATCGTTTGACCATTGACCCATTAGTATAACGTCATATGGACCATGCTTCTCGAAAAAGGATTTTATAATATTAGCTACTTGATTAGCAGGGATATACTCAGGAGAATCATACTTTATTAAATATGCTTCATCGACGCCCATTGCATAAGCGTCTCTAAGCATTCTGTAATGATCTTTAGTCGATCCGATCGTTACGACCGTAACGGCTCCTTGATATTTATCTTTAATCTTAAGAGCCTCTTCAATAGCACATTTATCAGCGTCACTAATCTTCTTTGGAATAGCCTCATATATAGGCTCTCCAGTAGACTCATCGAACTTAATTTGAGACGTGTCTAAAGATAGTTTAATTGGCACTAGTATCTTCATAGGAATCAAATAAAATTATTTAGTTTAGGGTTTGATAAAGTGAGTAGATAAAAAATATATAGAATTACCCTCTAACGTACTCCCTTCCAAGTAAGTCTCTAGCTATAATTATCCTCATTATATTCTGAGCACCTTCGGCGCCAATCGTATAGCTGAATGTACCTATCCACCCCCTATATACATTAGATTCCTTCGTATACCCGTATGCCCCATGCCATTTTAAGACTTCCTCATATATCCTCGTGGCAGTCTCCGGAGCCTTCATCTTGGCCAACGCTACAGGGATATTTAGATCCTTTGGATTATATCCCTCAGCCTTCTCCTTATATATCTTATCAGCTAGCCACGCAGCCTTATATGTAAATAATCTGGCAGCCTCTAAATCAGCGTATAACTCCGCCAATTTAAATTGGATACCCTGGAATGAAGATAGCCTCCTATCCTGGAAAAGTTTTCTATTCCTAAGCCATTCCATAGCAGCATCTAAAGCCCATCTAGCACTCCCTACACATGCTGCTGCAACTAATATTCTAGCTAAGTTGAAGCCCTCCATAACATGATAGAAGCCTTTATTCAACTCCCCAATAACATATTTATCCTCCACTTCAAAATTCTCGAGTATAAAGCCACCTGTACTTAATCCTCCTCTACCAATCTCCTCATATATAGTGGGTTTAAATCCATCCTTCAACTTGCCATTCCACTTAGGTAATACAGCGAATGCAGTTATATTTCTATGCCCCCATTCAAGAGAACCTGTCTTAGCTACGAGGAACCATCCACCTCCCATAGGTAATTCAGTTACTTCACGGACACCGCTGATATAGCTTTTTTCACCATTCAATATCCATACACCATCCTTCTTCTCAGCGAAAGTCTTTATACCAGCGACGTCGCTACCACCTTGGGGCTCTGTCGAGGCTATCCCAAAGAATGCTTCCCCACTAACTACTTTGGGTAAGATCTCGGACTTCGCTTCCTCGCTTCCAAACAACTCTAGGGCATATGGCCATCCATTATTTAGTAATAGATATACTGCAATAGCTACAGCTGGGTCGTAATATGCGACCTCCTCAACCGCTATAGCGGTCATTACATATGTCCCGCCCATACCACCATATTCCTCTGATATAGGGATCCCGAATAGCCCTTGGTCAGCCATCTTCTTAATCAAGTCATATGGAATCTTATTAGATTCATCGACTTCAACCCACTTAGGCTGTATATACCGCTCTGAAAACTCCCTCACGCTATCCCTAAACATCTCCTCCTCCTCAGAAAATTCGAAATTCATTGAAACACCTCCATAAATACATATATAGTAATTACTTGGATAATGTATCTATAATAGTATAAATTTTAGATATATTCCCCCATACTCTCAATATAGCTTATTAAATCTTCCTTTAAACTAACTAGATACTCCCTCGTGTATCCCGCTTCAATATATGGTATTAGTAATCCACCTACAATAGGATACTTAACGTATTCGCCAACCTCTAACCCTCTATTACAAAGATAATTCACGAAATCTTGTCTAAACTGCGCACATCTAAATAATCCTCCAGTATAATTTACACTCAGATTGGATCCAATTCTACGAACTACTGCTAAAATTGCATTGTAAGCCTCCTCAAGAAGTTTATTAAATATACTTTTTATGATCCTACTGCTATAGTATCTACACATGAATCCTGTTAATCCCGCTATATCCTCGACTGATAAACTATAGAGATAGGGGATTAACTCACCCTCCTCGATACCTATATACTCTAAAAATGTGTCATATAACTTAAGCTTCCTCCTTCTCCCATCATACATCCTCAATATTATGTTAATAAAGTCTCTAGAAGCTCTATATCCAGAGAAATCATCGCCATATCTCCATCCCCAGTCTCCACTATAATATGCCCTATCACCATACTCTCCATATACATTACATCCTGTCCCAATGATAACCACTATACCATCTAACCCTAATGTAGCGGTATATAAAGCTGCCTTAACATCATGAACCAAAATATACCTATCTTTAACATGCTGATCTAACTTCCCCCTCCAGAATATCCAATCCTCATGAGAATCCAATCCAGCTACGCTAAATACAACCTGATCAAATGCATATTCAGCTAATATATGCTTCATCAGTTTATTAAACCGATTATTAAATACACTCTTACTTAGATCCCTATGTTTCAACCCCCAGGAAAAGCGTTTAAATAATGTTTTAAACCCGTCATGATATAATATATCTATTTTAGATCCACCGATATCTACAGCTAAAACCCTCATATCACCATCTTCTTACGGCATAGTAATATCTATATGATAGAACCTTCTTAGCATCATAATATCCCCAGACCATCCCCAAAAGCATTCCCCCTAAATGAGCCCATATATTAGTCGCTATAGATATGTTAATTAAAAATATGAATATTCCATATAATATCATGTTCCTCACGTTTCCTCCCACTACCCCACCATATAAGAGAAGATATCCGAAAATACCGAATATAGCTCCGCTAGCACCTCCACTCACCGCGATTAATGGTAGTAGAAATACTGTTAAGATGTTTCCTACTAATCCGGATAATAAATATACTGTGATAAGCTTATTAGGTCCGAAGCTTCTCTCAAATTGAATACCTAATACATATAGCCAGAATAGATTAAAACCAAGATGTATTATATTATGGTGTACAAACATGGCGGTAATTAACTGCCAATACCATCTATAGTTTATTACATAATAATTCAATTGCCCCATTTGGGCAAGTACATTTATATCGATCCAAAATATATTTCCAGATAATATCGCCTCGATTGCGTATACAACTATATTTATAAGTAATAAGAGATACGTTGCCCATAACCTTCTATATCCTCTCACTACCATCATTATAATATGTGAATAATATCTACAATAATATATAGTATTTGGTACGTGGGGATACTATGGAGAGGACACTCCCCTACAAAGAGATCACCAATGAGATACAGGTCTGGATAATATTTACAATTATATCACTGTGTATATGGGAGGCAGTATCATATACTACTAATGGACTGTTTCCCGACATACCTACCGTAGTAAATTTCATAAGGTCTATTAATCTACGTGAATTCTGGTATAATCTCTACCTAACATTTAGAAACGCCTTAACCGGATATCTAATTGGGTTGGCCATCGCATTAGGTCTAGCTTACCTATCCTCACTGAGTAAGTTCTTAGATAGATTTACTGGCATATTAAATACTATACTACAGAGTATAAGCGTCCTTGTGTGGGTAATGATATTCCTACTATTATTTGGTGTGCTAAGCCCAATCCCACCTATACTGGTATCTGCAATAGCTACATTACCAGTGTTACTAAGTAATTTACTCCAGTCTATTAAGTATGTAGATAAGAGGATTAGGGAACTCGCTAAAATATTGGGTGCATCAAGGATAGATTTATTTAAGGACTTTATAATACCTGGAAGCATCCCATACATAGCTAGTGCCAGTAGAGTAGCGATTGGATTAGCCCTTAGAATAAGTGTAGTTGCAGAGGCATTCGGCTCATCCGGTGGAATAGGATTCCAAATAATTTACAACTATAGCCTAGGGTACTCTGAGGGAGTAGTTGGTTGGGCCTTAATCTTAATAATATTAATGATTTTAATTGACCAGCTTATTCTAAGATTTATAGAGTGGGAGGCTGGTAGATGGAGGCTAATTTAATGGCTAGATACGCTATCGTTATCAAGAATCTGTGGAAAAGCTATAATGGAAAGACGGTATTAAGTAATATATCAATCTATGTGAATAGGAATGAAAAGATCGGTATAGTAGGCCCTAATGGAGCTGGGAAGACTACACTGCTAAAGATTATAGCCGGTTTAGAGGACTATGACGCTGGAGAAGTTAATATTAATGGTAGAGTCGGAATGGTCTTTCAAGAGGATATTCTACTCCCGTGGATGAATATATATGAAAATATTGAGTTGGGTCTTAAATATCAGGGGGTAGACGATAAAGTCAGGAGAGATAAGGTATATAGGATCGCTGAACTACTTGGTTTAACCCAGTATCTAGACTATTATCCAAATATGGTTAG
>DQXH01000075.1 GCA_011043415.1 Thermoprotei archaeon | reverse complement strand
GGCTTCAGAAGACGTAACAATATATTCCTTGGAACTATACGCCTCCCTTTAACTTCAATCTCCTCACCCTTAGCGAAACCAATTTTAATTAATGCATATAATCCTGAGGAAAATCCATAGAAGGAAGGCTTTCGATTCTCCGGCTGAAATTAAAGTCATAAATAACACAATACTAAATTATTCAATTTCACTCGCAGTTGACATGGACAGGCCGGGTATTAAAAACGTAATAATTCTCTCAAATAAGCTGCTATTATATGATAATCTGATAATGCCATCGTATATCAATATAACCGAAAATGATATCCTTGTATCATCATATAGTCTGATTAGGAAAATATACAATGAGAATAGAATGCTAGGGGATAAGATTAATAAAGTGGATAAAGGGTCTCTTTGAGTATAAAAAATTAAACGAACTAAAAATGGAATACATACTTTTATCTAGAGCATATAACGATACATCTAGATTATCATCTAACTGCAGAATATTCTCAAGAAATTTATATAGCCTTCTAATTCTATTTATCACTATAAATTTATGTTTATGTTGTAATCGAAACTCTCAGATTTTTAATCATGTCTTTAATTAAATCTCTAAAGTCTTTTACCGTTTTTCTAAAGGATGATCCAGTTACTAATATAAATGCATAAGCTGGTGAACTCAAAAAGGGCATAGGAGGAGTATATAATTTATACAAATTATAAATTTTAAATGCTGAGTCTCTTGAGAATTGGTCGTTAAATCTAATTTTTCTAAAGTATGCAATGCCCTGGTGACTTATTTCATATCCAACGTTTCTTTTTAATGTAGACTTTAATAATAGTTTAGCAGGGTTCACTGAGAGCGTTTTACTTATACCAATGTATGATACCGTAAGTCTCGGGTTAATCTCTATTACATATACCTTATCTTTAGATATTATTATATCTATTCCAAAATATCCTTTTAATCCACTACATAACCTTGATATTTTTCTAACTATATTTTCAATAACTTTTAAGCTTATACCTCTAATAGGAGTATAACCTCCCCAGTATCCTATCTCACTAAACTTTATGAACTGTCTATTTATAGATAAAATCTTATAATGAACTCCATCAGACACCACTGATATACTGGCAGGTAATCCCTTTATATATTCTTGGAGGATTAGTGTCTTGTAAGATACACTTAGTTTTCTTAAATTATTCCTAAGCTCCTCCTTACTTTTTATAATTCTTAACCCTTGGCACCCTGCTCCAATACTTGGTTTAATTATCATCGGGAACTCGAGATTTCTTATAATATATTGTAACTCTCTCTCGCTTCTATATTTCTCTAAATATAATGTTTTCGGAACATTAATACCTGTCTTTTCAAGATCATTTATAACTCTAAACTTGTCAGATATTCTCGCAATTGTATCGGGGTCTGAATTAATATGTAATCCTTCAAGAATTATAAGAAGCTTATATAGGAGTCCATCTGATTCGGGAGCTATTACATAAGTATAGTCATATTTGGTAGCTACTTTACGTATTGAGTTTATATTGTATCCGGTATTCTTTATTACAGTAATATTTTTTAGTTTACTAATTGGAATAAAATCTAAATATTTTTTATGAACTAGAATTGAAGTTTTATATCCAAGCCTAGATATATCGTTTGAAAGTGACATTAACATCGATAAAGCTTCAGGAAGGATATTTGCTTCAAAATGTTCCACCAGACCGGCTATGATTCCTTCAATAATTAGGATATTCATATTTGCTTCTTACATATTTTTGAATATCAACTTTATACACTATATTT
The DNA here is from genome assembly GCA_011043415.1 of Thermoprotei archaeon. GTDB lineage: Archaea > Thermoproteota > Nitrososphaeria > Geothermarchaeales > JDFR-13 > B109-G9. The sequence continues at coordinate 10,621 of DQXH01000075.1, read as the reverse complement.
ATACTCTTCATATACTAACTTAGTGCACTTAAGTTTATTTCTTACAAAGTCTATTAAAGAATTAATTTTAAAATCTTTACACGAATATATGTCGATTGTAAAAAAGTTATATTCTTTCCATGTATATATACTGACGCCTGACTCTACCCAGGCCATATATCCTCCTATACCATGATATGGATAATTACTTTCATCAGGTGAGAATAATATTGGTTCTGTCAATGGGTTCATTTCTAAAGTCTTGCTTAACTGATAAAGTAATTCTTCTATAAACTTTTTAGAGATTTCTATAGTGTAAAATCCTTCAATGAAAACTCTTTTTCTAAAAATATGAGGAGCTAAATTTTTCATGGGAAAACACCATTATAATCTATTCTTACAGGAAAAATAAAAATATGTTAAAACTGGTTATCAAACCCTCTTTAAAAAATTCTTCCATAATTTTTATATAAGGGATCCTTCGGACACATCCTATTGACAAGCTTATAATAATGATCTACAAGTATAGAAAACCTTCTAGTCTCCTCCAGATTTATTTTCTTAAAAATATTTATTCTAGTAGAATGTATTAATGACTCTAGTACTGTATGCTTGCACCTTGTATAGCAACATGGTTTAGTATTATTTATGATTAAACCAAGGATTTTAATTCAGCATATAATCTTCATGGCTTTGTAGTTAATCATTTGTATTTCTATAATTATACTAGAATCTTTCAATGAGTTTATATGTGTTTTATAAGTTATATCACTATATCTATTCCCAGGAGTTTCGCTAAATGTCCCTACATAAAAAGTTTCAATATCATCTAATAAGTTCATGACTGCATATGGATTTATGACTATATTTCTATATGTAGTTGTATCTTTAAATAATTTAGATTTTAGATTCTTACCGATTCTCTTAACTCCTATTGGAGCTGAGTGAAGAACTTTATCCTTTAAAGTTGTAAATATAATTCAGAAGTAGCTGTATCAGCTGAGATTATTACTAAATGCTTTCTCCATTTTAATAAGCCGAGATAAACTAATTTTTTCAATATCTCTTTTTAAAGACGGTGAAGCGCTGAATACTAATATTACTCGATCTTGTACCATTCTTCTAATTTTAGAAACGTGTACTCATTTTCTCAAGATCAATATAGATAGTATTAAAGTCGAGATAAAGTCTTCTAAGTAACTGTATCCAATTTTCGATATTATCCACCTATATATTTTAAGCCACTTACCTAATCCATAATTGTGATTGATCATCATCACCTAATTATTAGATAATGAATTATAAAGCATTTTTTAAGATAAAAATTATATTAAATTCCTTTTTAATATCTAACTTAAATGAGGGTTATTAATTCTCTTGGGATAGATATAGGTGAAGCGAATATTAAGTTAACATAGATCTTGAGTAAGAATGATAAAATATTAGATAAGAGAGTTATTACAAGTATATTTTCCTATATGGAGGAGAGGAAAAGAAAGGCTACTTCCTACCCTTAGAGAAATTTTATCATATTTACCGACCTGTGAGTTTGATGTAGTTGTAGCAACGATGACAGCTGAACTTTCCGACACATATTTCTCTAAAAAAAGGGTGTAAATCATATACTTGATACTTTAATGAAGATATTTCCTAGAGATATTGTCAGGATATTAAATGTACACGGAGAGCTAGTCAATATGGAGAGAGCTAAAGAAGAATATATTAAAGTTGCATTGGCAAATTGGTATGCTGCTGGATGGCTTATATCAAGAATTCCTGATACTACTTTAGCGATAGATATAGGCAGTATCACTACACTATAATCCCTATATACAGGTATCTTTAATGGATTCAGGAGCTCTATAGATACACTAGGCTAGGAATAAGAGCTGAGAATTAGTTGTATCTTTAGGTAACAAATAGATAGTCCGAGAATCCCTTTACACAAGCTTCTCAAAATTGGATGGAAGACTGCTTTGAAAAAAGATCTATATATTTCGAGGGGATTCTTATTGCTATTTATAAGAAGTTTTTAAAAATGTGGGATAGTCAAGAATTATTGACTGTTTGGTCTATGGAGTTAGAATTAAATAGGAAGTTCCACTCATAGATTGTGGTGATTTATGTGGAGGATGAGAAGTTCGAGGCCATTTCACATCCCATGAGGATAAAGATTCTCGAGATCCTCTCTAAGAAGGCTATGGGTTTCTCTGAGTTGAAGAGGGAATTAGGCATAGAGAGTAGTGGTAAACTCGATTTCCATCTGAAGAAGCTTAAGGGCCTAATAACTACAGAGGATGGGAAATATATATTAACTAAAGACGGATATGCAGCTCTCCAAGCAATATATACTATTAGAAGATATGGCTGGCAGAAGAGGGCATACGTACTCAATATCATCATATATATCATAGTTAACATATTATCCGCCTTCAAGGCGTTCAACATCTGGTTATATACAGTATTTCCAGCCTCAACCATATGGATTATATTCTATAGCTACTGGTCAATAGTCAAGAGAGGCATATTTAAGAGGATGTAAGGTGGTTTAAAATGGAGCAGCCAGTAATTATAGTAGAGAATCTAGTCAAGAAAATCAATGATAGATTCATATTAAATAATATATCATTTAACGTAGAGAGAAGAGAAATATTCGGCTATCTAGGTCCTAATGGAGCTGGTAAGACGACTACATTAAGAATAATACTAGGTTTAATGAGACCCACTTCAGGTAAAGCTTTAGTCCTTGAAGGTAATCTTAGTAAGGATATTAATTTAAGAAGGAAAGTGGGAGTCATCTTAGAAAATGATGGATTATATAATAAACTTACAGCCTATGAAAACCTGGATTTCTATAGCCGGATATATGGAGTTTCAAATAGTAGCGAGAGGGATAGGAGGATTAAGAAGTTATTAGATTTGGTAGGATTATATGATGAGAAGGATAAGAAGGTAGGATATTACTCTAGAGGGATGAGAAGGAGATTAGCCATTGCCAGAGCATTAATACACGACCCTGAAATTGTATTTATGGATGAACCTACATCCGGCTTAGACCCTGAGGCAAAGATTATAGTAAGAAATTTAATATTTCAATTAGCTAGGGAGAGAGACGTAACTATATTCCTAATATCACATGATCTCGATGAGGTTGAGAGACTATGCTCGAGAGTAGCTATTTTAGTTGGTGGGAGGATCGTCGCATTAGATACTATAAGGAGGTTAATGCATAGTCTCGAAAGAAGATCTATAGAAATTACTTTTAAGAATATGCAAGATGCTATGGAGGTTGCTAAATACTTAGATAATATGGGGATTCTATATAATCTACGTGGAAACTCCATAAGGATATTCTATCAAGATAGTAACATATCTAGAGTTCTAAAGCCTCTAGTGATGATGGGGTTGAAGATTATTGATATAAAGGGGAATGTAGAGAGTCTCTATGACGTCTATCTTAAGATTGTAAGGGGTGGTTAATATAAGTCTCATATCTACTCTAGTTAAAAAGGAGTTTATAGAGGTTATTAGAGATAAAAGTTTAGGAGCATCACTATTTAGCATACTGCTATTCATGGGAATTTTCCTATTCACTACTAGAGAGAGACCTTCATATCTAATGAATACATTCATACCATATATCTCCTTAATCATTGGATTGATAGTGGGTTTTAGTCTAAGTAATAGTATTGTTAGGGAGAAGAGGGAGGGGGTTATAGAAACAATATTGTGTAGCCCCATGAAGTTAAAGGAGTTATGGCTTGGAAAGACATTAAGCATCTCGATAATGTCAGCAGTAATCGCAGTCTTATCAACATGTATAATATTGATGCTTAATAACTATGAACCCGATCTTACTATGATATTCTATATACTATTTACGGTACCATTTTTCATATTAGCATGCATAGGATTATTAAGCCTCATATATTTCTACTTAGGGATGAGGCAGATACAGATAGCCAATTATATATTATTCATAAGTATCTTCTTAATACTGTTCACAATCTTAAAAATCAATATTACAACAGAGATTACATGGAGAACTATCAATATAATAACATCATTCTCAGTAACTACATTTATAATAACATTCTACATAATTGACTATGCCGATATAGAAAAGATAATACTTACGCTCGAATAAACCTAATATAACACTATTATTTAAAGATGTTCTTAAAATTAACTTATATCTATATTTAACTTCATTTTTTAACTAACTTCTTCGTGTCTTAATTTATTAAATACTAAAATTTTTATCCAGTTTTTTATATATTTTAGCATGGGATTTCAAAATGGAGGTTGAAAATTTAAGAATTGTTTTAGAAAAAGCTAAATATTTCCATGGGCATATATGCCCTTATCTTGCTCTCGGAATAAAGGCGTCTACAATAGCTATGAATAGACTTGGTATTAAGAGAGCAGGGTTAAGAGAGAGCATTGGAGAGAGAGTTCTTGCTATAGTTGAATGTAATAATTGTTTCACGGATGGAGTTCAGGTTGCAACTGGTTGTACTATGGGTAATAATTCATTAATATACCTCGATTTAGGTAAAAATGCAGTAACACTTATAAAGAGGGGGAGTTGGAAGGGTGTGAGAGTATATGTAGACGCCGATAAAGTAAGAGAGAAGTATTTTTCTAGTAAGGGGTTAGAACTTTTTGAGAAAGTCGTTATAAAAGGAGGGGGAGATGAAAACGATATAAAAACTTTGGCGAAAATATGGGAAGAAACAGGATATAAACTGCTTGAAATACCTGAAAGTGAGTTCAAAATTGAGGAGATTAGGATGTCTCCTATTGAAAGAGCCCCAATTTTTGAAAGTGTTAGATGTCATTCATGCGGTGAACTTGCGATGAAAACTAGAATAACTTACATTAATGGAAAACCATATTGCCTAAAATGCTCTAGAAAAGAGTTTTATGCCTTAATTGGAAGAGGTATAGTGAAAATGAAGATGTAGGTTCTTATCCCTTTTATCTTTTATATAGCCAACATGCAACACAACGGTTTAAATCTAATTTTATTAATGGGGGGGAAGATTTTTCACATATATCTGAGGCATAGGGGCATCGAGGATGGAATCTGCATCCTGATGGAGGATTAGCTACATTAGCAGGTTTCCCAGGTATAGGGTATAGCCCCTTTGACGGTAATGATTTTAAAAGTAGTTTAGAATAGGGATGGAGGGGGAGTTCGAAAAAACTGTTTTTGTCATTAATCTCTATAACCTTCCCACAGTACATTACAATAACTCTGTCCGCTAACTCTCTAGCAAATTTAAGATCATGCGTTATAAGGAGGATAGATAAGTCAGGCTTTAGATCTTTAATTTTCTTGAATATATTAACAATTAATGTTTTTTTAATAGTATCCAGTCCCTTGGTCGGTTCATCGGCTATTAATAGATTTGGTCTTGCGGCTATTGCTGAGGCTATCAACACCCTCTGTTTCATACCTCCACTTAGCTGGTGAGGGTAGCCTTTAGCTACTTCTTCAGCTGGCTCTACTTCAAATAATTTAAGTAGGTCGATAGCAGAGCTCCAAGCCCTCTGATTTCTATAATTATAGTGGTCGATTAGAACCTCCCCTATCTGCACCCCTATTTTAACGGTTGGATTGAGAGATGAACCAACCATTTGAGGTATCCATGCTATTTCTCTACCTCTTATATTCCTTAATAATGAACTATCTATTTTAAGCAGGTCTATACCCTTATATATGATATGTCCTGATACATTTGCATTTTTAGGTAGCAGCCTAATTATTGTATGTCCTAATATACTTTTACCACTTCCACTTTCTCCTATTAAAGCAACTGTCTCGCCTTTAAACAAATCCAAGTTCACGTCGCTAATTACAGTTACTTCACCCTCTTCAGTATAGAATTTTACTTTAAGGTCCCTTATCGATAAAATAACTTCTTTACTAGTATCTGAAACATGCGACATAATGATCACCTCCCACATTCTTCAACTTAGGTTCCTTCTCTCTACATGGTAACATTTTAACAGGACATCTATCATAATATGGGCATCCTCTACAATTTTTAGCATATGATGATACATATTCCACTTTTACAATTCCTAATAGACCTTGTGTATAGGGGTGAAGAGGTTCATTTATAAGTTTATCTACATCAGCCATCTCAACAATTCTTCCCTTCAGCATCACAGCTATTTTAAATCCCATGAAACTAGCTATCTCAATATCGTGAGAAATAAATAGGAGGGAAATATTTAATTTATCACGTATATTTTTTAAGAGCCTTAATATATCAGCCTGTGTACTAATATCTAACATAGATGTTGGTTCATCGCAAACCATGAATAGAGGGTTCGTGGCTAATGCACTCGCTATGACTGCTCTTTGAATTTCACCGCCACTCACTTCAAAAGGCCTTCTATTTAAAAGACTTGTATCCAGTGATACATCTTCAGCTAATTTAAAGATAATTTCCTTTTCTTCTTCCTTAGATCCTATAAGCTTATGTATTCTTAATGGCTCAGCTATATTGTCATAAAGCCTCCATCTAGGATCAAAGGCTTCTTCAGGATGTTGAGGAATATAACTCATCATCCTCCTAATATACTTAGGAACCCTCTTAGGATTAGTTAAATCTATTCCATTAAAAAGTACCTTTCCAGATGTGGGTCGGATAATACCTAGCAGAATTTTCCCTAGAGTAGTTTTTCCAGATCCAGATTCCCCTGTTAGAGATAGTGAAGCCCCCCTTAGCAGATTTATATTAACGTTCTTCACAGCTTCTACGGGTTCACCCCAGATTAATCCATATCTAAATATTTTTGTCAAGTTAATTCCCTGTACCAACGGTGTTTTCAACGAATTAAACCTCATCATTTCAAGAGCATCCTTCCTTCAACTATATTATTTGTTATAATAATGTTAAATAATTAATTTACCATGACCTTACTTTAAGCCTAGGGTTTATCCTCGTCTCTAGATCTATGGAGATGAATGTAGTGCTGAGAAGGGTTATAGTTAACATTAGAATAGGTGGTCCTAAGACCCATGTCCATATATTAGTAAGAAAAATTATGCTTTTCTGCAGTGCATGATTAATTTCCATTCCCCAACTTAATGTAGACGGATCCTCCAGCCCGAAAAAACCTATGCTAGCTTCTGCAAGGATAGCATGCCCCCCCTCTAACACAAATTGCGCTACCGCAAGTGGGAATGTAGCTGGAAGAATATGCCTTAAGATTATGTACCAATTTCCCGCGCCTATACATTTCAGTCTCTTAACATACTCCCTCGAATATACTTGTTTCACTAAAGGTTTGATAACCCTAGCTGTTTTTGCCCATCCAAAGAAGGAGAGAACAAGTATAACTATAAATATATTAGGTGTGAGAAAGGCGGAGATTATTACTATAAAGGGTATTCTCGGTATCACTAAAAAGAAATCCAGTATTCTTGAAATAATGGGATCTAAACCTTCATAACATCCAGCTATCAGAGCCGTTAAAAGACCTATAAAAGTAGATATTGTGGCTGTTGCAAATCCAACTAAGATGGAGACTCTGGCACCATATATGAGAATCGTTAGTACATCATGACCCACATCATCAGTCCCAAGTAGATGGGTGGAGGAAGGCGGTTCAAATGGTTCAAATAGTGAAGTGGGGTCATAAGGAGAGATTACTGGTGCTGTAATACCGATGAAAACCACAAATAATATTATGATTAAACCTATTTTACCCTTTATCCCGAGGAAACTCAAAGCCTTCACATCCACCCCCCTCTCACCCTGGGATCTATTATAAATGATATGATATCTGCTATAGCGTTCATCACGATTACGGTAAACATAAAAATCAGTAATATACTCTCTAGTACAGGATAGTCATAATATTCATAGCTTATTAATAAGAGCCATGTAATACCAGGATAGTTAAATACATTTTCAACAAACATACATGACAAAAGAGAGTATCCAAATAATAATGCAAGCTTTGAAATTATCGGAGATAAAGAGCCTCTCAAGAGATGCCTTAGAATTATAGTTTTATTCTTAAGTCCCTTCGACTTCGCAAATAATATATAATCTTTATCCAGTTCACTTATAAATGAATTTCTCATAAAATAGTAAGCTCTTCCAGATTCTGCTACTGCAAAAACCATAGCTGGTCCTAATGCATACCAGAGAATATCTAAAATATTCTCTTCTGCGGAGAAGCCTATAAGTGGAAATAACTTAAGCTCTACTGAGAAGACTATTAGAAAAAGTATTGCCAGAGCGAAAGATGGGATAGAGTATATACTCATAGATAAAAGTGTAATTATAGTGTCTAGAGTACTTCCTCTTCTCCAAGCAGATATTATACTTAATGGAAAAGAAATGGATATTGAGAATAGGAAACCGAGTGTAATTAATATAAGTGTCCGCATTAAATGCGGTAGTAATATCCTTGTAACAGGCTCTGAAAAATAAATTGAATATCCGAAGTTTAGATGTAAGAGATTATTTACAAATACTATATACTGCTCCCAAAGGGGTTTATCTAGCCCATAGTAGCTTAGAAGCTTCTCCCTAACTTCTTCTGTTAATATATATGGAACATCCTCAGCCTCCCCACCAAGATAATCAAGGGGGCTACCAGGCATCATCCTAACTAGTAAGAAAACAGTAGTAATAGATAGAATAAAGAGGGAGATATAAAAAGCAGCTTTCGAAACGAAAAACCGTCTAGAGACGCCCACCTCTTCTCCCTTATTTTCTCCTGATATATATTACTATTCCAGCAATTATGACTACTATTATACCGATTACGGCGGCTATAAGCTCTATGGGATAGCCGATAGGCTTGGAAGCTCCTGGAGCACTTGGTATCTCCTTCATAGCTACTAATGCTAGCTTATTCCACCATATAGGTATGCCATGTGCAATACCTGTCTTCGTCCAAAACCAGTTGACGGGCTTATCAACTCTATATATACAATAGGTTTTTGGGTGATATAATGCAATTACTGGTAGATCTCCCGCTATAATATCTTGAATTTCGTAGGCATACCTCCTTCTTGAATCCTCATCTAGAGTGGTATAGAATTTTTTCAGCAAATCATCTAAAGTTGGGTTTTCGTAAGTGTGTGCAGGCCAGTCTACTGTAGATTTTATTCCAGGCCATAGATGCGATATCCCTCCATGACCAGTTATAGCAGCAGAGAATAACCCTTTATCCAATAAGTCATCCATAGGCTTCCAATCCATAGGCTTCACAGTAACTTCTAATCCAACCTTCGAGAGCTGGCTTTTAATCAATTCCCCTACCCTAACGAATTTTTTAGCGCAGAGGATAGTAAATGATAGCTTAGTCCCATTAGGAAACTCTCTCATCCCGTCTCCATTACGATCTATAAACCCAAGTTTATCTAAAATATCAGAAGCCTTATTCAGGTTATAACTATAGCTGGGGAGATTAGGATTATACCATTTAGAATCTGGATGAGTTATTCCTAAGCTCGCTACAATACCCCCACCGTGTAAGACCTTATCTACAATTTCAACCCTATCTATGGCATACGCTATTGCAATGCGAAAATCTCTAACACTAAATGGATACTTTTTACAATTAAATATCAACTCGAGAACCCAGTAGCTAGGCCCTTCTAATATTTTGAAATCAGGGTTTTTCTCAAACGTCTTTACAACATCAACCTCCGATCCAGAGAAGGAGGCAGCATCCACATCCTTACTTTTTAAAGCTAAAGCAACACTTTCTCCGCGCCTACCCAACGCATTAAGATATAATTTCTTAACCAGAGGTTTACCTAAAAAGTAATCGTCATTAGCTTTAAGGAGATAGTATTCACCTTTCTTATACTCGATAAGCTTATAGGGTCCTGTCCCTATAAATGCCTTCTTTTCAACGTAACTTAATGGGTCTGTGACATTTTCCCATATATGCTTAGGAATTATCTCTACTTCACCCATAATCACGTCTATAAAGTCAGGGTAGGGTGTATTTAATATAATCTTAACAGTAGTATCATCTATGGGTATAGTATCTTTAACATACTTAGCTACATCGGAAGCTCCGAAGGGATATGGATACTTTTTCAAGTATTCCATCGTAAAGGCTACGTCTTCAGCAGTAAATGGGACTCCATCATGCCATTTAACTCCCTTTCTGAGAGTAATAATCCAAGTTAACCCATCAGTACTACATGTCCAATTATAGGCTAGTAGGGGAATTATACCAGTCTCGTTTCTCCATACTAGGGTATCCCATATAAATGATGTTAAGACGTAGGATGGGCCTCTGTGATGGTGAAATGGGGTCGGGATTCCCCAGTCTCCATATGCTATGCTATATGTATTTACCTGGTTAATGGAATAAACTGGAAATATACTCGCTGAGAACAAAAGGATTAGGATGATGAGAGAAAACATAAATGTTTTCTCTAAGTACATAACAGTCACTAAAAGATGATTAGTGTTACCTATTTAATAAAGATTGTTACCATGCTTTAAACTGTAATATTGTTTTTCTAGAAGTAAAAGAGTCAGGAAGAAAGGAATATTATACTACTGATGAGGCTAGTAGGGAGATAGGTGTAAGTTTAGGACTATTAAGAGATGGATTAAAAGTGGAAAGGTCAAGTATATTTTATGAG
>DQXH01000057.1 GCA_011043415.1 Thermoprotei archaeon | reverse complement strand
TTATTTATTTCAGTATCTTCATTGGCTTATGCCATTAAGCTATCTGATATACTACATATCCTAAGCCCTAAATCCAAAATATCAATCCTAATCTATCCCTAACATCTTTTTATCATGGGTGGTTTTAGATGAGTGAATTAGATGATTTGCTTAAGGAGTTTGCGGTTATTGGATTTAGTAAATTGACTAAGGTTAGGAAGATTAGGGTATTGGAGGTTCTAGAATATTATGACGGGGATAAGCTTCTTCTTGAAGAAGTAGTAGATGTTATTCTAGATGAGCCTATATCCTGAACACACTTTTTATCTTGGGTGGTTGAGATGGGGTTGTATTTTAAGGAGGGTTTTCTTTTGATAAATACTGTTGATTGGGTTGCTATATCATGGGAGGTTATGCCAGAGTTATCTAGGGATGAAGTTGAGAAGATTGTTTATGAGCTTCTGAATAATGGCGATATAGAGATTAGTGAAGATAAAATTGATGATTTGATTAATGATATCACAAGCGATTTGAATGGTGCGACTGGAGATGTTTTTGTACCTAAAACAACGTATGAGGTTAATCCCAAGTATTATCAGGCATATATGGATGTACTAGAAGAGATAATAGACAGATACCTATAACACCTTTTTACCATGGGTGGTTAGAAAAATGGTGTTGTATATTCTTAATGCTCTATCTCCATCTATGTTTAGTAAGCCCAGTATTATCTACATTCAACCTATAAGTCTGGATTATGTAAAGAAGCTTCTTAAATGTAACACTAATTTTGTGTCTGCAGTTGGTCATCAGTCAACAGCCCAGCTTCTTAGTCAAATTCTAGGTGTTTCTATAAAAATGAATAGGATATCAATTCAGTTAGAGAATGGGGATTTAGCGATAATCGTGGTATTAGGATTTAGACCACCAGAGGGAAAAATATATAGCAAGGATGAATTGGAGCAAATTACTAATAAACTAAAGTTCTACATGGCAACTGTCCGACAAGATACCTATATAATTAGGGAGTTCCTTACGACATAACCCTCCTTTTTTATATTGGGTGGTATTATGGAGGATATTGGTAGGATTGTTGAGAAACTTGAGAATTACAGGATAGTTACTAATAGGATGTTGTCTTTGCTTAATAAGATTCATGATTTTATAGTGGCGATAATGAGGGATGCGAATATTGAGGAGGTAGAAACTGATAAGCTTATAGTACGTAGGAGTACATATAGTGCGTATGACCTTAGATTCACGGTTAAGAGCTTAGCTGAAAGCGGGTATCTCCCTTCAGATACCCAGAGGCTTAGCTATGAGGGGTATTGGGCAGGGGACTTTAACAAGCCATTTAGGAATCTATCTAGAGAGGGGGTATTAGAGGTTGCAAAGAATATAGATGGTGTCTTCATCAAGTTAGTCGAGGAAGTAGATAGATATACTAAAGATGCATCGGAGCAAGTTAAGAAACTACAGAAAATCGTTGAAGTCATACGGTCTACATAATACTCCTTTTTATATGGGTGGTATTATGAATAAGAGATTTGAGATAGCTAGAGAGCCTAGTGAAGATGAGGTTTATGAGATTGAGTGCCCCATTTGTGGACGTGATAGTCCGCTGGTTGGGGTTAATGAGGAGAATGAGGCGTTCCATAGATGTCCTAAGCATGGATTGTTTTTAATTGCTTGGGATGGAGCGATTTATCTTATTCGTGGCGATGAAGTTATCGAGATTGAATAGGTTTTTCATCTTTTTTGCTTCTTTTTATGTTGGGTGGTGGGTATGAATAAGGAGATTGTTTCTAAGGCTGAGAGGATTATGGAGTATGTTGATTCTATGGAGGGGGATTATCTTAATGGGGATATTGAATATGATGATACTGTTGCCGAGGCTTTAGCGGTTATACATGACTTAGCTAGAGAGATAAAGGAGATAGCGATGAATCTATAACCTATTCTTTTTACATGGGTGGTCTATATGGAGTATCATATTGATAGGGAGATTAGGGAGAGGAGGGTTTCTATATGGGAGATAGATGAGTTTGATAAGTGGGTAAACGACGCTACCATAAAGGATATTAGGGATATCGTCAAAAAGTATAATGTATTTGGGCTTAGGATATGGGAGTACAAGATTATTAATAGGGATGAGCTTCCTAAATATGCACATCCATTTGGGGTTGACCTAATATTCCTAGAGAAGAATAAGGATGAAGTGCTTAAGATTATAGAGATGCATAAGAGAGGAGAGATTGACGATATGACATATCTATCAAAGCTATATACGATATCCTTCTACTCGTGTACGTGGGTTTGAAGCCTGTTAATCAACTGTTAATCTCTTATAAACTTTTTATATACATACCGATAACATCCATGTAATACCGTGTTAAATTCCTGTTAAGGCACATGCCAAATGGGTGGTTAAGATGGGTATAAGTAAAATAAGTTTGTATGGAGAGTATAAGGGGATTCCTATTTTTAGGGACTACAATGTTGTTGATGAGGAACAGGTATATATTGGTAATGGTCAGGGATGTGATACATTCTGGTTTAAATCTGTAAGAGACGCTAAAAGATTTATCGACAAATATAGGGATAAGATGAAGCCTAATGCGTTTGGACTCGGATTAATACCTCGTAGTCTATGTATGAAATGTAGAAGCCATTATCCATTTGGTACAGAGGAATGGAAGAGATATCCTGATAATGTATGTGAAGAGCTAAAGAATAGACTTAAGAGAGAAGCGTTAGAAACATAATTCTTTTTATCATGGGTGGTCTGTATGTCTACTGATTTGATTACCGTGTTTATAGACTTTGTTATCCCTAGGAATGTCGTTAAGAAGCTACTTGAACTTGATGAGGCAGAGATGATACGTATTGGAGATTCCTTCATCTTAGCGGATGAGAATTTTGAGGTAAGTGATGTTACGGTTGGTAGGCTTACTGTGGTTATCGACGAATATAATTTAGGTAAGCTTAAGGAGGCAGTAGCTAGTAGCCAGATGATTATTATAAGGACGCCTAGTGGAGACACAAGGATAGTAACTAAGAATGTCCCTGAAGATTTAATGAAGAAGGCTAGTGAAAAGAGAGACAAATAACTCTTTTCTTTTTATATGGGTGGGGGTATGTATAGGAGGGGGTATCGAGCTGAGAGGAAGGTATTTAAGTATCTTGAGAAGAGGGGGTTTTATGTAGTTAGAAGTGCTAGGAGTAAGGGTCTATTTGATTTGATAGCTATCCGTAAGATTAGGGGGAAGACTATTGTACTTGGGATTCAGGTTAAGCTTAAGGAGTATCTAGTTAAACGTGATATAGCATATACCGATATGTTTCATAGGCTTAAGGACGCTTATGAACAGTATGGGATAATACCATTGTATGCGACTGCATATAGGAAGATAAGGTTCTACACGTATGAAGGGTTTGAAATTGAGCTAGATAAACTACTTGATTTATTGGGTGGTGAAGATGGTTAGAGTAGATATTCCTATAGAGGGATTGAAATATTTGAGTACAGCGGTTAAAGTATTGGATTCCTTCTCGAATTATATTACGATATCTAGAAGCTATTTAATGGTATCTCAAATCGATGGTAGTCATACTAAGGCGATTCATCTTGTGATTCCGACGGGTTCAGGCAGGTCTAGGAGTAAGACCTATGAATATGATGCATATCAGTTGCAACGTGCAATAGACAATATACTCTCAAATTGCAAGAATGGTACATTTATAGAGACCGATAAAGAGGATGATAGAGAGGTAATGATTATCGGGGGGTATGATGGTGATGTCTTGATTACGATGGAGGTAGATATATCCGAGTCCGACTATAAGGGTATGAGGCTAGACCGTATCAAGCCTAGATATTATATTAGGTTAGAGCCTAAAAAATTGGTTAGCATCTTCAAGCCATTCACTAGGCAAGAGAGGTTTAGCGAGCTTCATATAATCAGGGAGAGAGGTAAATTATATATTGAGACATATGACGACTATATAATTGGCAATAGAACTAGAGTATATATCCCATCTGAAGTAAAGTATAATATTCCGATGGGGACATATAGATTTAGGATAGTATTGGCTAAAGACTTAATTACATTAAGTAAATTATCGGGTGTCGAGGAAGTTATTATACGGCTAGACTTAAACTATCCTCTTAAGGCTATATTCAATAATAAGCATGGATTCACATTAGAGTACTACCTAGCACCTAAATCCATATAACCTTTTTATATTTATGGGTGGGGTATATGGAGTTTATCCCTGCTAAGGAGTTTAGGGAGTTGGATATAGATGGCGTCATAAGTAGTATTGACATCGCAATCAATGTATTGAGGGATAAGTACGCTAGGCTCAAGCTCACCTATGGCGATAAGGATTGGATGAGGGATTACGATAAGAGAATCACTTATCTAGCTTATCAACTGTTAGATATAATTTGTAAGCATCCAATTTTTAATCGGTGATTGGCATGAGCCTAGACGATTGGGATGAGGATTGGGATGAAGAGTATATGGAGGAGGAGTGCGACGGTTTACCATGTGAATGCTATGGATATTGTGACCCCTCGTGCCCATACTGGCTTGGAGATGGGCTGTGTGAACTGGGTATTGAGACTCAGGCTGAGGCTAGTAAAGAGTATCATGAGAAGTATGTCCATGAAAATATAGAGTGTAAAGTATGTGGAAAGAAGTTGAGGATGTATGACTTAGATGAGAAAGAGCCGTTTATAACATCAGTGGATATATGGTTTATAGGGCTTGAAGTATATGGGGCTTATTCTGTTCCTAAGGAAATCCTACATAAATATAGGGATGATGAGGGATACAGAGTGATACACCTATACTTCCCAGGAACTGGAGACGAACATCTAGTTAGGCTATTGAAGGATAAGTCAGAATCCTAATATCTTTTTATGGTGGGTGGTGTTATGATTGAGAGGATTCATGAGGCTACTGATAAGGTTAAGAAGCTTCTTGAGAAGCTGGGTTATACGGTTGAGAGGATTAAGGTTGTTCATTTTGGGAGGCATAGGCTATTTGAATTGAGTAGGCTTATACCCACATTCTCTGGATATAATAAAGTTAAGTATAAGGTCTATGTTGTATATCAACGTGAGCCTCTAAAATATTTTTCTAAGATGTATAAGTATGAGGAGGATGTCGAGGCTATAGGGATTAACTATAGTGTATTGAAGGGGCTTGTCGATAGCAATGTAAATCTAGTTATATTTGTATTTAGGGATGGACGTATGTATGCTGGGAAACCCAGCGAGATTCTAATGGATGCGGAGGATGAAGGCTGGATTAGGACGAGTAAAAAGACTGGGGAGAAGATAGTTAATTATCCAGTTACCCTACTAACTCTATTGAGGGATGACATATGAAGAGGTTTAGGAGGCTCAAGCTAACTGTAATGTTTAGGAATGAATTTAGAAGGCTATTGAATGGAGCTAGGGAGGTAGATGGATTATCATATGACTCAGCTGGGGATACCGCATATATTACTGATAAAAATGTATATATCTTCTCAAGAGATATGAAGTACTATACTAAAATCGCTATAGACAAATACCTTAAAATAAGGAATAAACTCAATAAAAAGGAAATTATCATACTATAACTTTTTATGATGGGTGGTTTTATGAAGTGGATTTATGAATGTATTAAGTGTGGTCATAAATTTGAGTCTAATGAAGCACCTTATGATAAGGTTATTATAGACCCTCCATACTGTCCTAAATGTGGGGGATATACAATAGCGTATAGGAAATCTAGGTGAGACTATGGAGTGGATTCATGAACTCGCTATTAAGAGGAAGAGTCAGAGGAGTACGGTATTTATTGTAGGTACGATGGATTCAGCTAGGATACAGGAGTTTCTAAGGCTTAACCATGATGAAATTCTATTACCTACTGGATTCGAATATGCTGAGATTATACAGTATAATATGCTTAATGGAAAGGTTTTAAAGAAAAGGAAGTGGAGTGAACCGTTTGAGAGTAAGTGGGATGTGGTTGAGTTGGATGAGCCTCCATTATCATATATTGATAGTCTGATTAGGAGGAGGACTACATTAGCCATAATCTATTATGTATATACTGAGGAGCAGGCGTTACAATTATCTAATGCATTACTAGAGTGGAGTCTAGATGTAGATGAAAAGATATATGGGATACATAGTACTGTCGTGGTATTTACATCTAATACAGAGCTGTTTCCACAGGTTCTACGTAAATTCTGTTACGTAATGAATATCCCACCAAGTACACCATTAGAGAGGAAGAATCTCCTAGAGAGGCTTGTTAATGAGATAATCGAGGGATATAGATTAAGTAAGGGAAATAAAGATATAATAAAAAGGCTTAAGCCAACTGCAGAGATTGTAGTAGCTAGTGCTGGACTCGATTTACATATGGTTGAGGCAGCTACTTCAGAGTCGATAATGATGGAGAGAGCGTTGAAGCCAGAATATTATACCAAGTATAAAATCGATTATCTTAAAGAGTATGGGATAGAATATATAGAGCCTAAATTCGGGTTTGAAGCTGTAGGTGGGTATGAGAGGCTTAAACAGTATATCAGAGAGAGAATTATAGATTTAATAAGGAATCCCAAGGAAGCTGAGTGGTATGGTCTTACTCCTCCTAAAGGTATTATAATGTTTGGATTGCCAGGTACTGGGAAGACGCATCTGGCAAAGGCACTTGCCAAAGAAATTAAATTACCAGTACTTAAGATAGATGCAGCTACATTCTTGAGGGGGATTGTTGGAGAGACGGAGAAGAGAATAAAGCTGGTTAGGAATCTAATAGAGAATTTCAGTCCAGCTATAGTGTTTATCGATGAGATTGACCAGCTTACGATGGCACGTGGTAGAGTTATGGCTACAGATAGTGGGGTATCTAGGAGGCTCACCAATATGTTATTGGATTGGTTCGGTGATAGGGATAGGGAGAGCATAATTATTGGAGCTACAAACTTTATAAGCGATATTGACCCAGCATTCCTAAGACCTGGTAGGACTGATGTATTAATTCCAGTATTGCTCCCAGACTTCAATGCTAGGAAAGAGATATTTCATATACATACTCAGGTACTACGTAACATACCATTAGCCAGCGATATCGACTGGGACGAACTAGCTGAAAAGACGTTTATGATGACTGGTGCAGAGATTGAGGCTATAATAATTGAAGCAGCTTTCAATGCGAAGAAGGATAAGAAGAAGGTAAGCCAGAAACATCTATTGAATGCCATAGAATCTATGCAGCTTAATATCGAGGAGAGGAGCAGGGACTTCAAGAGATTCCTGAATGAAGCTAAGAAGATAGGGTTTATAAATAGAAAGTTCTTAGACGACTTGGTCAATGAATATACTACAGTAGAGAGGAGCAAGACTAAAGCATTTGTAGAGTACCTCTAATTCTTTTTATATGGGTGGAATGGATGAGCCACCATTCGGTATATAAAACTGATATTAAGGTGGATGAGAAGACGCTTACCAGGGCTATACAGAAGCTAGCTGATGAACTCGGTATGAAGACCAGGACGCATGTATCTGATGCATATGGAAATATCACTTCAGTACTTATCGCATTATACAGCTCCGAACTACCCAGGGGGATAGGGTTTAGCATCGATTCTAGCGGGAATCTACTTATAGAGGGAGATAGTTGGCGTTATGAAAATAAGTTTGCTGAGTTGAGTGAGTTGGCTAAGAACTATATCAATGCATATAAGACGAGAATGAGAGTATATCAGAAATTTCCTAATGCAAGGGTTAAGACTAAGATAAGAAATAGAGAAGTTGTTATGGAGGTGGAAATATGAAGAAAATCACGTTGATATTTAAAAATGGGGATACCATTGAGGTCGATGCAGAGGGATTTACAGGAGACAAATGTATTAAGACTACAGATGAAATCATAGATATCCTCAATCCGAGGCTTATAGATAGGAAGCTTAAGCCAGAGTATTATAGGGCTAAGGCAGCTGCATCTGAGTATGAGGGGATTTGAATGGATATAACAGTACTTGTTAGGAGGGGGCTTCTCAGGAAAGACCTAGATATTTCAGATGGAGATAGTATGATTGCCGAGTTCGAGACACATAAAATCGATGTCGATAGAATATCAGAGGATGAATACATAATAAGGCTTGTAGCTGAAGAGGATAAGACGCTGGTATCTATATCGGTGACAATGAACGAGTATAAAGATATGATATACAAGTTAATCGATAAACTAGGTGAGATACTATGAAGGTTGTTGTAATGATGTTCTACAACGGAGATAAAATCCTTACATACTACGATGATAAAGAGATTATTAAGGAACTTCTAGATGGGGATAGGGAGTGGGATAGTGAGTACTGCGGATGAGCAGGTCATATATAGATGCTGGTTCTGTGGAGGAATATTCAAGTCATACGAGGAATATACAGAACACTTCCCAATATACCATAGTGAACTGAATCATATCCCATTCCCAGAAATGCTGATAATCAAGAAACGTAGGGAATAGCATCTACCCCCTATCTATTTTTTATGGGTGTTGCATAAGATTTATATATGAGTTATTTACTCCTATTTATTAGTGGGCTGGGACGGGGTTCCAGCAGTCCTGTGAAGCGGGACGCCTGCTGTAGGCACCCCTTCCCATTACCCTATGGGTGGTTCTATGTCCGTATCTCTTGAGCCTATTTTGGTTAATGGATACTTTGTTACATTGCATTCTCCATCTGCAAATCTGTTTAAGACTGTTAAAGTTGATTTCAGTAATCTAAGTGGGGAAGAGTTATATAGGATGATTGAGGAGCTTGAGGAGATTAAGAGTGAGATTAACCAGGAGTATAGGAGACGTGAGGTTGAGACGGTAAGTGAGTCAGATATAAGGGCTGAGTTTAGGAGGGCTAGGGCTAGGAGGCAGAGGATAGTTAACTTCAGTCCATATCCAAATAGATTCGGAAATATAGTTAACTCGGTTAGAACAAGGCTATATAATGCATTAAATCAATATGCTATGGTCATATCAAATATAGAGGTTGGTGCATTCAGAAGAAACGTATATCTCCTTCCAAGAGACTCTGCAGACGACTTCCTCAGGGTAGTCGACTCACTAAATCAAGAGCTAGATGAGCTGGATGAAATGCTTAAAGAATATCATGAAAAGGGGTATATGGATAAGATTATAAACATCTTGAGGAAATATAATGTCAACTTCAGATATTATAAGGTTACTCTTAGAAGAATATATGTCAATATGCTGCCGATTATACTAGACCCAGATATAATCAAGCCATATGTAAGCCCTAGAGTTAGGAGAGAGATTGAGGAGATGGAGAGGAAGATGATTATCGAGGCAGTTAAAAATACTGAGAAGAAGGTAGTTGCTATGGTAAACCAGTATATGAGTATGATTAAGGCTAAGAAATTCAATCCTAAGGAGGCTGCTAAACAGCTCGCTGAATTAAGGGATAAGATAAATAGCCTAGGGATAGTTAGCGTCGACAGTATTATAAATCCATTGATAGACTTATGTAACAATCCTGATAAGCTTGAGAAAGAAGCCATGAAGATGATTAGCGGGAAGGTGAAGGCTTTACTGGAGTCTCTTTAGTTTTTAAACCTCCCCCTCTATTTTATATACGTTATGGGTGGTTACATTGGGTAAAAATGGGAGTCCGAGTTTAGAGCAAATTGCTGAGTATATATTTCAGTTGCTTTCTCCATATATCCAGAAGCTTGAGTATAGGCTTAAGGCGTTGGAGGAGAGGCTACCCAGTAGAGTTCAAGTAATCTCTGATTTGAAGCCGCTTAACAAAGGTACTGTATTAGTTGACTTCTATGGAGAATGGTGTCTCCCATGCTTCGAGATAATGCCTATTATAGAGAAGCTGGCTATAGAGTTCCAGGACAAGCCTATTAAATTCTATAGGATTGACGTTGACAAGACTAAGGAGGCTATACCTAGATTCCGTATAGAGGCTATTCCACTAATATTATTGATTAGAGATGGGACGGTTATAGAGAGGCTTGAGGGAGTCCCCAGAAAGAAGGCGTATGACATCCTTAGGTGGATGGTTCTAAGGGGGCTTGTGCCAGAGGATGAATGGAGGAAGACATATGAATTTGCTGAGAGAGTAGCCAGTAGAATGGGATGGAAGCTACATCCAGAGAAGATTATAAGAGATGGATTGATAGCTGCATTAACCTGGAATAAGCTTCAGCATGGAGCATACTATTGTCCATGTAAGCCAGAGAAGGTTCCCCAGAACATATGTCCATGTAAACCATATAAGAATTATCCAGGTTCTATAGAGAGGATAAAGAGAGAAGGAATATGCCATTGTAACCTATTCGTAAGCCAGGAATACTACAAACGATATACATCAAAATACAAGGAGACGAAGTAAACCTCATACAGTTTACTCCAGTAAATAAACCCCATACGGTTTACCCTATTTTTATGGGTGTTGCATAAGATTTATATATGAGTTATTTACTCCTATTTATTAGTGGGCTGGGACGGGGGTTCAGCCCTCCAGGGATTATGGGCACCCACCTGAGAAGGTGGGCGTAAAGACCCCCTTCCCGTTACCCAATGGGTGGTTGTATTGAAGTGGGATGATATTTTAAGACAGTATGCTGAGGATTTTATTAAGAAGAGAGCTGCTATCGAGAGATTCGATTATACTAAGCATGAGTTTTATGTCCATGACCCAGAGATGCAGTTTCTGTCTCTAGCGTTTACGGGATACTTAACAGACTTCTTTTACATGAAGGGAGTTGATGTACTGGCTATATCCATTCCATTGCATAACGTCATACTTAGTAAAGACCCTGAGCTGTATATGGATGTTATTGAGGCAGCTAGATACTATGGCACTATGAAAGACCAGGTATTAATCGGTATGCTTATATTATCTAAGAATGAAGCTAGGAAACAGTATTATGGTAGGATGGTTAAGCTATTGGCTAGCTTCCCTCCAAACCAGCTATATCATAAGTTCGTTAAGGTTAAGAGGAAGGAGAAGATACTAGGTGGATTAGCTTCATTCGATAAGAGGCTCATTCATGATGTGATAAATCAATGGATTAGTGATGGAAGATTCATCTATTACATGGCTAAGTATAGGAAATATGTTAAGAAGATAATTGAATTAACCCATTATCCATTAGACCCAGAGCTATTTAAGTACTTATCAAGACCATCTAAATATGATGGAGATAATGAGTATCTTAAAGGCATAAGCCTATTCTATAGAACAAAAGACTTCAAATACCTACCTCAGAGATTCCCATTCGAGATACTTAGGAGCTATGTAAAGAAGGAGGATTGGACTCTAGATGTGGTACTTAAGAGTGATTTAACGGGGAACACACTTGTTTTGATGGCTGTATCGCTAGTAGATAAATTTGGGGATAAGATTCTCAAGGAGTTCAGTAGGATATTGAGGTCTAGGATGGTTACAGCTGATAAGGTCTTGAAGGCTGCATTTGCAGCGTATGACAAGGGATATACTGAATTAGCTACTGAATTGGCTATGGTATATGCTAAGAAAGTAGCTGAGGCATACAAGGATTTACTGCTTCCTATTGAGACACCTAATATCGCAGTAGTATTGGATGCTAGTGGAAGTATGGCTCCAACAAGCCTTAGAGGAGAGTTTATGAAGGCATTATCTACAGTATCTCCATTAGCTCCATTAATTAAGTACCTGATAGTATTTAGCGACAATGCGGATTATGAGTCTCCAGAGCTGCTTAAGACATTCCTAGGTCTAATACAGCTGCAGAAGATAGCTGAGAAGAAATATGATAGAGGAACATGCATTGCATGCGGATTGAAGCTTGCCCTAAAGCTTGCTGAGAGAGGGGAGATAGATACAGTAATTCTAGTTACCGATGAACAGGCGAATATACTTATGAATACTCCAGACGAGGCTACAGCTATGGAGATAATTAGGAGGCTTCTAAAGAAGGGTATCAAAGTCATCGTATTGAATCCAACTCCATACCCAGTACACGTGACCGACATAAGAGAGAAGGATTTGATATACGTACCAGCTCCTAATCCAGAGTCTCTAGTAGCTGCATTGAAGCTAATACAGCTTAAGAAGGCACTTAAGAAAGCTGGAGCTAAGAAACTCGTTAAGAAACTGGTTAAAGTAGCCGCTAAAACAAAGAAGGCTAAAAAGGAGGAGGAAGAGAAGTGAATATTGACCCCACTTATATCATAATTATAATAGGATTAGCTACGGTGATGCAGGGTCTAGTGCTGGCACAACTATATCTGATTCATAAAATTATGAAAATCTTGAAAACGATGGTGAGCCTAATATCGGATTCAGGGATTAAGATGGCCAAGCTTTTCACTATAGTAGCAGAGGAACTATCCAAATCAGCTGAGGAATAGTGTTAATCAAGAGTTAATATCTCGCTAATATCCTATGAATATCCAGTACATGAGATGGAAATATCCCGTTAATCTGTAGTTAATTTTTATATACCCCTTACACAATTTTTATATATGGGTGGGAGTAGAGGGGAGCATAGGATACGGGGTCACAGGGGCTACCTAGAGT